>JAHLLJ010000012.1 GCA_020444205.1 Deltaproteobacteria bacterium | reverse complement strand
GCGACGGGGTCAACGACGCCCCGGCCCTGGCCCAGGCCGACGTGGGCATCGCCATCGGCGCGGGCACCGACGTGGCGGTGGAGACGGCGGACATCGTGCTGGTCAAGAGCAACCCCATGGACGCCCTGGCCCTGATCGAATTGTCCCGGGCCACCTACCGAAAGATGATCCAGAACCTGATCTGGGCAACTGGCTACAATGCCTTCGCCATACCCCTGGCGGCCGGGGTGCTGATCTCTTGGGGCGTGCTGCTTAGCCCGGCCATGGGGGCGGTGCTCATGTCCCTGTCCACGGTGATCGTGGCTATCAACGCCAGGTTCTTGAAGATCGGTAACTGAGAGAGGGAAGAGGCAGCAAATGGCCCGACAAGACAGGCCTGGGCGCAAAGTGGCGGTGGTCGGCGCGGGCATGGTCGGTTCCAGCTTTGCCTATGCCTTGATCATCAACGGTGTGGCCCGCCGTCTGGCCTTGATCGATCGTGACCCTGACCGGGCTGCTGGGGAGGCGATGGACCTGGCGCATAGCTTATCCTTCTTGCAGCCGGTGGTAGTAGAATCTGGCGGCTATGAACTTTGTGGAGATGCGGACATCGTGGTCATCACCGCCGGGGCGGCCCAAAAGCCTGGGGAGTCCCGACTTGATTTGACCCGCAAGAACGCCGCAATCATTAAAAAGATTGTCCCGCTTATCCTCACGCACAACCCCGACCCCATCATTCTCATGGTAACCAACCCTGTGGATATCCTCACCCAGGTGCTGTTACAGGAATCGGGTCTAGAACGGAGCAGAGTGATTGGTTCCGGTACCATGCTGGACTCCTCCCGTTTTAGGCATCTGTTATCGCAGAACTGCGGGGTGGACGTACGCAACGTGCACGCCTACGTGGTGGGCGAGCATGGCGACAGCGAGGTTTTGGTATGGAGCCATGCCAACCTGGCGGGAGCCCCCTTGAGCGAGATGTGTCCGGTGTGCACCGCTTCATGCATGCTGGGAGTCAAGCAGAACATAGATGAGCAGGTCCGCAACGCCGCCTACAAAATTATCCGCCGCAAGAGCAGTACCAACTGGGCCATAGGGCTGGCGGTAACTCGGATCGTGGAAACAATTTTGATGGACCAGGACAGCGTGCTGACAGTTTCCGCCCTTTGGGAGGGGGCGCATGGTCTGCCCTCGGTGTGCTTTTCCTGGCCTAGGTTGGTGGGCTGGCAGGGTGTCAAGAGTGACTTGGCATTCCCCCTAGACCCTGGGGAACTGGAAGCTCTAAATGCCTCGGCAGAGGTCATCCGGGATAGCCTTGAAGCTTTGGGTTCTTAACTGCAGACCGGCTGAAAAAGCAGGAGCCTGTTTGGGTAATCAATTGTTACCGGCTGCCTCGCGGTCGACAAGGCCACTTTACAGCAAGACCCATGGGTAGACACCCGGCCATGAAGAGCCAGCATCCATTTAACAAAACCAAGGAGGTATCGATATTATGCACAATAAATTTTGGGTAGTTATCTTGGCTTCCATGTGCATTATCCTGTCCGCCAGCTTGGCCTTGGCCCAGGTGGGTAGCCAGGGCATGATGCCGCCAAACCAGATGCAGCAGCAAGGTCAGTACCCGCCGCAGGGTTACGGCCCAGGCTATGGCATGATGGGCCCGGGCTACGGACCTGGCTACGGCATGATGGGCCGTGGCTATGGCCCCGGCATGATGATGGGCGGCGGCATGGGCAGCGGCGGCGGCAAGATGCTCGGCGGCTACGGCTATGGTCCCGGCATGATGGGCATGGGCGGCTACGGCATGATGGGCCCAGGCATGATGGGCGGCGGCATGGGCATGATGGGTCCCGGCATGATGGGCATGATGATGCGCCACATGATGGGTGGCGGCTACGGCATGATGGGTCCCGGCATGATGATGGGTGGCTACGGTCACGGCATGGGCATGATGGGCGGTGGCTACGGCATGATGGGCGGGATGATGAATATGGGCCGCATGCTGCCCTACCTGAATTTGAGCCCTGATCAGTGGGAAAAGGTGCGCGCGCTTGCCTACAAGCGCCTGGATAAGATGGCCGGGGTTCGCAGCCAACTCCTTCAGCAGCGTTTGGCCATGCTGAACTTGTTAAACCAGCCTGAAGTGGACGCGGACAAGGTCAAGCAGCTCTTCGCCAAGACGGCCGAGCTAAAGGCCGAGCTTTTCTTGGCCAGTTTAGACTACTTGCAGCAGGTAAAAAAGGTGCTCACCTCAGAGCAGAAGAAAATGCTCAAGGGATGGGGCCTGCAGTAGGTAGGGTTTGACAAAACGTGGCCCTTGGCTGGGGAGGACACAACTCTCTCCTCAGCTAGGGGCCGATCACACGACCCTTTTAGCGTCTGTGACCTTAAAAATGGCTCCGGCTGCGACGCCATCGTTCCCCGGGGACCTGTCGCCTGATTTAGGATTGCCTCCTTAGCCCTTCCACGCCTGGGTTTCTGGGTGTACGTAAATGGGGCCATTTCAACCTCTGGAGATGGGAAATTATGCGTCATATTAAAGAGAAAATGCTAATGATTGCATTTGGCCTAATGCTAATTCTCCCAAGTAACTCTTGGGCTCAAAAAGAGGCAGGCTACAATGATTATTGGGGGCCCCATATGATGTGGGGAGGAGGATGGATGGGGGGCTTCTCAATGATCATTTTTTGGCTATTGGTAATCTTAGCCATATATTTGGGCAGTAAATGGGCCATAAGAAAAGGGAATTCTCAGGACATAGTGCGAGGCGAAAATGCACTTGATGTTCTAAAACGAAGATACGCATCTGGCGAAATTGACCGGGAGCAATACCTGAGCATGAAGGAGGATTTAGAAAAATAGGTGTGGTCATGGTGATGAGTCATCACATAGGGCGGTATCCAAGAAAGCAATAAACTGCAGGATAATAATTAGCCATGGAAAACCGTACTGAATATTTGAAGGCAATTTTCCAGCTCTTGGATGATGGTCTGGTTTGGCTGGACCACAAGGGCACCGTGGTCCTGAGCAATCCGGCGGCGAACAAGATTTTTGGTTATGCCAACAATAAGATCGAAGGGGAAAATTTGCTGGAATTATTAGGACCCGGTCCTTACAACCAGAACCTTTTTGATTTTATTGATCGCATCCTGCAGGAAAAAATCAGCGGCAAGCACAATATTTTTTCCTACCGCAAAGGGCATTCCGCACAAGAGCTTGTGGTTCAAGTGAAATATGTGTCCCTCGATGATCGGGCCCCAAAGGAGGGTTGGAACATTTTATTGGTGATTAGAGACGCCACCCAGATGATGGAGTACCACCGCCGCCTGTTGTCGGAAAAGATGGACGGTATGGAGCGCGTGGCGCGAGCGGTCGCCCATTCCATAAGAAATCCCGTGACCAGCATAGGAGGGCTGGCGAGCCATTTACTGCAAAAAGGCGTTGGCGGAGAAAACGAAAGGCAATATTTGCAGCGCATCGTCTCGGCAAGCAAGCGTTTGGAACAAATTGTATCCAGCGTGAGGGAATATACAGACTTGTCCGAGGTAAAAACAAAGCCAGTCGATCTGCATCAGACGCTATCCTCGATGGTAAATAAGTTTCATGGTCCAGCCCAACAAAAGAATATTAAATTACAATATGATTATGGTTCTTCCCCTACGACTGGCGGACATATTCTGCGGTCCGATCCGTTACTTCTGGAAAAGCTTTTTAACATACTGCTGAACAACGCCATTGATGCCATGGATAACGGGGGAATACTTGGCATTAAACTGCGGAACACATCGGACGGTTTTGTGGTCACGATCAGCGATACAGGAAAAGGCATATCGCCAGGGGACATGCCCTACTTGTTTGATCCAATGTTTACCTCCAAGGCCGATGCCGTAGGCATGAACATGGCCATCGCCCTAAGGATAGTCCAAGAGCACCATGGCACCATGAAGGTCGATAGCACTCCCGGTGAGGGCACCTCGATTAACATCGATCTTCCTGCAGACGGGCCTCACTCCATGTGGCCGCGGCCAACGCGAATAAGTGAAAAACAAACATGACTGGCCACGTAGCAATACCGCGACGATGCCTGACTCTTTGTAACTGATCCTATTCCCTTGGCTAGTATATGGCCGGGCCTGTCCACTAATCCCGCCGTTCCGATTCTCTGGCAGACTACAGTATTTTGACCGTGGTCATTTGAGCAATGATACTTATTTTGAAGCCAAGCGATTTGCCCCCATAATAAAAGTGAAGGCCGTTGGAACCGTCAGGTGGAAGCGCCTCTACTGCAAGGGTCCCTATTATTGGCATGCCTCCACGTGAGCCGTTTGTGAGCGATGGCATACAGCCTCAAAACAAACTTGCAAGCGACCCGGCATAATTGCGACCCTACCTCACACTAAGGGAGGACTTCATGGCTCTGTTACTGTTCGCCCTTTACTGGGTCCTCCTGCTCTCCCCCTTGGCGGTGCTGGCTCTGGCCGGGGCCCTTCATGGTGGCCATGGCCTAGTATCGGAGATTGGCCGCACCATGGGCCTGCTGGGCTTCATGATTTTAATGCTGCAGGTTTTTTTAGTTGCGCGCTTCAAGCCCCTCACCCGGCCCTTCGGCCTGGACATGGTGGTGCGTTTTCATCGCAACATGGCCCTGATCGCCCTGGGCATGCTGGTGCTGCACCCGGTGCTGATGGCCGCCGGCGAGGGCCACTGGGAGCTACTGTACTCATTGCGCCTGCCCTGGTACATCCTGTTAGGCAAGCTGTGCCTGCTGCTGGTGGTGATAAGCGTGGCCATGGGGCTTTTCCAGCGACGCCGGTCCATCGCCTTTGAGCACTGGCGGCTGGCCCACGACCTGCTGGGACCGGCCATCTTGGCGGGGGTGTTCGTGCACAGCCTCAACGCCGGGCACGACCTGCACCAGCCGACGCTGCAAGTCTGGTGGTATTTGGCGCTGGCCGCGGCGGCGGTGGTGTTCACCTGGCACCGTCTGGCGCGGCCGGCCCTGCTGGCCCGGCGGGCCTGGGCGGTCGAACGGGTGCGGGCCGAGACCGACGAGGCCACTACCGTGGAACTGGCGCCCCCGGCGGGAGAGGAGCCCTATTCCCACCTGCCCGGCCAGTTCCATTTCCTGACTCCCCTGGACGCCGAGGGATTGCCCCGCCAGGAGCATCACTTCACCATATCCTCCAGCCCGGAGCGAAAGGACGTGCGCGCCTCCACCATAAAGGCCCTGGGCGACTTCACCTCCCGGGTAAGCAACCTGCGTCCAGGCAACCGGGTGGCTGTGCACGGGCCCTTCGGCCGCTTTAGTCACACGCTCCACCCCGACGAGCGCGAGTTGGTGTTCATCGCCGGCGGCATCGGCATCACCCCGGTGATGAGCATGTTGCGCCACCTGCGCGACACCGGCACGACGACGCCGGTCACGCTCTTCTACGCTAACCCCGACCTGAACCAGGCGGTGTTCCGGCGCGAGCTGGAGGACATGGCTGAGCAGGGCTCGCCCAAGCTGACGCTGGTGCACGTCCTCAAGCAGCCGCCCGAGGGCTGGCGGGGCGAGACCGGCCATATCAGCCGCGAGATGCTTATGCGTCACTTGGCAGAGGGCATGGATGGCAGAGGCTTCTACCTATGCGGTCCGCCCGGTCTGCTCGCGGCCGCCCGCTTAATCTTGCGGGAGATGGGGGTGGCCGATAATAGGATACATGCCGAGGTATTTCGCTTTTTGGACTAGACGCGGTAGCGTTACTATCGCCGGGAGAATAAGGGTATGCGAACCACCAAGTTAAAACAGGCGAGCTGGGCCACTGCGGCCTTTCTGGCAATCGCCGCCTTGGCGCTGGCCATCATACGCACCTACCTAGCCGTCTAAGGAGTAGCCCCGGCCAGCCTTGGGTAGTGGACCAAGAGAGGTGGAGCAGGATGGCCGCCTCAAATAAAATTTCTGGAAAGACTCCAAGGAGGAAGTTTTATGGATGTTGAATTAGCGGTGACCCGCAGTTGCTATCACTGCCCCATTCTTCAGGCGGAGCTCAAGAAATTGGGGATTCCTTACTCGATTCGGTACCTTGAGGATGACCCTGAGCTACAAAAGCGCCTGAACGTTAAAGGCTCCCCCAACATCCTGGTGGATGGCGAGCTGGTATTCCGGGGCATGCCGACCATCTCCGAACTAGAGCGGTACTTCCAAAATCGTCGCGATGACTAAGCCTTATTCCTGTGGCTTGCGGTAGCCGGCCATCTTGAGGTGACGCCAATCATGCGTCACATGGCAGCGCCAGCAATCCTCGGACGGTGCTTGGCGCACTTCAGGGTGATTCCTCAGGTGGAACCCGAGGATGATCTCCTGGTAATGCTCGCCTTTGTGGGAGGCCGGGGTGGGATGACATCGGTAACACTGCCGCTGGTCTGCTGAGGGGTGCCGGTAGCCGGGCACACTCCATGCTTTGAGGCCATGGCACTGACGGCAGTCTCCCCCGAATTTGTTACCGTGGGGATCTAAGTGGCAGAGGGTGCACCCCAGTTCGCCGTTCAAGAGGGTGTGGTCCATGGCTGCAACCGGCCGTGCTCCAGCAGCGTGTTCACGGTGGCAACGCAAGCAGAGCCTCTGTTCTTCGTGGAAGCGCAACGCAGGCCGTAAGAGATTTATATCCCGAAAATCGTGGCAAGTTAGGCATTGGCCATCCGAAACGCCGCGCCAGGGGCGGTGGCAGTCCGGGCAGGAGGCAGCCTGACGATGCACCTGGCTCAAATCCCCGGGCTGAGCCGCGGCGTCGTAAAAGAAAAGCCAAGCCGAACTAGCTAAAATGAGCCCTACTAGAACCAGATGCAACCATCGCTTCACGGCAGCCACCTGAGCCCGTAGTACATTGTTACTAGAATGTGCACCGCCAACAGAGCAAACAGGAGCGTAGTGAGGTATCGGTGCACCATGGACCAGCGCGTGAATAACCATTTGGTTCGGTCGAACACCGCCAGGGTGTGCTCACCCTCGGCTATGGACAAGGCCACGTCTCTGAGTTCCTGGCAACTCTGGCACTGCCTCGCATCTGGTTGAGATCCGGTTTCGGCCTCCAGGAAGGCCTTCAAATCCTCGGGCGTCACATCCCGACGCTTAAGTTCCAAAAGCTCATGAAGTTGGTCCAACTCTGCCGTATGTTCTTTGACGGAGCGGTTGACCTTTTTGAACAGGAAGCGTCCCACAATACCGCTAAAAACTATGAGTAGCAGGCTCATGTAAATTAGGAGGCCGATGGGACTCGCCGGCTCGTTGCCCGCATGCAACAACACCAGAGTAGGTCCAATCGACCCAAAGAAGATGTGTGACCCAATGGGGTTTTTTCGTCCCTTCTTCTTTAGCACTCGCTTGCGGAAGGGATAAATAAGGGCGCAGGCCATGAGCGTCGCGCCAGCCACCCCCACCGCATGCCCTATTAGTGAACCACTAAAAGGGTGAGTGGGGATGGCTAAACTGCCGATAGCCAGGGCTCCCACGAAACCAGCTAGGAGTAAGTTGGCAGTGCGGTCGTCCAGCACGATGCGACCTCTTTCAGGCGTCCAGTGCCACGTCGATGGTAGGTACCGCCACGCAGGGCAAGATCATGCCCCCTTCCTCGTCCTCGGGCTCCAGGCCGTCGGTGGTCTCCATGTCAACTTCACCGGAGATAAGCTTAGTCTTGCAGGTGCCGCAGAACCCTTGTTCACACTGGCTATCTATATCCACCCCGCTGGCCTGGGCCAACTCCAGCAAGCTCTCATACTTGGAATCCCATTCCACGGTTATGCCTGATTTTCGGAACTCAACCTTGAGGCTCATGGCTTTTCTCCTTAACCAGTTCTATTAAAAGCTGCCGGGTGCGCCGGTTACGCACATACACCGCTATGAGGGCCACGAAGAAAAAGACCACTAAAAAGGCCATCACCAAAAAATGTGGCCAGGACATGCCGAGCACCCCGGTCGATGTCTCCTGGTACTGGGGTGCGATGCCCATCTGCTCCTTGAACCACTTCAGGTCCTTGGTTTGGTTATTCTGCAATGCTAGGGTGTTTTGCTCCGCGGCAAAGGCTGGATTTGCCTCCGCACCCACGGAATCAAGGGCTTGCCAGCCTACAAGCAGCGCCAAGGCCAGAATCAAAGAGAATAGCCTGTTAAATCTAAGCATTGCTTTGCTCTAGATTTCTTTGGATGGCATTAGTGGCACTTGCTGCCGGGAGGGCCCATCAGCTTGGTATGGCATTCGGGCCCTTCTGGGCCGAACTCCTCTTCATTGGCCCTAATGTGCTTGTCCAGCCACCGATCCCACCAGCTTTTGGGTTTTATGTATTTGGTGGGATCAGCCATGAACTTCTGCTTGCAGCCCTCCGCGCAAAAAAAGTAACGCTCTCCCTGGTAGTCCACGTATATGTCCGTCTCCTGAGGATTGACGCTCATGAAGCAGACGGGATCAATGTATTTTGTCTCTGAGATGCGCATAGCCTAGTCCCTCCTGTTTGCCGCATACCCATTTATGCTCTTACTTATAGTCTAACCAGGGCAGAGTTGGTTTGTAAGCCCGTGGCAAATTTGCCTGCCGGCCGGTATCACAACCCAACCAACACCACCGTGATGTTGTCGCTACCGCCCGCGTCCAGGGCCAGGCCCACCAACTCATGAGCAACAGCAGGCAAATCCTTGGCAGAGGCCATCGCTTTTTCCAAATCGCCCTGCACCACCTTTTCGTGCAGCCCATCGCTGGTCAGAAGGAGCAACTCACCCGGCTCGGGGCCAAAGCTGCCGGTGTCCGGCTCACAGTCACCACACCCCACGCAATCAAAGAGCATGTGACGGGCGGGGTGACGGTTTGCTTCCTCGCTGTCGATCATGCCTTCCTCAACCATGAAGGCTGCGGCGGTGTCGTCACGGGTGATTTGGGTCAGGCGGTTCCCGCTCCAGCGATAAAGGCGGCTGTCGCCTACATGGGCCCAGTCCACCCTCTCGGCATCGGAGAGCACGGCGGTCAAGGTGGTGCCCATGCCCTCCAACTCCGGCTCGCTCTGGGCTCTTTCATAAACCCTGTGGCAAATGGCGGCGAAGATCTCACCCATGACCCGATGTTCTCCGGGTGGCGGGTCCATGGCCTCGGCCAGCAGGTCAATCGCCATCTGGGCGGCCACTTCGCCGCCGGCCATGCCTCCCATGCCGTCGGCCACCGCAGCCAAGATACGCCCGTCCGGCAGCTCCCGCAGGAGGTAACGATCCTGATTGGTGGGGCGTTTGAGCCCTTGGTGGGTTTGGGCGAAAAAGCGCAAAAAGTCTCCAGACCAAAACATAGTGCCCATCGTGCTACATTGGGCATATG
Organism: Deltaproteobacteria bacterium; assembly: GCA_020444205.1. Taxonomy (GTDB): domain Bacteria; phylum Desulfobacterota; class Desulfarculia; order Desulfarculales; family Desulfarculaceae; genus Desulfoferula. The sequence goes on along the minus strand of JAHLLJ010000012.1, from coordinate 44,572 downwards.
ACTAGTTTACTAGGATATGGCGCCGCAGTCCCATGACAACCACGAGCAACCACAAAAAACACTTGCTCAAGCCGGGTCAGGTGCTCAACGGCCGCTGGGAGATAGTTGAGCATATCGCCACCGGCGGCAAGGGTGAGGTCTACCGTGCCCGCCAGCCCAAGCTTGAACGGGAGGTGGCGGTAAAGGTGGTGTCCCAGGAGCTGATCGACGCCTACGAGGGCGACCAGGAGGAAATCGACGCCGAGATGGAGCGGTTCCGGCGGGAGGTGTTGGCCATGGCTGCCACCCGCCATCCCAACGTGCTCCAGGTCTATGATTTCGAGCAGGACACCCTTGATGCGGGCGATGGCCAACGCAGCATCGACTATATCGTCATGGAATACATTCCTGGTGACACCCTTTCGTCCACCATTCCCGCCCAGGGCATGGCCGGCGACGAGGACGCGCTCCGGGAGTGGGTAGGTAAATATTTCCTGCCGGTGTTGGATGGAGTGGAGCACATGCACGCCCAGGGCATCGTGCACCGTGACCTCAAGCCTTCCAATGTATTGCTGGATGGAGAGATTCCCAAGCTGAGCGACTTTGGCCTGGTGGGCGGGGGTGAGTGGAAGCCGGTGACCCGCAGCCACCACGTCATCGGCACCTTGGCCTACATGGCGCCCGAGCAGTATATGGACCTGGCCGAAGCGGGCTTTCGCGCTGACATCTATTCTCTGGGCAAGATGCTGTACAAGGCGGCGGTGGGCACCTTTGGCAAAGACACCATGAAGCCCCTGCAGGCGGCCTTTCTGGCTCGGCCGGACACGCCGTTTTTAAAGGCGCTGGATCAGGTTATTCGCAAAGCCACCGCGGAGGAGTCCGAAGATCGCTACGCTTCGGTGGCTGAGCTGCGCGAGGCCCTGGGTAAACTACCCGGCATGGCACCGGCCACCGGCCCTTGGCGGCGAAGGCTGGCCCTGGCCATAGGGTTGGCGGTGGTGTTGGCTGCCCTGCTGGCCTGGGGCGTCTGGTATCACTTCGAGGGCATGAACCCGGTGCAGCCCATAACTCCCGCCCAAGTCCCGGCAACTACCGCCGCGCCTGCCCAGGGCCCTCCGCCCGAGGAGATAAAGGGGCGCGACGAAGCCACCCTGCGTTTGGTTCCTGCCGGCAAGGCCCCGGACGGGACCAAGGTGGCGGCATTCTATTTGGAAGCAACCAGGGTCACCAACCACCAATTCGTGGAATTTCTTAACGCGACCAACAGTAGCCTGGAGGTGGCTCAGGGCGTGGTCAAGCACGATGATGAACCCTGGCTTTATCTGGGAGAGGTCCGCAAGGGGCTGGAGCCCCTTGATTACAGGGGAGGCCGCTTCCGCATCAAGGACCCGGCCCTGGCAGCCCATCCCGTAGTCAAGGTGACCGCTTACGGTGCGGCAGCCTATGCCGCCCACTTTGGCCGACGTCTGCCCTCTCCGGCTGAATTGAACCTGGCGGCCGCCAGTTCACCGGCTGCCTCGTCGGCCCATGGCTCGGCAGTGCCCCTTACCGGCGATGCTCAAATGGAATCCATGCATGCGGCCATGCAGAGCCAGACCAAGGACGCCGCTCCGGCGACCAAGGAACCGGCCTATTTCCCGGTAACCCACTACCCTCCCAACAAGCTGGGCATACGGGGCCTGAATAGTCCCATGGGCTCCTGGGCACGCGCGGCTGACAATGGCTTTGTAGTGGTGGAAAAGAGCGGAGAGGCCAAGGCTCGTGAAGCCTGGCAGGGCTTGGACTGGGTGGGCTTTCGTACCGCCCTCAGCGCCAAGGAATAATTAGACTACTACAATCTGATCAAACGATTCGCCTCAAGCCATGTACAGCCGTAGGAAGACATTGACCACGATCAGGGTTAGCGCGGCCGTGGGCAGCATGGCCTTGAGGCGTTCGCCCGGCGTGGGTGCGGCGGGCCCCAGGCTGGCCAGGCCCCGCTTGAGGCCAAGATAGAGGCCGCTCAGCAGCAGCACGCCCTGGATGTAGGGAATACTGCGGGGCCATAAAGGGTCAAAGGGGAGGTAGGCGGTGCCGAACAGGTTCCAGCCCAGGCCCAAGGGATCGCTGAGCACGGCCAGCACATAGTTATAGTTGATCATCACCTGGGGCAGGGAAAAGGCGATCCAGGCGAAGATGCCCAGGGGGATGAAAACGTAGGCCAGCCGCAAGGCCGTTTCCTTGAAAGGCGCGTCGATGCCTGACCAGCGCCGCCCCAGCCAGGACGCCCCGAAAAACAGCCCAGGAAAAATCACCACCGCCAGCGAGAGCACCGACCCCACGTAGAGCAGGAAAGGCACCAGGTGCCGGCTCTCGGTCACATTGGCCGCCTGCTTGATCCACAGCCAGGGCCCCAGCATGGTCACCGAAAAAACCAAGGCCACCATGATCATGATCAGCACGTTGTAGGCTTCATCATAGCCTTTGAGCCTGAGGTCCGAGCCAAAGGGCCGCAGGAAGATGCTCACGTTGTCCTTGGGGCAGCTCTTGATGCACTCGGTGCACAGGCCGCAGTAGTTGTTGCGCCCCAGCCCGCCGGTGTAGCGGCCCCAGGGGCAGGCCCACCCGCCCTCGCCGCCCACCAGGCAGCACTTCTCGCGGTGCTTCTTGCACACGTCCGTGTCCACCGGCCTCAGCTCGCTGCAAGCGGCCATGGAGTAGGTGCCCAAAAAACCACCCACCGGGCACAGAAAACGGCAGAAGGCGCGGCCCCGGTAGATAAAGGAAAGCACCAGGGTGGCGCCCAAAATGAACAGGAACAAGATGGCCGTGGCCACCGGCCGGGTAATGAGGATGATGCCGAAGCTGATGAGCACCAGGAACAAGGCGTTCTGCAGCCAGCCGTTGGTCAGGCGCTTGGGCCAGTCCAGGTTAAGACCCAAAAAGCGGTGGTGCAGGCGGCGCAGGGGCTTTTGGATGTAGCGGACGCTGGTCAGGCGCATGCGGGCCAGCCACTCGGCCGGGGCGGGCAGAGGGCACATGAGGCACCACACCCGCCCGCCCAGGGGCAGCATGACGGCCTTGAGGGCGGTCCACCAGAAGATCCACACGAAGATGATGGCGATGTTGCGGTTGCCCACCGGGCTCCCCCACAGGGCGCTGAGGATGAACAAATAAAAGACCATCAGGTTGATCAGCAGCAGCCAGAACTGGAAGCTGCGCGCCTTGACCAGGCGCCCCAGCCAAGGCAGCTTGGCCAGCAGGTCCACCCGCTTGGAGCTGGGCGGACGCCACCCGCCCACCCCGGTCCACAACAGCAGGCTGAAAACGATCCACAGCGAAAGAGCCACCGCGTAGTGGTAAGGCGTGTTGTCCTGCACGATCAGCTCGCCCACCATGAACGGGTGCAGGCTGCCACAGGTCTGGGTGCAGCGGTAGGTGAACTTGCCCGCCTTGTCGGCGGTGAACTCGATCTGCTTGACCTTGTCCCAGTCGGCGTGGGCCTTGCCCTGGTCATCGGTCCAAACGTATTTCAGATAGGTCACGCCCTGCTGTTTGAGAATCGCGTCGACGTCATAACCATCCAAAAGAAAACCGTGGGTCACGTCCTTGGAGGTGGGCTTGAGCACCACCTTGTCGCCTTTGTTCACGGTGATGCGCGCCGGGGTGTAACCATAACGCTGGGCGGTGAAGGTGATGACGCGGGTCTGGGCGGACCTTGGCACCAGCCTAAGGGCCAGGGGCGCGGCCAGGGCCACCACCAGGGCGGTAATGATGATTATTAGGGCAGTGCGGCGTGACATGAGCTTATATACACAGCGGTATCTACCGCTTGTAAAGCACTCCCGAAGGCCCGCGCTTGGGCTTGAGATTTACCTCGGCCGTCCCGGAAGCGGGAACCTCCTCCTTGGCCCTGGCCCCCCTGAGCTTTTCATGCCAGGTCTTGACCAGGTACTTGCCCGCGGGCAAGGGCGGCACCCCCTTGATACCCTGGGCCGCCAGCTGCTTGGCGTCGGGAATGGTGAATTTCCCTTGGGCGTCGGTCAAGGCGTAGTAAGGGCTTTTTAGCACCAAGATGTAGGCCTTCATTTCCTGGTGCACGTCGCAACGAAGCTCCACCACGCCCGGCTGGTCAAAGCTCACGTCCGCGCTCTGGCCGGGCTTGTAGGAGCCCAGGTTGAACTTCTTGGCCTGAGACAGGGAAAAGACGTTGTGCGCCACCTTGTCGTTGTTGGGGAAACTGACCTTGGCTCCCACGGGTACGGGCAGCACGTGGGGGATGAAGGTCAGGCTGCGTTGATCCATAACCAGCTTGGCGCCCTTCAGCTCCAGCTTGGTCTGGGGCGCGTTGGACACATAGACCAGAATTCCCTCTGGGCTCCGCAGACCCTGGGGCTTGACCGTACCCTTGATCTGACCGGCCCAGGCTCCGCCCGCCACTTGGGCGGCCAGGGCCAGGGTCAGGGTTAGGCTCAAGAAGATTTTACGTAGCATGTCTGATTACCTCGCTTACCAAGCCTTGGCGGTGATGGGTATGTCCTTGACCTGCCAGCCCTTGATGTTGGCCATGGAACGCACCACCGGCCGGTAGATGAGCCTCGCCTCCGCGCTGGGTTCGTCAGCGGCATCGGTGAGCTGATACTCGAACTTTAGGGTTACCGTGCTCTTGGGCCGCACCCTGGTATCGCTGGCCACCCGGGTGGCCTTCCAGAAAGGCACGTTGAGATGTCCCGCGTCGTCGGCCAGCACCCGGGCAAAGGCATAACCGGGCAGCCCGGCGTAGTTGCCCTGGGCCGGGTCGCCCTGACCGGCCCAGTCAGGCAGCTGTGGCCCCTTGATGAGCTTGAGCGGCTTGTCTTCCAGGCTCTTGGCGTCGACCAACAGCAGGATGTTGCGCATGGTTTCGCCGGTGGGCACCCAATGGCCTCCATTGGTATTGGACACCCGCACCGTGACCTTGAGGATATCGCCTTCGATCTTGCCCAGCACCTCCAGGCCCAAAGCGTTTTGCAACTGGATCTTGGTGCCGCCCTCAAAGGTGTGGGGGTGGATGTCGTTGGGCGAGCGGTAGGTGGCCCCGAACATGCGCTGGGCCATGCCCTGCACCACGTAGTTGTCATAGGGCAGCAGCCGCTTTTGCCAGCTCATGTGGCAGAACTGGCACCGCTTGCCCTTGTTGGGGTCCTTGGGCCCCAGGCTATCCTGCCACTGCTTCCATTCCTGATAGGTGGTCTGAATGGGCAGGACATTGTTGCCGGTGAGCCCGAAACCGGTCCATTCCTCCGAGGTGTAGACCTTGGAGTGATTCCACTTCTTGCCCGTGGGCAAGGGCTGGAAGTGGCCGTGACAGGTGGCGCAAAACTCCCCTTGCCCGAACACCGGGGCATAGGAAGCGGCCATGGGCTGGGTAACCACATCGCTGTAGGGCCCGAAAACCAGGATGGAGCGTCCCTGATAAGGATATTGCCGTACCAGGGCCGGAGCGTAGCCCGACGGGGCGTTGGTGGCGGGCAGCACCTTGCGGGTCTTGTGGCAGTAGTCGCAGCTTATGCCGTCCCAGGCGGTGCGCGGAGAACGCAAGATGTCGTTCAGGTCCCGGGAGCGTTTGGGGTCGCTGGCCGCTCCTGGAGCGTGGCATTGGGCGCAGTTGCCCTGGCTGTTGGGCTCGGCCAGCTTGTAGGCCATGCCCTTGCCGTTCAGTCGTTCCTTTTGTGTGCCATAGTACATCTCAAGCAGCAGGGGGTTGGCCGTGGTGTGGGCCATCTTGGACTGGTTCCAAATCTGGGTGAGCTTGCCGTGGCACTGGTTGCATACCTGGGGGGAGTAGTAACGATAGTTGGGATCGTCCCGCAGGAAAACCGGATAGAGCATGATGTCGGCGGAGCGGCCGCCGGGGTTCAAGTTGACCCCGTTGTTGAACCAGCCGGCTTTGCCGGCAGTCACCATGGGCCGGTTGTACAGCGGAAGGTTGGTGTTGAAGCGGTACCGGCCCTGCGCGTCGGTTAGGGCCATTTGGCTCTGGCCGGGCAGGCGCACCCGTGCATCCTTGACCGGCCCATAGCGCGAAACCACCCGGCCCTCCACGCTCAGAGGCGGACCGGTGGCCTGGTCGGGTTCTGGAGGTGTGGCGTTTTGAGCCCGCAGGGAAGAGACGGCAACTAGTCCGAAAATTATGGTCACCAAAATGGCGCCTAGAATTTTGGGCAGGTTGAACATGCTTCTCCCCTCGGGCTTGACGGATGCGTTGCGGGAGCGTGAACTAGCGGGATTAAGCCCTGACTATCAGGGTGCCCTTCATGTTCTTGTGGTGGTCCCCGCATATAATGTTGCAAGAGAAGACGAACACACCGGGCTTGTCCGCCTTGATCTGGACCAGCTTGACCTTGCCGGGGCGGACGCCGTCCTCGATGAAGATGCCGAAGTCCTTGAGGCTGAACCCGTGGATCACATCGCTGCTACCCAGCTTGAAAACCACCGTGTCGCCCTTATCAACCACAAACAAGGGGCGACTGAACTTCGCGGCTTCATCTTCAATACCTACTACATCATAGCCCTTTACCCGCCCCGGAAGCCAACCCAACTGGGTATTGCCGGTGAGGGAGAAGACCTTGGCCCCGGCGGGGATGCGCTCCTGCCATACGTGGCGATCATAAGCGTAGATGCCCAGGGGCAAGCCGGCCAGAATGGCCACCAACAGGCTCAGCAGGATAAGTTCCTTAATTAGAGTGCGTCGCTTCATCTCACCGTCTCCCTATAGGGAGGCCGGCGGCCGGCCCCGGAATTGTTCTGGCGTGGGGCCGGCCACCGGAGGAGGGTCGTTAGTTAACCGGGTGCACCATGCCGTTGGCCTTGTCCACGGCCAAGCGGTCCACCGTCTTGCCCTGGGCCAGCACGTCGAATTGGTAGTAAGCGCCCGCATCGCGTCCGGGGCCTAGCTTCAGGCTGGGGTTGAGGCGCGAAATGTGGTTGGCCGCAATGTCGCGGGCCCGCTCGGGGCTGAGGGCGACCCCGTTGTTGGGTACGGCTTGGTTACCATAACCCCTCTGGGGGGCGAAGTCCGAACCGCCGGGAGTGCCACGGTAACTCATGGGGCAGCCGCCGCCCCAGCCCATGCCTCCACGAGCCCAGGCCGCGTCCAGTTGCGGCAGCCAGTGACCGGAGAATGCCCAGCCGCCCACGGCCAGCACGGCGATTACCAGTCCAACTGTGAGCTTTCTATTCATGCTATCACCTACCATTTGAATTGTTGATTGCCTTTGTAGGATTGCATAAGTCGGGCCAACCGGGATGCCGGCTAGCTAAAATGTTTTAAACATATAATATAACTAGTTAAATCGTGGCGGGTTCCTGGCCGGCCTGTGGCAGGATTTGCTAGGTATGGGTAATTTTTTTGCGGCTGTTTGGCCTGGCGGGGAATTTCTTCTCGGGGCAAGGCTGCTGGGCTTTTAACTAGGCTAACGGTGCCATGTTATAGGGTGTATTGGCCATGCTCTAATAACTAGCTTCATCTGAGTAATTCCCAGTCAACTAAAATCATAAGAGCTTTTATGACGTAATATAAGGAGTTTACGGAAAGCATTTTTCTATGGGTCTCATTTGGCGAAAGAATTGAACGGTAGCGATGTCAAGCTCAACTGAGCAAACGGCTCCGGACGCAAGCCACCGTGCCAACAAGGTGATCGCCGCCTCGGCCGGACACATAGTGCACGACATCTTCACCGCCTTTTTGCCTCCCCTGCTACCCCTGATCATTGCCGAGTTTTCCCTACAGTGGGCTTGGCCTGCTCGCTCTATCTGTGGCTGGTGTTCCGCCGCGCCTCCACCGTGGGTGCCATCGGCCGCGACCCCGAGTCTCTAATCAAGGTGTGGCGGGTCCTGAAGGGTCTCCTGTTGCCCCTGCTGGGCCTAGTGGCCTGCCACAGCTTCGTGCTGTGGACTCTGATGATCTAATTGCCGGTGTATCTGGTGGGGCGGGGTTACAGCGTGGCCCTGGGCGGCACCGGACAAATAGGGCCCGTGCCCCGGGGGTGCCGTGATTGGAATAGCGGTCGCTAAGCCACTCCAAGTCAGCGAGGTGTCTTACACTTGCAATTGCAAGACGATGACCATGCGGTCAAATGAATGTAGTCGGCTATTTGCCGCCCGGTGACCATGCTGAGATTAAAAGAGGACTTACAACCCTAACTCAACCCCAGCCATAGGCGGATAACGCTCCTGGGAAGGGCGAACGGGCTGACCCCTACCCCAGGTATGGGTTCCGACTTAAGCGATTCTAAGAGACAATTCGGTCCTTGGGTCTGTGGGAGGATTAATAATGGCGGGACCCCACTAGGAGCTTTGCTTTGAGCATTTATAGCTTGAGCACCGATGTTCGGCTTTGGGCCACTGCCCACCGTTTCCGTCCCAGGGCTGCCAGTTGCAATGGCCCAGGGCATTATCCCGATCGCCCTGGCCCCGTTCGAAATGCTGGCAGTTACGGCAGCGTACCAAGGTGGCTTGCTGCTCAGATTGCTCGGCGTCTCCTGGTGCATGCCCCGGCCGCCACTCGACCTCCACGCCATCACCGAAAACGTCCTTGGCGATCTCCAACAGCTCGGCGATCTCGTCGGGCATCCTGCTCTCGGCAAAACCGATAGGACCTTCGCGTCTCTGCATCAAGACCTGCATGGTGGCGTAGGCTAAGGTTTCGGCCTGTGGCAGGGGGAAGCCCTTGCCCTCCAGGTGGTTTAGCACCGCCACGAACACCCGCTGGGTTGGCGGCGGCCAAGTTTGGACCTCCTGGCATTGGTCGGGTGATAACGGCGGGATTGCATGGGCTCGATGGGCTGGACCATGCCGATGATCTGGATGTCCCCCATCTCGTTCTCGGTGGTCTGCTAAAGTTGCTAAAGATGAGGGACGGGATGATGGCTCTTTAGCAGGTTTAGCAACTTTAGCAGCAGGGCCCCTCATCTCCTTCAGGGCTTCCGCCGGGTCAAAACGCCAGCTCATTACTGGCCCTCAACCAGGGACACACCTCCCGCCGTTGTGCCCCTCCGACCTTGGCTGGCCCCACCTCCTCCAGCCAGCCGTGGTCTTCAAGGATGCGAACCAGCTTCTTGGCCTTTTCCTTACTCCTAGCTGAGTTGGGAACACACAATGGTAGATGTCGGTCAGGCTGATGAGCCGCTCCCTCCGCTCATGTAACCAGTCCGGGAGCTTTTGGGCCTCGGTCAGGTCGGGGGCGGTTGCTCCCGCATGGTGCAGACGCAGAGCTTCGCCGATGTAGAACTGGGCCAGCCTTATGCCTGCGGCCATGTTCGTCGCGCCAATTAGATCGGCGTCAGGGTCCTCGACCATTTTAAGCAAGGCGGCTAACCTTGCCGTAAGCTCGGCGGAGTTGTTGGCAAAGGCGCGGATCGGAGCAAGTTCCTGGCCATCGGCCAAGCCGGCCTCCACCTCGTCGTGGAAGCGCATCCAAAGAGCCTTTGCTTCGGGGGCCTGACAAGCCATTGTTAGTGTCACCAATTATTTCGCATGCATGGTTAATGAATGATGCAGATACCATAATTATGTTTCCTTGCGGGTCTCAATTTATTGCAAATTATCAATTGTGGTAGCAAATATGTTGCATCAACTTGCTAAATAAGTGCTGGCTATAGGATGTGCCTTTAGAGTGGCCAGTCAACTAAGTTAAATTCACTTGAGGTTTTATCGTAAAAATCTGTGTCAATTTCTTTTGTGTGCGCTAGCAATCCTTGTATGTGGTTGCGTAGACCCCAAACTGATATGAAGCCTCTTGCTCTTGCATGAGCGATAGGATCCTTTTGAAGATAATAGAGGTGTTGCCGAATACGTGACCTAAACTGCCTTGATAAACGCGGTTTTGGGCCATCTACCAGCAGTCCCAGAACAACTTTTCTGGCTCCTGGATGCGATATCGTAGTTTTAAGAGTATTTGGTAGCAATCCGTGGGCGCGCAGGACATCATAGACTTTTCGTACGATTTTGCGTGAATTATGTTTTCCAAATACTTTGTCTTTTGTAGAGAAGGTTAAATCATCGGCATATCTAGTGTATGATACCTGAAATTTATCGGCAATTCTTTGAAGTTTCTGGTCTAGTGATTTCATGGCTAGGTTCGCTAGCATTGGGCTCGACGGTGCACCCTGCGGGAGATGGCCTAACCTGTCGGACATATAGTCCGTAATCTTATAGTAGACATGGCGTTGGGGTATCCATTGTGGTTTGCGCCAAAAGGTCGATCCTTTTCCAACTCGTGTGCAAATACGAGCCATTTCGAATGCAACTAAAGGATGATAGCCAAACTGTAAAAAGACGTGATATATCTTCATTTCAGATATAGACTCAAAAAAACGCTTTACATCTATTTTTACAAGCCACTTGCATTCGCAATGCTGTAGTGCTGCCCTATATATTTTTGAATCAGGCGCATACGCCATACTCGCTGGATGAGTATCCCCAAGGCGTAGTATTTTATGCGCTATCCAGCGCTGCACACACATGAGATCAGGACTTGGCACACAAACTATTCTGTATGCCTTCTTCTTAGAATATATGCGCTTTCTAATTTGAAAAACTTCATATGGTTCGTCGATATTTCGACATACAATGTGCCGCAGGAAGCCGTATGAGACGTTAGTAAGATGAGCCAAGTGTCTAAGGCTGAAGATGGGAGGAAGTTCAGGATGTACCGAGCTAGTTTTGTCTGCTATCTCTATAGCCGTCTGCACGATTCCATCGTCTACGGCTTCCTTTTTGCCTTGGTATTTAAAAGAATGAGGATGCCACATGTTAATCTACTTTGACGCCCGAAGGGCGAGGGTAGGAACGTCGTGCAGCAAGGCTCCGCAGGACGTAGCGTCGCACGACGTTCCTAGCCTTGTTCAGAAGCAAAGGCTATTTCGTAGAGACGCAGCAATCTGCGCTCCAAAATGAACCCTCTTACAGGTCCATCGCCACTGGTTAGCGAACCAGCGAAAACTAGATTATCCATGTGGCATCCTCAAAGAGCTTGGAAAATAGAAATTATCATTATGCGAGCATCGTGTGCCGTTACGGCGATTTACTAAATCTTGAGCATATTTCTTGGCATGCCTCAACACACCTTGTCCTTCGTCAGTCAACGTACCCTTACTATTTGTCCAGCCCCAGTTTTGCATCTTTTCAATGATCATTTTAATCTCAGGAACCGTTAGGCCGGTTTTCCTTGAAAGAATATCAGGTTTCCTTGATCCTTTCTGTAGTCCAGATAACACAAGCAATAAGCTTTGACCTTCAATACTCGTGAAGCCTTCCCAACCCGGTTGCGATAAAACCTTGTCCCGCAAACGTTCCATTCTGTCTATTACAGGTTTATTTTCTACCCTGTTGAACTCGGCTCGTAAGGAATCAGTTACCCTTGCCGGGAAAAGTGGTTGCCAATCCTTAGAAGTCTTATGAAGTATTCTAGGAGCGTTGTTGGGACAACCATGTGCAAACGCTATTAAGGATCCGGTGCCATCAAACCCAAGCGGATCACCCTTTTTCAAAGGATCATACCGGATGCAGAGTTCCTTAACTAATGAAGGGGCCGGGAACTCCGAGTCAATGGTCGGGCAAGGCCTAACTATTGACACTTTAGGCCTACTCGGGTGTTGTTTAGTCATTTTTAACCCACGGTTTGTAGCTGAAAAAGCCACAACCTCAAAGTGAAACCATTTTAATGAATGCCAGCTTTTTACACTTGATATAGTCCATGCTGCTTCAAGATAATCTGCTATTCGGTTGCCACTTCCGATAAAGTCAGTCAAAATAATAACATTTCGAATCTGTTTTTCTCTAATTAAATCGGGGCCAGGCAGCACTGTAAAAGTGTCAGGGTGTTTGCGTTTGAGTTTCGTTGCAATAAGAGCTAATAAAGCCTCACTACCGGCTTCTTGTTTACCGTCTTCTCTTTCCAAAAGTAGCGGAGGCCCTTTGCCAAACGCCCGCATCCTACCATCGCTCAGACCTTCCTGAAATAGGGGGACCTGTGGCTTCTTTTGAGTCTCCTTGGTCTCTCTCTCTATGAATAAGCCTATATGGCCTTTTAGTTTACCGGCTCTGTGCTCTACCAAATTGGACATCTCTTTATCGAAGGAATCAGATGATATGACCGTCATTGCATCCAACAGTTCAGCGGCAAGGACTCGATCCTGTTTCGAAAACTGACTAAGCCACTCAACCGATGGAGTGGCTTCTGAAAATTGTGAGCCAGTGACAGTCATGATCTGGAGCTCCGTAAGAAACTCTTGTTTTCAATATGGTAATTGGCAGAGATATCAGGAAGCTAAGCACACGCAATGTTGTGTGGGCTCCTCTGGCACCCCAATCATGAGGGTGTAGGCAGGCCGATGCCATATACAGCAAATTATTGGCGTATAGCCCATAAATCACTCAGAGAACGATATAGCACACAATTCTTTTACTGTTCAAGAAAATTGGGATTTAGACGGGCTAACTAGAGCAACTGGGCACCCCGCTCAAACTGAACATGAAACTGCTAGCACATTTTCTTGAGAAGGCTTCTCTCTGTATGCCAAAACAAAAGCCCGCGCGCGCGAGGAACAGTGTGGCTAAGCTCATCCGTGGCCTGCTTTAGGGCCCAAAAGCCCGCGCGCGCGAGGAACAGTGGGAGACGGTGTTCGGGCACAAGCTGGAGGAAATCAAAAGCCCGCGCGCGCGAGGAACAGTGCGAGCTCCCGGAAGAGCTCCACCTGCTGGGAGCCAAAAGCCCGCGCGCGCGAGGAACAGTGTGCCCGTTTTTGTGCCCGGCACACCGGGCAACGCCCCGTAAGACCCAACAACAGCCAAGACGCCCAGAAGGCGGGAAGCAAAATAAAGGCAGGGGTTTAAGGGGTTTAAAGCAACAAGAGCCCAGGTCTCAAAATCCCCCGGTCCTTGTGGCCTTGCGAGTTCGAGTCTCGCCTCCGGCACCAAATAAAATCAACTAGTTATCTAAGGCAGCCGTGACCATTCGCGGCTGCCTAATTTTTTCCGGGGAAGCTGGGGGGAAGCAATAGACACAAAGTCACGAGAATAATCTTTAGGCCATCATATCTAGCCAGCACAGGTCAATCATGGGGCCAAATGCCGTTGCATCCCACTGGATTATCATTATTATTCGGCACCCTTCCATTCGGCACCCTATAGTAATTTTAGGGGCTTAAGTCAAAATGTTTTCTAATGAATCTATCTTTCGTCGTTTACCCGGAAATCTGCATTCTAAACAAATTCTATTTCTGGATGGGATACGTCATGCGGGTGAAATTGCCTCATTGGCCTACAATCGACTTAGGAGCACCCTCACCGAAATCGCTATTCATGATTATAAAGGTGATGAGGCTGGTCACCTTTTTACTGCTGCTTTTTTTGGATGCATGGTCATTTGTTGATGCGATAGACCGTTTCAGATTATTGTGATGGTTGATTGCATTAAATCAATAGAAAAGGGTCTTGAAAAAGGTGTCTCGGAGGCCGGATTAACCGGGGGTCAAGCGGGATCTGACATTTTATTTAAAGTCCTTATTGCAAGAGACAATTCGGAACGCGGCCTCGGCGCCCTTCTTGCCGTCCAGCATGTACAAGGTCTCGCCAAGACTCAGCTGCACCACCGGCGGGCCGTCCTTGAACATGCCCAGGTGCCGGCCCAGGAGCTCCAGGGCCCTCAGCTTGTCGGCCAGCTGGAGCTCGGTGGTCACGGTTTCCGCAGGGTCCCTGCCGCTGTCTGATACCCGGCGCTCTTTGACCTTGATCACCGCGGCGCTGGCGCCCTTGGGCAAGGCCAGGGAAGGATGCAGACGATGGGCCTCGACCGCCTGAGCCGCCGCCTGACGGGCTTTATGAGCCCGCCCCTGGTTGCTTGAGCCCATCTTTGGGCCGGCACGTTAAAGAGGCCAGCTCACTCATCGGTGCCCCCGGCTTGGCCCGGCGCTCTTCTATGAGGGCCAGGGCTTCCTCGATGATGTTGTTGACCTTGACCTCGACATCGGCGCCGATCACGCCCGTGTGCTGGGCCAGGAGCTTCAAGGCGTCCACCTTCTTGCCCAGCTTGACCTTGTGGGCCCCGGCCTTGCCGTTTTCGCTCGGGTCCTCAGAGGTGAGCAGGGTGACGCCCTCCGGGCCCCAGGAGCAGAGATCGGTCAGGCGGGCGAAGGCCACTGCCAGCCACTCCGGGTCTTAGGGTCGCACTCTTGGCCCCCCTGCCGCAAATCGGACGTTCCGTTGGTTTGGCATTGCCCGGTACTGCGCCACTGCGCCATAAGCTCTTCCTCGGCCTACAAGGTCTGGTGCGCCAGCGACTGTCAGTAAGGTTATGTTAATTCTCGCTGCTGCTTTTGGTCAACGGGTAGGGGACAAGAGTAGCGGTGGTGCAATGGTATTTTGGCTATGGATGTCCGGAGGGTTGCTCGATAGGAGGATAAACAAGGTTAATTGCATGCGGTCTTGGTATTGGTAATGGGAGCTTAGCAAATGCTAGCTGTCCCATCCGACCTTGGCCGCTCGGCTAACCTTCTTTGCAAACTCTACTTGATGCCGGCGCCCATAAGATCTTAGTTTTTGGCCCTGATCAGACTAGTTTTTTAAAAATAAGGTGGAGCGATTGGTATATGGAACCCTCGGCCAGGCATAATAAGCCCAAGGCCTGTCGCTTTTTAATACTCAAGGAATAATATGGAGTTTTCTACGACCAACCGACCTTTCCAAGGGCACATGGCCAAGGCCAAGCAGGTGCTTGAAAGAAACTGGATGGGGGGATACACCCGGCCGGCGCACGGCTTGTACCCCCACCAGTGGAACTGGGACTCCGCGTTCATAGCCATCGGATATGCCAACTACCTGCCCCAAAGGGCTCGGCAGGAGCTCAAGCACTTGTTCACCGCCCAATGGCCTAACGGTATGGTCCCGCACATAGTTTTCAACACCAACCGCTTGGGAAGCTATTTTCCGGAGCCTGATTTTTGGCAGTGCCCCCAGGGGCGCCCGACCAGCGGCATCACCATGCCACCCCTGCATGCCGAAGCCTGCCTACACTTGCACCGCATTGCCGCAGACACGGCGGAGAGCCGCGTTTTCCTGGCCGATATGTTCCCCAAGCTCGTGCAATGCCATCGTTATCTCTACCAGGAGCGCGACCCCGGGCGGGAGGGGCTTATCTACATTCGGCACCCTTGGGAGTCGGGCCGGGACAATGCGCCCGCCTGGGACGGCCCTCTCAGCAGCATTGATCCGGACAAGGTGGACATCCCCTCTTACCAGCGCCGGGACCTGGACAAGGGGGTGGACAAGGAGCAGAGGCCCACCAGTGAAGACTATGATCGCTACGTCTATCTGGTGGATCTCTTCCGGCGCCTGAACTACGACGAGCAGGCCATTCAGCAGGAGTGCCCTTTCCTGGTTCAGGACATTGGCTTCAACAGCATCCTCTGCCGCGACAACCGCGCCTTGAAAAAAATCTCCAGCATCCTGGGCAAGGACTCTGGAGAGATAGACGAGTGGTTTCAGCAGACGTCCCAGGGTATCCGGCAAAAGCTTTGGTCCGAGGAGTACGGTCGCTTCGAGTCGTATGATATACGGGCGAAAAAATTCTTGGATAGCCCCACGGCCATGGGATTTATGCCCCTGTATGCGGGGGTGGTGGACAGCGACAAGAGCGCCCAATTGTTCGGGCAGATGGACTCGGTGTCCTTCTGCGGCTTGCGCCAGGGCAACTGCTTTGCCATCCCCGACTATGACATGACCGCCGAGGACTTCAGCGAGGTCAACTACTGGCGGGGGCCGGTGTGGCTCAATATCAACTGGATGCTGGCGCACGGCCTGGAGGATTACGGGTATTATTTCGAGGCGCAGATTCTGCGCAAGGACATCCTGGAGCTGGCGGCCCGTTTCGGCTTCCGAGAGTATTATGACTCACACAAGGGCCGGGGGCTGGGCTCCAAGAACTTCTCATGGAGCGCTGCCCTGTTCATCGACGTGCTCAGCGGCTACTACAGCCAAAAAGACTCAGAGCCCGGCCTGCTGGGCATCGTGCTCAGCGGCAAGCTGGGGCGCACCAGGGTGTTGAACGATCCCGACCGCGCGCCACGGGAAGACCAACCCGAGGTCAACCAGAGAGTAACCGAATCGATCAGGGGGGTGGCGGAGGCCTTTTTCGAGTCGGTGCGCAGTGCGGTAAATTATGAGGCCATCGCCCAGTCGCAGCAGTACCACCGCTACTGCGAAGCGGTGAAGCTGCTGCCAGAACTGGACCCGGCTGCCCTGGGCCAGGGGGAGCAGGCCCAGGCCTTTTGGATCAACCTCTTTAACATGCTGGTGATACACGGGGTGATAGAGTTGGGTCTGCAAAGCTCGGTGGCCGAGGTGCCCGACTTTTTCGACCGGGTGGCCTACAAAATAGGCCCCCACGTCTTCTCTCCCCATGACATCTACCACGGGGTGCTGCGCGGGAACCGGCCCCCGCCTCACCGCCTGCTGCCCCAGTTCATGCCTTGGGACAAGAAACGGGAGTTCGCCTTTGCGCGGCCCGATCCCAGGACGCACTTCGCCCTTTCCTGCGGGTCCCGCTCCTGCCCCAAGCTAAGCTATTACCGGGCCGAGGAGCTTGACCAGCAGTTGGACCAGGCGGCCACCTCCTACATCACCTCCGAGGTGCTGGTGGACCCGGAGGAGAACCGGGTGGCCATGGAGGAAATGTTTGACTGGTATCAGGAGGATTTCGGGGGTCAGGAGCGGATGCTGAATTTCGTGGCTGGTTTTATGCCCGATGACGAACACAAGCGTTACCTGTTGGCCAACTCGAACAGGGTTGAGGTAGAGTATCTATTCCACGACTGGCACCTTAACCGCTGAGCCGCCATGCCCTCCTTGCGCAGGTTTATAAACTCACCCACCACTCTTGGCTCCCGAGCCAAGGATGCCCTGGTGCAAGAGCACTTCAACGCGGTGGCCCAGCACTATGACCTGGCCAACAGCATCATGAGCCTGGGCCTGCACAATCTCTGGAAGAAGCAAGCCGTGGAAATCCTGGACCCACGCCCCAACCAGCGCCTGGCCGACATCTGCGGCGGGACGGCGGACTTAGCCTTGTTGGCCCAGCGCTATCGGGATGACGGGCCGGTAGTGGTCTACGACTTGAACCAAGCCATGCTGGACAAGGGCCTGGCCAAGAGCGTACGTTCACCCTTTGGCCGTGAGGTTAGCATGGTGCGGGGCGACGCACAGTCCTTGGCCCTGGCCGATGCCTGCCTCGACGGGGTGATGGTGGGATTCGGGGTGCGCAACCTGGGGGACATGGACCAGGGTTTGCGGGAGATGGCCCGGGTGCTTAGGCCAGGCGGGCGGCTGGTCTGCTTGGAGTTCTCCCAGCCTCCCTCTGCTTGGTTCGGCCGGCTCTACGACCTCTACTCCTGCCTGCTCATGCCCCTAGTGGGTAGGGTTTTCACCGGCTCTTGGCTCACCTACTCTTACCTGGCCGGCTCCATCCGGGACTTTCCCACAGCCGAGGAACTGGCCCGTCGCATGACCCGGGCCGGCTTTACCCAGGTTTCCTGGCGCCGGCTCAGCGCGGGCATCGCCGCCATTCATCAGGCGGTAAAACCGTGAAGCTCAACCTAGCCGAGCGCTGGATGGTAAACAGCCCGCTACGCTTGGCCCTGCAGCGGCGGGTGCTTGGGAAAATGCGGACAATGGCCCCTCTGTCACCGGAGGCGGATATCCTGGAAATTGGCTGCGGCCGCGGCGAAGGCGCCCGGCTCTTGCGCCGCTATTTCGCGCCAAGCCGCCTGATCCTGTTGGACTTGGACCCGGCCATGGCCGGCAAGGCACACAAACGGGGAGAATTGGCCTTGGTGGGGGACGCCGAGGCCCTGCCCCTGCGCGAGGCCTGTGTAGATGCGGTCTTCGGCTTCGGCTTTTTGCACCACGTGCCCGACTGGCGCGCCGCTCTGGGCGAGGTGTCCCGGGTACTCCGGCCCGGAGGAATCTACTTTCTGGAGGAGTACTACCCCGCCACCTACCAGAACCCGCTAACCCGGCACCTGCTGCGCCATCCTCAGGAGGGCCGCTTCCGCAGCCAAGACTTACACCGAGGCTTGGCCCAAGCGGGCCTGCATCTACTGACCTGCCAAGAAAGGCCCTGGTGGGGCATGGTGGGCGCGGCTCGCAAGGCTTAACTTTCGTCAACCGAGTGCACCCGGCAGGTGGCCAGATCCTCCTGGCATTGCAGGATGGTGGGCATCGCCCAGGTACGGCCGTCCCGGGCGATGAGCACCTCCGCCTCCTCAGGCCCCCAAGAGCCGGCCTGGTAATTGGGAAAATCCGTGGGCCGCTGCTCGCCCCACACGTCCAGGATGGGCTGAATGACCTGCCAGGCGGCCTCGGCCTGGTCGGCCCGCATGAACAGGGTGGCGTCGCCCCGCATTATGTCTAATAGCAGGGTCTCATAGGGCGCGACCGGTTTGGTGTGGAAGGCCTCCTTGTAGAAAAACTGCATCATCACCGGGGCCAGGTGCAGGGATGGGCCGGGCTGCTTGGACTCGAAGCGCAACAGGATGCCCTCCTCTGGCTGGATGGCGATGATCAGGCGGTTTGGCTGACGGCCCTGGAGGGCCCGAGGCGGAAAGGTCTGGTGAGGCACGGGGCGAAATTGGATGGAAACCTCGGTGATTCGCTTGGCCAGCCTCTTACCGGTTCGCAGGTAAAAGGGTACCCCTTGCCAGCGCCAATTGTCCACGAACAGCTTGACCGCGGCGTAGGTCTCGGTGAGTGATTCGGGGTCCACGTTGGGCTCTTGTCGGTAACCCTGCGCATGCTCGCCCTCCAACCATCCCCCGCCGTACTGTCCTCTCACCGCGAATTCATGCACCTGATCATGTGGGATGCTGCGGATGGCATGTAGCACGTCCACTTTTTTATTGCGCACCTCGTTGTCGTCAAAGGTGATGGGCGCTTCCATGGCCACCAGGCATAGTATCTGCAGCAAGTGATTTTGGATCATGTCACGCAGGGCGCCGGCCTTTTCGTAGTAATGCCCCCGGTGCTCCACGCCCAACTGCTCTGGCACGTTGATCTGCACGTGGTCTATATAGTGCTGATTCCAGATGGGCTCGAACATGGTGTTGGCCAGGCGGAAGGCTAGGATGTTTTGCACCGTCTCCCTTCCCAGGAAGTGATCGATGCGGAAGACCTGGTTCTCTTCAAATATCTTTCCCAGCAGGCGATTGAGCTTACGGGCCGAGGCCAAGTCCGAGCCAAAAGGCTTTTCCACCACAATGCGAGCGCGCTCCCGTTGCCGGTTAAGTTTGGCTTTGCCCAGGCCCTCGCTTATAGGGCCGATCATGGACGGCGGCATGGCCAGGTAGAACACTCGCTCGGCCTTTTCCGACCATTTACCCTCAATCTGGTCCAGCCTATCGCTCAGCTCCTGGTAGGCTTTTTTTTGACCTAGCTCCGCCTCCACGACATCCAGGTGACTGACGAACTTTTTCCAGTCATCCTTTTTGGTCTCACCTAGGCGAGAATACTGATCCACCCCTTTGCGCAGCTGGTTCAAATATTTGGTTTTGGTGGTGTGCAGGTGACCCATGCCCAGGATGCTGAACTTGTCCGGCAGCCAGCCGTCCATGAACAGATCGTAGAGCGCCGGGATGAGCTTGCGCCAAGCCAGATCCCCCGCAGCCCCGAAGATAGTGAAAATAGTGGGTTGTGGTTTTTCCTGCCTAGCCATAAGCAACCTCGTCATTCCTGCCACTGATGATGGAAGTTGCCTTCGCACTCAACCCGTGCGAAGGTGTGTCCCCCTCAATAAGCCTCAATGCGCCGCACCAGATTGGTGGGCAGCCGAGCTGAACCCTTGGCATCCAAGCAGCCCAGCGAGGCCATGAGGCCAAGGTGGCGCCGGCCTGCTCGGCCATGGCCTCTTTTCCCCTATGCGCCGCGCAGGCGCTCCAGCAACTCTCTCGCCCGGCGGCACACATTTTCTACGCTGAACCCGTAATGCTTCATGACCTCGCCCCCCGGCGCCGAGGCTCCAAAGGTGTCCACGCCGATGACCTCCACCAGGGGGTCGGGCCGCAGGTAGGAGCGCCAGCCCAGGCTCACCCCCGCCTCCATTATCAGCATGGGCAGGCCTTCGGGCAGCACCTGGCGGCGGTACTCTTCGGGCTGCTCCCGGAACAGATGCCAGGCGGGCAGACTCACCACCCGGGCGCCCAGGCCCTCCTGATGCAGCTCGGCCTGGGCGGCGAGGGCCAAGGAGACCTCCGAGCCGGTGACCACCAGGGCCAGCTCGGGCTCCCCAGGCGAGGCCTCGCTGAGCACGTAGCCGCCTTTGGCCACGCCCTGGGCGATGCCGGGATATTGTTCCGGGTCCAGGATGGGCAGCTTTTGGCGGGTGAGCACCAGGGCCACCGGGCCGCCCTGGTGCTCCAGGGCCGTCCGCCAGGCGGCGGCGGTCTCGTTGGCGTCGGCCGGGCGCAGCAGGAGCAGGTTGGGCACTGACCTGAGCCCCAGAAGCTGCTCCACCGCCTGGTGGGTGGGGCCGTCCTCTCCCAGGCCGATGCTGTCGTGGGTAAACACCAGAATGATCTTTACCTCGCTCAACGCGGCCAGGCGCAGGGAGGGTCGCAGGTAGTCGCTGAAGATCAGGAAGGTGGCTCCGTAGGGGATAAGGCCCTTGTGCAGGGCCATGCCGTTGAGCACCGCGGTCATGGCGTGCTCGCGCACCCCGAAGTGCATGTTGCGCCCCGCCGGGTTGCCGGGCTCGAAGTCCCCCTCGCCGTCCATGATGGTCTTGGTGCTGGGAGCCAGATCGGCCGAGCCGCCCATCAGTTCCGGCACATGGGGTGCCAAGGCGTTTATGACCTTGCCGCTGGCCTTGCGGGTGGCCAGGGGGCCGTCCTCCGGGGCGAAACGGGGGAGGTCGCGGTCCCAGCCTGGGGACAGCTCGCCCCGCTGTGCCCGCCAAAACTCGGCGGCCAGCTCGGGGAACTCTTGCTCGTAGGCGGCAATCGCCTTCTCCCACTGGCTTTGCCAAGCAGCCCCCCGCTGTACGGCGCGGCCCATGTGCTCACCCACCTCGTCGGGTATCAGGAAGGTGGGCTCCAAGGGCCAGCCCAGGTTCTCCTTGGTCAGCTTGACCTCATCCGCCCCCAAAGGGCTTCCGTGCACGTCGCCGGTGTCCTGCTTGTTGGGGCTGCCAAAGCCGATGTGGGTGCGCACGTGGATGAAGGAAGGCCGCTGGGTTTCCTCTCGGGCGGCGTGCAGTGCGGCGGCCACCGCCTCCACGTTATTGCCGTCGGGCACTCCCAGCACCTGCCAGCCGTAGGCCGCGAAGCGCGCGGCGCGGTCCTCGTCAAAGGCAATGGCCGTGTCGCCCTCAATGGAGATGTGGTTGTCGTCGTACATGACGATGAGCTTGCCCAGCTTCAGATGGCCGGCCAGAGAAGCCGCCTCGCTGGCCACCCCTTCCATGAGGTCGCCGTCGCTGGCATCCACATAGGTGAAGTGATTCACCACCGTGTGCCCCGGCCGGTTGAAGCGGGCGGCCAGGGCCCTCTCTGCTATGGCCATGCCCACCGCGTTGCTGATGCCCTGTCCCAGCGGCCCGGTGGTGGCCTCCACTCCGGGGGTGCGGGTGTTTTCCGGGTGCCCGGGAGTAATACTCTGCCATTGGCGGAAGTTTTTGATCTGCTCCAGGGGCAGGTCATAGCCGGTAAGGTGCAGCAAGGCGTAGAGCAACATGGAGCCGTGCCCGGCCGAGAGCACATAGCGGTCCCGGTCGGGCCAGCCGGGATCGCGGGGATTGAAGCGCAGGAAGCGGTCCCACAGAGTGAAGGTCTTGGCCGCGCTGCCCATGGGCATGCCGGGGTGGCCCGAGTTGGCCTTTTCCACTGCGTCCACCGCCAAAAAGCGGATGGTGTTGATGCACAGCTCGTCCAAAGGAGAGGCGGGCCTGATTGCTTTGTTTGCACGTTCGCTCATTTCACAAAACCTTCATGGAATGTTGGATTCGCTTTCTAAGGCATAGGCTAGGCTGCCAAAAGGCTCAGCAGAACCAGGAGCAGCATGCTCAAGGGATAGTAGCTGGCCCGGTTGAACAGCCGGGTGGCCCCCGGGCCGGCCTGGCTGCGCCACAGGCTCCAGGCCGGCAACAGCAGCAGGTACAATCCCGCCACCCAGGCGGCCACGGACAGGGACCAGGGCACGCGAAGAGGGGCCACGGCCAGCACAACCAAATTGAGCACCACCGCCAGACTCAAGCTGAGCAGGATGATCAGGCTGGCCCGGCGGGGCCCGTAGACCACCAGCATGGTGCGGGCGCCCGTGCTGCTGTCCTCGTTCAGGTCGTGCCAGTCGGCCGGAACGTTCTGCCCCCCGATCTCCCAGCAAAACAGCCAGGCCCACAGGGCCAGCAGGAACCAGGGCGAGGGGTTGGGGTCCACGGCAAACACCGCCGCGATTCCGCCCACGGTCTTGACCACCCCGCTGACGTAGGTGCGTAAATGGCTGATGCGCAGCAACAGACAGTAGATGACTTCCAGACCGGCCCCGGCCAGAAAAAGCGCCAGGCAGACCGGATTGAGCAGGTAAGCCCCAACCATGGCCACTAGGGACCACAACAGGAACCAGGTGATCGCGGCGGGAAGGCTAAGCAGTCCCAGGGCTACGGGATGGTGCGCCCCCACGGCGTCGATATACCCGCCCTGCTTCTCGTCACGCTCGGGGTTGGCCGCAAGCTGAGCCCTGTCGTTGGCCACGTCCACCAGGTCATTAAGTGCGTAAACCGCGGTGTATCCGGCAAAGGCGGTCATCAGGCCCAAAAGGGTAGTGGCCAAGGGAGGGAAGGCGCCCAGCCATAACAGCGCGGCCACGGCCGGAGTGGCCAAATCCAAGACCCCGTGAGGGGTGCGCGAAAGGGCAAAGAACAGGCCCAAGCGCTTTTGCCAGGTAACGGTATTTGGGGTGCCGCTTATCCTTATATTGTTCGCGGGAATAAAACCACCCCCAGGTATCGTGAAAACTCAACACCAGCCGTAAGTGAGCCTGCTCTGGTCCGGCCAAATTCCTATTATTAACCTTCATTATAGGTACCGAACCTGGCTCCAATGCAAGGGACTCAGCGCATATATCGTGAATGACTTGATAATTGGCCTATTTTCCCGGATTGGCCCAAGAGGGACGCCATGCGGCCCACAATCACCGCCAAATTTGGCTGCCGGCCATGGGCCGGGAAGCACTCGCTCTGCCGCCAAACGGTGGTTTAATTTTTATGTATAAATTACAGTGTCTTATTTTCCGAGACTTGGCGCTTGGCAATGCTGGCCGCCCGGTAAAGTTGACAATACCCCAACCAAAACGCCTACACTAAATACAATTCCTTTTTAGGTAATTAACGGAGCGAAGTTGAACGCGGCTGTTTTCAAACCATGGGAAATGGAGCTTTTGGGCTGGCTCATCTATGTAGGAATGGTGCTGGGCCTTTTGGCGGCTTTCCTGTTCATGGCCTGGTGGTTGGGAGAAAAGCGCCACGCCAGGGACAAGGACATGCCCTATGAATGCGGCCTCATACCTACCGGGTCGGCTCGCTTCGCCTTTCCGGCGGTGTTCTACCTGGTGGCGGTGTTCTTTTTGGTTTTCGATATCGAGGGTGTGTTCATTTTCACCTGGGCGGTGGTGGCCAAGAGCATCGGTTTCCCCGGCTGGTTGCAGATGAGCTTTTTCATCTTCGTCTTGCTCTTAAGCCTGTTCTACGTCTGGTCCAAAGGAGGTTTGACTTGGGGAAGACGATCCCCCGCAAATCCCGTGGACTGAGCAACCTGGCCATGGGGGGCATGGACGCGGTCATCAACTGGGCCCGCAGCTACAGCCTGTGGCCCCTGTTTTTTGGCTTGAGCTGCTGTTTCGTGGAAGAGGCCACCGTTTTCACCTCCCGCTACGATCTGGCCCGCTTTGGCGCCGAGGTCTTTCGCGGCTCGCCGCGCCAGGCGGACCTGCTCATCGTTTCCGGGACCATCTTCAAAAAAGTCGCGCCGGTGGTGCTGCGGCTCTACAACCAGATGCCCGAGCCCAAGTGGGTCATCTCCATGGGCTCCTGCTGCAACTCCGGCGGCATGTACGACGTGTACAGCGTGGTGCAGGGCCTGGATCAGATTCTGCCGGTGGATGTGTACATTCCCGGCTGCCCTCCCCGGCCCGAAGCGGTGATGGAAGGTCTGGTACTGCTGCAGGAAAAGATCAAGCTGGAGCGGCCCACCCGTCGGATCCTGCATCTTACGGGGGGCAGCCAGGGCGGGCGCCGGGACCATCTGCGCCTGGGGCTGGACAAGGACCGGGACCCACGGGGGCCCGGCTATCAAAACGTGCCGGTTCGCGGCACCTCGGTAAGCCCCCCGGATTTACAGGGCAGCCGTGCCCAAAACATGTGGACCCCGCCGGCCCATGCAATCGAGTTAACCTCGGTGGAGCTTTCCCTGGCCGGCCAGTTGCACCAGCGCTTCGGCGACGGGGTACGGGTTCAGGACTCCAGCAACGACCACCTCACAGTGCACACCGATCTGGCCCGGGTGTCGGAGGTGATGACTTTCCTAAAGGAGCAAAGCGAGCCCAGGCACCAGCGCTTGGAGGATCTCACCGCCATCGATGAGTCGGCTCGCGGCAAGCCGGAGGAGCGCACCGGTTACACCCTGGTCTATCAGGCGCTGTCCTTTGATACCGTCAGCCGGGTGCGGGTCAAGGCCCAGGTGGATGCCCCGCACCCCCAGGCGCCCAGCCTCACCGAAATTTGGCCCTCTGCCAACTGGTACGAGCGCGAGGTCTACGACCTTTTCGGCATCGAGTTCTCGGGCCACCCGGACTTGAAGCGCATTTTGCTGCCCCACGACTGGGAGGGCCACCCCCTGCGCAAGCACTATGAGGGCCGGGCCACCCGGATGCCGCCCTACACCCACACCGACGCCCTGAACCGCCAACCCCTGGACGGCGGCGCCTTGGTGGACGCCCGGGACGGCGAGCTGATGGTGCTCAACGTGGGGCCCCACCACTACAGCACCCATGGCCTGCTCAGGGTGGTGCTGGCCCTGGACGGCGAGACCATCGAGGACATGGCCCTGGACATAGGCTTTCACCACCGGGGGGTGGAGAAGATCGGCGAGCGCCAATCCTGGCACCAGTTCATCCCCTACACCGACCGGGTGGACTACCTCTCCGGCGCGGGCAACAACTTGGCCTATCTGTGCGCGGTAGAGGCCCTGGCCGGCATAGAGGTGCCAAAGCGGGCCCAGTTCATCCGGGTGATGCTCACCGAGCTATATCGCATAAGCAACCACCTGGTTTACTACGGCACCTTTGTGCAGGACCTGGGGGCCATGAGCCCCATCTTCTATCAGTTCCAAGAACGCGAAATGATCATGGACATCGCTGAGCTCATCACCGGCGGCCGCCTGCATCCCTCCTGGTTCCGCCTGGGCGGGGTGGCCATGGATCTGCCCGACGGCTGGCACGAGGCGGTGAAGCGTTTTGTGGAGATATTAGAAGGTCGCCTGGAAGAGTACGAAAAGCTGGTGCGCCAAAACCCCATCTTCCGCAAGCGGACGGAGGGGGTGGGCGTGCTGGAGCTGGACCAGGCCCTCGAATGGGGAGTGAGCGGGCCCAACCTCCGGGCCTGCGGCCTGGAATGGGACCTGCGCAAGAAAATGCCTTACGCGGGCTATGACAAGTTTTACTTCGAGGTGCCCACCGCCACCGGCGGCGACTGCTTTGCGCGCTATGTGGTGCGCGTGGCCGAGATGCGCCAAAGCCTGGAGATCGTCAAGCAGGCCATGGAGGGCATGCCCTCGGGGCGCTATTTGAGCGACGATTATCGCTACCACCTGCCTGAAAAAAAAGACACCCTCCAGGACATAGAGAGCCTTATCCACCATTTTGTCAACGCCACCCGCGGCCCCAAGATCCCCCAGGGCGAGCTCTACCACGCCGTGGAGACCCCCCGGGGAGAGCAGGGCTACTACGTGGTCAGCGATGGGCAGGGCGCTGCCTACCGGCTGCGCATCCGGGCCCCCGGCTTTGCCAACATGCAGGTTTTGCCGGATATGTGCCGAGGCCTCACCCTGCCCGACTTGGTGGCGGTGCTGGGCTCTTGGGATTTCATCCTGCCGGACATAGACCGTTAGGTGCCGATGATGCTGCCCGCCAAGCTGAAAAAATCTCTGCAAAAGGACATCCGCTACAGCGGACACCCTCGGGAAAAAGCCGTGGACGTGATGTACGCCGTGCAAAGCCATTACGGCTATCTCTCCGACGAGGGCCTGGCCGAGGCTGCCGGCCTGCTGGGCATGAGCGAGTTGGAGCTGGAGGAACTGGCCACTTTTTACGATTACATCTACCGCCGCCCGGTGGGCAAGTTCGTGCTGCACGTATGCGACGGGGTTGTGTGCTGGATGTGCCACGAAGGGTGGGAATGCGTGGGCGAGGAGGAGAGCATCGTCACCTATCTGTGCGCCCGCCTGGGGGTGGATGTGGGCGAGACCACGCCCGACGGCCTGTTCACCGTGTTGCCCTCCGCCTGCATCGGCTACTGCGAAAACGCTCCGGCCATGCTGGTGAACGGCAAACCCTACGGCCCCCTGACCCCCCAGTCTTTGGACCAAGTGTTGGATGAGCTGAGAAACAATCCGCCCGAGGAACTGGTGTTGGACCGCTGATCATGGCTGAGAAGGTTCTTTTAAAAAACCGCCGTCCTGATCGGCCCACCACCCTGGAGGAATACCGGGAGAGCGGCGGTTACCAGGCCCTGGACAAGGTTCTGGGGAAGGTGAAGCCCCACGAGCTGACCAAGATGGTGCTGGACTCCGGCCTCAAGGGCAGGGGGGGCGCGGGCTTCCCCACCGGCAGAAAGTGGAGCTTTTTGCGCGAGGACGCTCCACATCCCCGTTACGTGATCCCCAACACCGACGAGATGGAGCCCGGCACCTTCAAGGACCGCATCCTGGTGGGGGCGGACCCGCATCAAATTATCGAAGGCACCATCTTGGCCGGCTACGCCAATCAGGCCCAGAGGGCGGTCATCTTCATCCGCCCCTCCTACGAGCTGGAGGCGGAGATATTCGAAGGGGAGTTTGCCAAGCTCAGGGAAGAAAACCTGCTGGGTGACAATATCCTGGGCAGTGGTTTCGACTTCGACATCACCCTGCACCGCAGCGCCGGTCGCTACATATGCGGCGAGGCTTCGGCCCAGGTCAGGGCCATCCAAGGCGAGCGCCCCCGCCCGGACAAAGAGGGCCACATGACCGACAGCGGCCTCTGGGGCAAACCCACCATCGTCAACAACGTGGAGACCCTGGCCTGCCTGCCCCACATCATCCGCAATGGGGCGGAGTGGTTCAAAGGCCTGGCCGTAACCCCGGGTGGGGACGGCACCAAGCTCTTTGGGGTGAGCGGCATGGTGAACCAGCCGGACTGCTACGAAACGCCCATGGGCACACCACTCAGGGAGATCATCTTCGAGCAGGCCGGGGGCATGAAGGGTGGGCGCGAGTTCAAGGCCTGCCTCACCGGCGGGGCCTCCACCAAGCTGCTGCCCTCCAAGCACTTGGACGTGGCCATGGATTTCGAGTCTCTGGCCAAGATCGGCCACCGCCTGGGCACCGGGGCCATCATCGTGTTCGACCAACAGGCCTGCCTGGTGTCGGCCTGTTTGAACTTGCTCACCTTTTTCGCCCGCGAATCCTGCGGCTGGTGCACCCCCTGCCGGGAGGGGCTTCCCTACATGCGCCATCTTCTGCTGCGCATCGAACTGGGCGACGCCGACGAGAGCTGCGTCAAAAGGCTGCGGGAGATGGCCCGCTACATGGATCATTCCTACTGCGCCTTCGCGCCGGGAGCCGCCGCCCCGGTGCTGGGCCTGTTGGAATATTTTCAGGACGAGCTGCTGGAGCACATTGCCCAGCGGCGCTGCCCCTACAAAGGGGTCTAGGGTTTTTATAGCCATGCCGCGCTTGACCATAGACAACCGCAGCATAGAGGTTCCCTTGGGAACCAAAGTGATTCAGGCGGCGGAGCAATTGGGGATATACATCCCCCGTTTTTGCTTCCACGAGGCCCTGGGCGCGGTGGGGGCCTGCCGCATGTGCGCGGTGATGTTTTTGGAGGGGCCGGTCAAGGGCCTGGAGATGAGCTGCATGACCGAGGTCAGGGACGGCATGGTGGTCTCCACCGATCATCCCGAGGCCCAGGACTTCCGCCGCCAGGTCATCGAGTGGCTCATGCTCAACCACCCCCACGACTGCCCGGTGTGCGACGAGGGCGGCCAGTGTCTGTTGCAGGACATGACCGTGTCCAGCGGGCACGGCATCCGGCGCTACCAAGGCGAAAAGCGCACCTACCGCGACCAGGACCTGGGGCCCTTTGTGGCCCATGAAATGAATCGCTGCATCCATTGCTGGCGCTGCCGCCGCTTTTATCAGGAGTACGCGGGCTACCACGACCTGGGGGCCATGCAGATCGGCTGGCGCACCTATTTCGGCCGTCAGCAGAGCGGCCGTTTGGAAAGCCCCTTTGCAGGCAACATCGTGGACCTGTGCCCCACCGGGGTGTACACGGACAAGCCTTCGCGCTTTGAGGGCCGCTACTGGGATTTTGCTCGGGCCGACTCGATCTGCCCCCATTGCTCCCTGGGCTGCGCCACCACGGTGAATGTGCGCTACCGCCAGGTGGTGCGTCTGGAGGCGCGCCCCGAACCGGAAGTCAATGGGCACTTCATCTGCGACCGGGGCCGCTATGGCTACGGCTTTGCCAACTATCCCCAGAGACCCCGTGTTGCCCTGGTCCAGGGCCGGGAAACCGAGCCCCGCCTGGCCTTGTCAGAGATGATCAGGCGCTTGGGGCAAATCACCCAAGAGTACGGCCCCACGGCCGTGGCCGCTCTGGGCTCGTCCCGCATGGGCCTGGAGGCCCAGATCGCCTTGCAACGGCTGTGCGCGGAGCTGGGCTGGTCCGGGGCCCGCTTCTTCTTGGAGCCTGACCTGGCCCTCAGGGTGCGGGACGCCGCCCAGGGTCTGACCCCGGAGCTGGCCGTGTCCCTTAGCGAACTGGCCAAGGCGGATCTCATCTTAATGACCGGAGTGGAGCCCCTGGGCGAGGCCCCCATGCTGGCCCTGGCACTGCGTCAGGCCTGGCGGGCCGGGGCTTCGGTGGCCCGGCTAGACCCACGCCCGGCCGAATTGCCTTTGGAGGTCAAAAACCTGCCCCTGGCTCCCGGGGCCCTGGACACCGCCCTGGCCTGGCTGGTCAAGCAGAGCTTCCGAGCCAAGCAGCGCCGCAAGCTGGAGCAGAGCCACCCCCATCTCATGGGGCCGGATGACGGTGCGGGGCTTAGCAAAAAGGAACTGCGAGAGCTAAAACGCATGGCCCGCGCCCTGGCCAAAAGCACCAAGCCGGTACTGGTCTGCGGCACGGACCTGGTGCCCCAGGGCCTGCCCGGCCGGGCCGCGGGGCTGGCCGGTCTGCTGCGTGAACAGGACCAGGAGGCCGGGGTTTTCTACCTACTGCCCGGGGCCAATGCCCTGGGCGCGGCCCTGGTCAACCCGGAGGAGCCCGCGCAGGAAAATCTGCTGGAGGCCATGGAACGGGGAGAGATCCGCGCCCTGCTGGCCGTGGAGAATGATCCCCTGTTCAGCTATCCGGACCGGGACCGCGTGGCCAAGGCCCTGCAAGGGCTCAACCTGCTGGTGGTCATGGACCACCTGCCCAATGCAGCCGGCGAGTTGGCCGAGGTGTTCATCCCGGTCAGCAACCTGTACGAAGGCGCGGGCCTCAGCCTGGTTAACCACGAGGGCCGTCTGCAACAGGCCCTTCCCGCCGGTGAGATGGGCACTCCCTTGGAACAGATCGCCGGTGGAAACCATCCTCCCCGGGTGTATTCCCTGGAAGCGCCGGGGGGTGGCCTGCAGGAATCCAGCGTGCTTTTGGATGAGGTGGCTCGGGAGCTTTCTCGGTCCAGTGAAAGGCTGCCCCGCCAAACCTGCTGGCAGTGGCTAGCCGAGACTCACCCCTCCCTGGCCCCCTTGATCAAGCATGGGCAGCCGGAGTACGGGGATCGCCTGCTGCCCCTCCAGCCCCTAGTTCAAGCGCTTTCCGAGGAGCCTCTGCCCGCCGCTCCGGGCGAGGATCAGCTGGAGATACTGGTAAGCCCGGCCTTCGCGCCCGGCGAGGAGCTGGCCTCTTACTCGCGGGTGTTGGTCCAGGCGGCGCTGGAGAGCCTGCTCTGGCTGCATCCGGATACCGCCGCGGCTCTGGGCTTGGAGCCCTCCGGCACGGTGTGCTTGCGCCTGGACGTGGGTGAGCTGCTGCTGCTCTTGCGCACCAGCGCGGATATGCATCCCCGCGTGGCGGTGCTGGTGCCCGGCTTGGACCATGATTGGCAGATACTTTCGGGCCGCCGCCAGGTTGTGCCCGCATCCAATATCACGGCGGGAGGTGAATCATGATGATTCCCTCTTGGCTGATCGATGTGGTTCTGCTTTTCCTCAAGCTGGCCGTGTCCCTGGTGGGGCTCTTGATGATCGCCGCCTATCTGGTGCTGGCCGAGCGCAAGCTGTTGGGCCGTTTGCAGATACGCCTGGGGCCCAACCGGGCGGGCTGGCATGGGTCCTTACAGCCCATCGCCGACGTCATAAAGATGATCACCAAGGAGGACGTGCGGCCCCGGGGAGCCGATCTTTTCCTTTATTTGTTCGCCCCGGCGGTCACCGCCCTCACCGCCTTTATGATCGCGGCGGTGGTGCCCTTTGGCCCGGCCCTGCATTTGTTTGGCCACCGCTTTGAGCTCATGGTTCTGGACCTGAACGTGGGGGTGCTCTACGCCCTGGCCTTCTCTTCCATCGGGGTGTATGGGGTGACCCTGGGCGGCTGGGCCAGCAATTCCAAGTACAGCCTGCTGGGCGCAGTGCGGGCCGCCGCTCAGATGATCTCCTACGAGCTGCCCCTGGCCCTGTCCCTGGTGCCGGTGGTGATGCTGGCCGGTTCTTTGCGCCTCACCGACATTGTGGAGGCCCAGGCCGGACTGCCCTTCATCCTGGTGCAACCGGTGGCTTTCGCCATTTTCCTTATCGCCGCCTTTGCCGAAGCCAAGCGCATCCCCTTTGACCTGCCCGAGGCCGAGAACGAGCTCATGGCCGGTTTTCACACCGAGTACAGCGGCATGCGCTTTGGCCTGTATTTTCTGGGCGAGTACATAAACATGATCGTGCTGGGCTCGCTAGTGGCGGTCTTTTTCCTGGGCGGCTGGCACGGCCCCCTATTGCCGCCCCTGGTCTGGTTCATGCTCAAGGTGTTCGCCATGGTGTTTCTGATGATCTGGTCGCGCGGCACCCTGC
Organism: Deltaproteobacteria bacterium; assembly: GCA_020444205.1. Classification (GTDB taxonomy): domain Bacteria; phylum Desulfobacterota; class Desulfarculia; order Desulfarculales; family Desulfarculaceae; genus Desulfoferula. The sequence continues at coordinate 13,226 of JAHLLJ010000012.1, read as the reverse complement.
CCCGCCTGCGTTGGGACCAGCTCATGGGCTTCTGCTGGAAGGTGCTGACTCCCCTGGCCTTGATCAACATCGTGGTCACCGCCGGAATCATGGTGCTGCTGTCATGAACTACGAACGCGAACAAGAGAAAACGAGCCACATCCGCCGGGAAGCGGCGGCCGGTCTGCGCCAGGCCTGGGGTGTGGTCCAGGGCTTTGCCATGACCCTGCGCCATCTGTTCCGCAAGCCCATCACCTTTGAGTACCCCGAGGTGAAACGCACCCTGCCTAAGCGCACCCGGGCACGCATCGTGCTCACCCGGGACCCGGACGGCGAGGAGCGCTGCGTGGCCTGCTATCTGTGCTCGGCCGCCTGCCCGGTGGATTGCATATCCATGCAGAGCGAGGAGCGCGCCGACGGGCGGCGCTGGGCCCGCTGGTTCAGGATCAACTTTGCCCGCTGCATCTTTTGCGGGCTCTGCGAGGAGGCCTGCCCCACCCTGGCCATCCAGCTCACCCCGGACTTTGAGTTGGCCAACCACAGCCTGCTTGGCCTGGTAGCGGAAAAAGAGGACCTGCTTATCGAGGGTGGAGGCAAGCATCCGGATTACAACTTCTACCGTCACGCCGGGGTCAGCGTGTACGGCGGCAAGGGCGAGCACATCGGCGAAGAGGAGCCGGTGGACGTGCTGAGCAACCATATTTAGGACCGTGATGAGCATACCGGGCGCCATATTCTATCTGCTGGCCATGGTGGTGCTGGCCGCCACCTTGCTGGCCGTGACCAGCCGCAACCTCATGCATGCGGTGGTGCACCTGGTCATCTCCTTCGTGGGTACGGCTCTGCTGTTCTACCTGCTGGGAGCTCCCCTGCTGGCCGCCCTGGAGGTGATCGTCTACGCCGGGGCCATCATGGTGCTGTTCGTGTTCATCGTGGTCACCCTGGCCGTACCGGTGAGCGGCGGCGAAAAATGGCGCTACGCCCGTCAGTGGCTGCCCGCGGCTGTTTTAAGCCTGGTGCTGCTGGTCATCATGGCCGCCTTGATCGCCTCCGATCCGGTCAGTGGTCAGGGGCTAACGTTGGCCTCGGTATCTCCCCAGGCCTTTGGTGAGTTCGTGTTCCGCAAGTACTGGCTGGCGGTGGAGATCGTCTCCTTCTTGCTGTTCGTGGCCCTAGTGGGAGCGCTCTACCTGGGCCGCCACGCCTTCCGGGGCAAGAAGGGGGGCGTGTCATGATCGCTCCCCTGGGACATGTGCTGGCCTTGGCTGCCCTGCTGTTCATTCTGGGCGCGGCCTGCGTCATCGCCCGGCGCAACCTGTTCATGATCATCATCGGGGTGGAGGTGATGCTCAACTCCGCCGGGCTGGCCTTGGTGGCCGGCTCCCTGCGCTGGCAAAACCTGGACGGCCAGGCCCTGGTGCTGTTCATCCTGGCCATTGCCGCCGCCGAGGTCGCGGTGGGCCTGGCCCTGGTGGTCTACGCCTGGTCCCGGCGGAGCACCCTGGACCCGGACGATTACCGGATGCTGGGGAATTAGCATGAAGGCGCTGATTCTCATAATGCTGCTGACGCCACTGGCCGGCGCGTTGCTCAACGCCCTGGCGGGCCGTGCGCTGCCCAGACGGGGGGTTAGCCTGACCGCCTGCCTGGCGGTGCTCATCTCCCTGGCGGCGGCGCTGGCCGCCCTGCTCCTGCGCGGGGCCGAGGCGCACGACCTGACCCTGTTCGCCTGGATCAAGCTAGGCCCCCTGAACACGGCCATGGACGTGCACTACGACTCCCTGGCCGCCCTCATGGCCCTGATGGTCACCTTCGTGGCAAGCATCATCCATCTTTACTCCACCAGCTTCATGCGCGACGATTCCGGCCTGGTGCGCTACTTCGTGTATCTGAACTTGTTCGTATTCGCCATGCTGGTGGTCACCCTTTCCGACAGCCTGGTGTTCATGTACCTGGGCTGGGAAGGAGTGGGCTTCTGCTCCTACGCCCTCATCGGCTTCTGGTACGGCGAGGAGGCCAACGCCTCGGCCGGGCGCAAGGCCTTTCTCTTCACCCGCCTGGGAGATATCGCCTTTGGGGTGCTGCTGGCCCTGTGCCTGGTGTGGCTGGGCGAGCTGTCCATAACCGGCGTCAACGCTCAGGCTGCCTCCCTGAGCTCCGGCGCAGCCCTGGTGCTGGGGCTGCTGTTGTTCTGGGCGGCGGCGGGCAAATCGGCCCAGCTTCCCCTGAGCGTGTGGCTGCCCGACGCCATGGCCGGACCCTCGCCGGTGTCGGCACTGATCCACGCGGCCACCATGGTCACCGCCGGGGTGTATCTGCTCATGCGTATGTTCCCGGTGCTGGCCGCCTCGCCCTGGGTGCTGTGGCTCATTGCCGGGGTGGGAGCGATCACCGCCCTGTGGGCCGCCCTGGCCGCCTTGGCCCAGCACGACATCAAGCGGGTGCTGGCCTACTCCACCATCAGCCAGGTGGGCTACATGTTCCTGGCGGTGGGGGCCTCGGATATTGTGGCCGGCATGTTCCACCTGCTCTCCCACGCCTTTTTCAAGTCCCTGCTGTTTCTGGCCGCCGGGTGCGTGATCAAGGCCCTGGACGAGGAGCACAACATCTTCAAGATGGGCAACCTGCGCCGCTTGATGCCTGCGGTGGGCGCGCTGTTTCTCATCGGCGCGCTGTGCCTTAGCGCCTTCCCTCTGCTGGGGGGCTACTTCAGCAAGGACCGCATCCTGCTGGCCGCCTTCACGGCTCCGGGCTTGTCTTACAAGCTGTTCTGGGCGGCGGGCTTTTTGGCGGCCCTACTCACCCCGCTCTACACCTTCCGGGTCTACTTCATCGCCTTCGGCTCGCGCCATGGCGGTCGCACCGCCGACCAGGTAAGCAAGCTGCCCCGCCTACTCACCTGGGTGCTGTGGCCCCTGGCCGCCCTGGCTCTGGGCGATGGTCTATTGAACGTACCCTTGGGCCCGGGCAAGCACTGGCTGGCCCGCTTCCTGGACGCGGTGCCGGGAGCGCGGCTGGAAGTGCCGGCATCAGGCTCCGTGGAGCTGGGCATGGCCCTGGCCAGCGCGGCCGGGGTTTTGGCGGCCATCGCCCTGGCCGCCTGGCTGTACCGGGGGGTGAGCGCCGAGCCGCGCCCAACAGCCTGGCGCGAGGCGCTGTTCCATGCGCTGTATTTGGATAGGTTCTACGAGCTGTTTTTGGTCCGCCCCTATCGAGCCACCGCGGAGTTTCTCTGGAAGCAGTTCGACGATGGCGGCCTGGACCTGGGCTTTACCACCCTGGGACAGGGCTTGAGCATCTTTTCCCGGGGACTGGCTGCCTGGAGCAACGGCCGTTTGTCCCTGTATCTGCTCATGATGGTGGTGGCCTTGGTTTCGGTGCTGGGAGTCCTGGCCTGGAGCTGGTTCGCATGGTGAGGATGGTTAAGACGTGTTAGCCGTACCGCTACTCAGCCTACTGGTCCTGCTCCCCTTGGGGGGAGGTCTGTTGGCGCTGGCCTGCGGCACACGTCTGCGCGCCGCCCGGGGCGCCGCCCTGGTGGTTTCCCTGGTGGAGCTGGCCCTGGTGGGCGGCTTGCTGGCCTGGGCCGAGTCCCCGGCCACGGGCCAGGGCGCTTGGCTGCTGAGCGAGAGCCGGGCTTGGCTGCCCGCCCTAGGCATCGGCTACCGCCTGGGCCTGGACGGGGTGAGCCTGCTGCTGGTGCTTTTGACCGCCCTGCTGCAGGTGCTGTGCGTGCTGGTCTCCTGGCGGCAGATAGAGGACCGGCCGGGCCTGTACTACTTCCTGCTGCTGGTCATGCAGACCGGGGTCAACGGGCTGTTCCTGGCCCAAGACCTGTTCCTGTTCTATCTTTTCTGGGAGCTGCAGCTCATCCCCATGTTCTTCCTGGTGGGCATCTGGGGCCACGAACGCAGGATCTATGCTTCCTTTAAGCTGGTGCTGTTCACCCTGGCGGGCAGCCTGATGTTGCTCTTGGGTATTCTTGGGCTCTACGCGGCTCACGGCGCTCAGACCGGCGAATACACCTTCTCCCTGGCCGCCCTGGCCTCGGCCCCTCCGGCGGCCGGTATCCAGACCTGGCTCATGGCGGCCATGCTCATCGGCTTCGCGGTGAAGGTGCCCCTGGTGCCCCTGCACACCTGGCTGCCCGAGGCCCACACCCAGGCCCCCACCGCGGGCAGCGTGCTCCTGGCCGGGGTGCTTCTCAAGACCGGGGCCTACGCCATCTTCCGGGTGGCCCTGCCCCTGTTGCCCTCGGCCGCGTCCCTGGCCGCGCCGGTGCTCATAGGCCTGGCCCTGGCCGGGGTGTTCTATGCCGCCTGGATAGCCCGGGCTCAGGAGGACCTCAAGCGCCTGGTGGCCTACTCCAGCATCACCCACCTGGGCCTGGTGGTGCTGGGCCTGGCCGCCTGGGATTTGCTGAGCGTCAGCGGGGCGGTGCTGCAGATGATCAACCACGGGCTATCCACCTCGGCCCTGTTCATCATGGCGGGTTTGCTGCAAGCCCGCCTTGGTACCCGCCGCCTGGCCGACATGGGCGGGCTGTGGGGAGCCATGCCCCGCTTCAGCGCCTTTTTCCTGTTTTTCGCCATGGCCTCCCTGGGCCTGCCCGGGCTCAACAACTTCGTGGGCGAGCTCTTGGTGCTGCTGGGCACCTACCGGGTATACCCGGCGGCGGCAGTGGCCGGTTTCGTGGGTCTGGCGGTGGGAGTGATGTACGTGCTGGGGATGGTGCAAGCCACCATCTTCGGCCCGGCCAAACCAGACGCGTCCCTGCCGGATCTCAACGCACGCGAGGCGCTTATCCTGGGGGTTTTGGCCGCGGCGGTATTGTTCATCGGGCTGCATCCCGGGCCGGTGCTGGAGCTGATTGAGGGCCCGGTGCGGGCCATGCTGCATCCGGGCTCCCAGGTGGCCCTGGCGGTTTTCTAGGCAAAGCTAGAGGAGGCGAGCTAACGAGACATGTTTGAGGGTTGGCCGGTCATAGCGCCCCATGCCATCTTGGCCCTGTGCGGCGGACTCATCTTCTGCCTGGGTGCCTTTTGGCAGGGACGGCCCCATGGCCTGCTGTGGTGGTTGGCTCTGGCCTCTGCCCTGTCCGCCGGGCACTGCGCCCTGGGCGGGCCCCACACCGGCACCTACCAAAACATGCTGGACGTGGGTGTCTACGGCCGCGTGTTCATTGGCCTCATCGCCCTGGTGTGCGCCCTGGCCCTGCTGCTGCTCAGGCGCTATGCCCGGGAGCGGAACTTCGCGGGCGAGGAACTCTACGGCCTGATGCTTCTGGCCGCCCTGGGCATGGCGCTCACCGCGGGAGCGGTGCACTGGCTGATCTTTTTCCTGGGGCTGGAGCTTTTCTCCATCTGCCTGTACATCCTGCTGGCCATGCGCAAGCAGGCGGGCGAGTCCCTGGAGGCGGGGCTCAAGTATTTCATCCTGGGCGCGGTGGCCTCCTCCCTGGTGATCTTCGGCATCGCCCTGATCTACGCGGGCAGCGGCGAGATGCTCATAGCCTCCAGCCTGACCGCTGCCACCACTCAGGGCCAGGGCTCCCTGATTCTGTTGGGCCTGGGCTTGGTGCTAACCGGCCTGGCCTTCAAGCTGTCCCTGGCGCCGCTGCACGTATGGACCCCGGACGTGTACCAGGGAGCTCCCGCGCCGCTCACCGCCTTTTTGGCCGCCGGTTCCAAGACCGCGGTCATGGCCGTGCTGGTGCGCCTGTGCGCCCAACTGCCCGAGGGTTTGTGGACTTATTGGGTGTTGCTGCTCTGGGGCCTGGCCGGGTTGACCATGCTCACGGCCAACCTAAGCGCCTTGCGCGAATCCCGGGTCAAGCGCCTGCTGGCCTATTCCAGCGCCGCCCAGATGGGCTATCTGGTCATGGCCTTGGTGGGGAGCCATTACGGCGGCCTGAGCGCAGCCCTGTTCTTCCTGAGCGTTTACGCCCTGATGGACATGGGCGTCTTTGGGTTGGTGGGGGTGCTCTCTCCCCTGCGCAATGATCTCAACCGCCTGGAAGAGCTGCGCGGCCTGGCCCGGCGGCATCCCTGGCTGGCCGGTTTCCTGGTCCTGTGCCTTTTCTCCCTGGCCGGCATGCCACCCACCGGCGGCTTCGTGGGAAAGCTGCTGTTGTTCACCGCGGTGCTGAAAGCCGGTTATCCGGTCTTGGCCCTGTTGGGCGCATTGGCCGCGGCCATTGCCTTCTACTATTACTTTAAGGTGGTGGCGGCCATGTATCTGCAAGAGCTGCCCGGAGGCCCGGCGCCGTCCCGGCAGACCTCTACCGTGGGTAAGGCCGAAGCCCTGGCCCTGGCGGTCATCGCGGCGGCCCTGCTATGGCTGGGCGTCTTCCCCGCCTGGCTGCACGACCTGGCCCGAGCGGCGGTGGCCGCCCTGGGCGGCTGAAGCTGACTTATTCATAGCCGTAACCCTGCTCCACCTTTCCCCGGAAAATCCAGTACTGATAGGCGTTGTAGGCCAGCATCAGGGGCAGCAGGATCCCGACGCCCACCAGCATGAACTCCAAGTTGATCTCCCCGGCCACCGCCTGAGACACGGTGATCCCCGGGGGCACTATCACCGGATAGATGCTCCCGGCCAGGGCGGCCAGGATAAGCAGGTTGGTGAGCAGGGCGAACCAGAAGCAGCCGGGGTCCCAGCGCCGGGCCAGGCTGACCACCAGGCCCACGAAGGACGCCGTTGCCAGGGCCAGGGGCAGGGAGCTGATCAGCAGCCCCGGCCAGGAAAGCCAGCGGGCGGTGAGGAAAGGATGCATCCGGCAGGACCAAAGGATCAGGACCGGCGCGGCGATGAGCAGGAAGAAAGCCACGGCCCGGGCGGCGCGCAGGGCCCGTTCCCGGGCCTGGCCGCTGGTTTTGAGCACCAGCCATCCGGCTCCGGAGAGGAGGAAGGACCCCAGCAGACCCAGGGTGGCGGCAAAGCTGAAAGGGCTCAGCCAAACCCAGGCCCCGCCGCTGAAGCGCTCGCCGGAGACGGGCAGCCCCGACAGCAGGGTTCCCAAAGCCAGGCCCTGGGCCACCGTGGCCAGCAGGCTGCCAAAGCCAAAGGCCAGGCCCCACCGCCGCTGGTCGGCGGCATGGTTGTAGTACTCCAGGGACACCCCCCGGAAAACAAAGCCCAGTAACATTAAGGCCACGGGGATATAGAGGGCCGAAAGAGCCAACCCGTAGACCAGGGGAAAGGCCCCGAACAACAGCGCCCCCAGCACCACCAGCCAGGTCTGGTTGGCATGCCAAACGGTGCTCACGCTGGCCATCATGGCGCCGCGCTGCTCCTCCTGCCTTACGAACAGGGAAAGGATGCCCACCCCCAGATCCAGGCCGTCAAGCAAAAGCACCAGCAACAGGACAAAGGCCAGCAGAAGATACCAAACCAGGGCCAGGTCCGCGTGCAGTACGCTCATGGGTTGACCTCCGCTTGCGCCTGGTAATAGGGAGGCGTCGCGTTCAGGTCCGGCCCCTTGCTTATCAGCCGCCAGGCAAAGAACAAGAAAACGCTAAACAGGGCCCCATAGATGAACAAATACATGGCCAAAGTGGAAGCTACCTGGCTGGCCGGCAGCAGGCTGGAGGCGTTGACCGTGCGTAGATGTCCGAATATGACCCATGGCTGGCGGCCCACTTCGCGGATGATCCAGCCGGTCTCCACCGCGGCATAGGCGGCGGGTATGGCCAGGAGCCAGGCCCGCAGCAGCCATTTCTGGCGGCCCACCCGCTCCAGGGCCAGACGCCCCTTGCGCCAGGTCCACAGGGTCCACAGCATGAGGAAGACCAGGCCGAAACCGGCCCCCAGCATCACCCGGAAGGCGAAGTAGGGGATGATCACCGGCGGCTGGTCCTTGCGGGGCCACTCCTTGAGCCCCTTGATCTGTCCGGTGAAGGAGCGGGTTATGAGCAGGCTGAGGCCATAGGGGATGTCGATGGACCAGGCGTTGCGCTGCAGCTCGGGCTGGGGCCAGGCCAGGGCGTGCCAAGGGGCTCCCTCACCGGGCGGGTTGGTCTCCCAGGTGGACTCGATGGCCCCCAGCTTGGTGGGCTGGTACTCGGCCACCGCCCGGCCGGAGCCGTCACCCAGCCAGACCTGGAAGGGGGCGATGAACACCGCCGCGAGCACGGCCAGCTTGAAGCTTTTGAGGAAAAACTCCTTGTTGCGCCCGCGCAGCAAGTAATAGGCGCTGACGCCGCCGATGACGAATAAGGTCGTCTCCAGGCAGGCCACCCACATGTGGCTGAAGCCCCAGGGTAGGTCCGGGCTAAAGATGGCCTGCCAGTAGTCGGTGGTGACGAACTTGCCGTTTTTGAAGTAGCCGCCGGCCGGAGTCTGCATCCAGGAATTGGCCACCATGATCCAAAAGGCGGACAGCGAGGCGCCTAAGGCCACCATGCAGGTGGCGAACAAATGGATCTTGGGGGGGATGCGCTTCCAGCCGAAAAGCATGATGTAGAGAAAGCCCGCCTCCAGCATAAAAGCCATGGTGGCCTCGAAGCCCATGATGGAGCCGAAAAAGCCGCCCGTGGCCACGGAGAAGCGCTCCCAGTTGGTGCCGAACTGGAACTCCAGGGGAATGCCGCTGACCACTCCCACCGCGAAGTTCAGGACGAACAGCTTGCTCCAAAAACGGAAGTGGTGATAGTAGACAGGGTTCTTACTGCGCATCCACAGCACTTCCAACACCACCAGAAAGAGGCTCAGGCCTATGGACAACAGGGGCCAAATGATGTGGAACATGGTGGTGAGGGCGAACTGCAGGCGCGAAAGAAAGGTGCTGTCAAAGACAAGGTCCATACTAACGTCTTCCCGTGCCGGCAAAAGCCATGCACTTGAAAGCTACCGGAAATCGGACGGATTAGGCCTTTGCCCTGCTATTCAGTATGAGCCAGCGCCGGGGACGGCTACAAGCGATCGGCCGGAAAAATTCGAAAATCGGCCGGAAAACGCAGATAAATGGCGCCTACCGGATGGCCTCAAGCATTTGCGGGACCACTCTGTGAATTGAGAGCGGCCGGGCTACCCGCAGACCGCCCTGCTCGTTGGCATTAAGCCGCACCGGGATGCGCTCCAAAAGGTGGTTCATGTCCTCGGCCCCATGGAACTCTCGGCCGAACTCGGCGTACTCCACCAGCACTGGCCCCTAGTCGGCCAGGCCTCCGGCTATATAAAGCACGACCCGATGATTCCTATCACGCCGTCGGGATCAGCCCGGCCCTAGAGTATGGTGCGTGATTTGTCTAATGCGGGCGTATGGCAGGCCCAGGCCTGGGCGACAATGTCATTGATCAGCAGGCTGGGCCCTGCCGATATCCCACGATATCCAAGGCGGCCGGCAAGAGTTAACACCCAACACCGGCAGGCAATAGCAACGCACATCAAATCAACTTCATTGGGGGCTAGCCCCAAGTCATAATCAGCCAGTCACACCATCAGCTCGCCAAAGGACCCACCCTACCCTTATCAAGCCATACCCTGTTCTCAAGAGGCTAATCTTGCCCCTCTTGGCGCGTGAACTGGGCAAATCGGCTATGGGTGTCTCCTGTGTCGGCAGCCAGGATTGAGGGCATGTGCTATTCCTGTAAAACCTTTGAGGTCAAACCTCCGAGCGGTTATTTCGCGTGGATTACTCCGATGACCCGCGCATAAAGACGATTTCGTCGCTCCTATCTAACCACTGTAGCACCCCCCAAACCACTGTTCATTCGCAAAGGCACGGATGGCGGTTGATGACCGTAGACACACCCGCATCAATAAGCGGGAGTTAAATTTTTAGACCCTCCCGAAAATCCATGACATGAGTTCAGGTTAAATAGTCGACTACTCCTTAAACAGGAAGCGCCTACTGCCAAATTTAAGGGAGGAAATGCAAGCTACTTTTAGTGCCGCCCCTTTTTGCCTTTATCAATATCGACTACTTTGCGCTTAGCCGGCGCCTTCATGGCGCTATCAATTAGAGTGGCCACCTGGTCGGCGGCCTGTTTCACGGGATCCTGGGCCAGGTGGGCGTAACGCTGAGTGGTAGCCGCCTGGGTGTGACCCAGCAGGGCCCCAATGACCGGCAGTGACAGGCCTGCAGCGGCCCCCACGCTGGCGTGAGTGTGGCGGAGATCGTGGAGCCTGAGCCCCTTGAGGCCGGCCTTCTCCCGGACTATGCGCCACGAGAGGCGGCGTGCGTCGGTGGCTATCCGGTCTCGCCTAGCGCAGGAGCAGGACCGACGACTTGCGGCTTTCCAGCAGCTTCGCAACCTTGTTAACCGAAAATAGCCGCTTGAAGATCGAGGACTCACCCATCCACATGGTGACGAGGCTCCAGTGGTCTTCCTTCAAGACGAACTGCTCCAGGGACGACAAGGCCACGAGTTGGACCCAGGGCTGGATTCCCTTGCGGTTGAAGTAATGCGTCAGCCAGTCCAGCTTGCTCTCTATCTTCGCCTCCATGTTTGGTTTGTCGGTCAGTCCGGCGATTTCTATTTCCGCCTTGAACAGGACCGCCATCTGGGTGATCAATTCAAGGGACTTCTGACTGAGGAGGTCGTCGTCCAGGAAGCAAAGTATTCTTCCCGTATCCCTTTCCTCCTTTACGATCAAAACCGAGCAGTCGGCTTTGGTGGCGATTTTCTGCTGAGAGTCCATTTCGCCGTGCAGGACTATCAGGTCGCTGCCGCAGTCTTGAGCCTCCTCCAAAATCGCCTGGGCCGGATCGCCCACCCGAATGCGGACCGTCAACTCCTTGATGCCGCCATCTGAATCGCTGATTTTTTCGAAGATGCCGGGGCGGATCTCGGCCACCTCGTAATCGTCGCCGGCCGGGGCATAGGGCATGTCCCCGCCATCGAACCCTCGCAGGACGGCTCTGTGGTACTGGTGCATAGTTTCCACAAAGTCCTCGGTGATGCCGCCCTCCCCGGATTTGTTGGGGACGATTCCCAGCAGGGTGACGTTGGCCCAGGTGTTGACCAAGAGCCGGGTGACCTGGCTCAAGGTATGGGCGCTGCGCGGGTCCTGGTCTAGTGCTACTAGAATTCTCATGACCACCTCATGGGATCGGCGTTACGGAAGGAACAGCAGCGAGCAGGGGCTCCTGCTAAGCAGCCGGGCCATGGGGCCCTTGGCCGGGGGCACAGGCGAGACGATAAGAAAGGCGTCCCTGGCCAGCGCCGCCATGGAGGAGGGAGAGCCTTGCACGGTGGATATTTCCTTGATGATCCCTCCCGCGTTCTGTATTAGCGATGCCGCCGGTTCCAGCTCGCTGTTGGTCGAGGAGTCCTTCTTGGCGGCCGAGGATTTATGGCCGAAGCGGCAGTTTAGCAGGCTCAGCTCCACCGACTGGACCGGGAAAACCGCCAGGAACTTCTCCACCGTCTCTTTCGGGATCTTGCCCTGGGCCAGCCACAGCACCCCCTTTGACATGGACGGCACGTTTTGGACCACCAGGGCAGGGCATGGCAAGGCCCGGTATAGCCGGGAGCCGATCTTGTCCATGAACCGCTCTGGCTTGAAACGGTGGAGCAGCCCCTCCATGAAAAGGCCAAAGTGGCTCGACCTGAGGTGCTGGGCGATACGGTCCTCCCGGTCGCCTTCCGAGGGCAGGAACTGGGGAGGCTCCAGCATGCGGCAGCCCGCCTGCTCGGACCTGACCATCCTGACCACCTGGTCCATACTGTCCCGGACCACGGCGTCTTCCCAGGTCCGGCGGACCCACCCCGTGGCGATGGCGCTGCCTTCCTCGCCCGGCTCCGGGGCGTGGATGGTGCCGATGGACATGTCCAATGACCGGCCCAGGCGGCAGGCGTAGCGGATGGCGATGCGGGAAGCCAGATTCGCGTCAACGGCGATGGCGGTTTTCAACATGGGATCAACCTCCATCCTCCACTTGCAGGGCCTGGGCCGCCTTTTCTATGGCGCCCCTTATCTCCTTGATCTTGAACGGCTTGGCGATGAAGTCGAAGGCCCCCTTGGTCAGGGACTCCCGGGCCACCTCCAGGGTGGCGTAGCCCGTGATCATGATGACCTTGGTGCGCGGGCTCTTCTCCCGGACCAACTCCAGAATCTTGATGCCGTCGATATCATCCATGCGGATGTCGGTGACCACGATATCGAACACCTTTTCCTGGAGGCTTTTTATGGCCTCGTGGGGGCTGGTGAAGGCTTCCAGTGAATGGCCGTCTTTTCCCAGCGATGCTTGGAGCCGTTCCCCCACAATGGCCTCGTCATCCAGGATTAGTATTTTCAAAGACATCATCGGCCTCCCTTTTATTGACTATTAGTCCTACGATTCACCGCGCCCCCGGGCTTATCCGTCCGGGTTGACCACCAGGAGGGTCTTTTGGATTCCCCTCCTCTGGATATAGGACCGGCCGACATTGAACAGGATCACCAGGCACCCGGAGATGCCGCTGGCGAACAGGAAGAATTTGCTGATCAGGTTGAAGTAGGCGTCATAGGAGGGATCGAAGTCCACTATGCCCAACTGCCGCAAATACATGGGAATGGCGATGCCGCGGCTGATCACGCAGAGCAGGATTATGAGGCTGGTCACCAGGCGAATGTATTTCTCGTTGACCACCTTGACCCCGTACACCCCCAGGTAGATGCCCACCAGGGAACCCAGGTACAAGAGCATGGTCAGACGGATGTCCACGAAGCCCTGGAAGGCGTAGCTCAGGGCCCCGTAGGCTCCCATGAACATGGCCAAGTAGAGCTCGGTGCCCGCGGCCACCGCGGTGGGTACCCCGAACACGTAGATGATGGCTGGCACCCCGATGAAGCCGCCCACCCCGATGGTTCCGGCCAGGTAGCCGGTGGCGATGCCACAGGGCAATAGCACCCACAGACTGACCCTGGTATCGGCCACCTTGAAATGGATCACCGGGGGGAGAGTTATCTTGGCCATGGCGTCGGCGATCTTGCGGGACGGGCCTGAATCGCCGCCGTCGCCGTCCTTGGACTTGCCCCCCATCACGTCCTTGATCATGGACACGGCCACCACCGACAGGATCACCGCGAAGACCAGGGAGATGTATAGGTTGGCGCCGGCGCCCTTGGCCGCTCCGTGGCCGCTGCCTTCCTTGAAGAGGAAGCTGTTGATGAACACGGCGATCTGGATGCCGATCACCGCGGTGATGAGCATGAATAGGGCCAGCTTCTTGTCGACGTTGCCGGCCTTGCCGTGTTTGTGCGAACCGACCATGGCCTTGCCGAACTTGTGGGTGATGTTGCTGGCCACCGACACCACG
>JAHLLJ010000240.1 GCA_020444205.1 Deltaproteobacteria bacterium | reverse complement strand
CCCGGGGGCTCATCGGCTACCGCTCCCAGTTCCTCACCGACACCCGGGGCACCGGTATCCTCACCACCCTGGTGATCGGCCATTTGCCCTACGCCGGGGAGATACCCGGCCGCACCAACGGCTCGCTGGTCAGCGACCGCAACGGCAAGGCGGTGGCCTACGCCATCTATCATCTACAGCCCAGAGGAGCCATCTTCGTGGAGCCGGGCGACCCTTCCTACCCGGGGCTCATCGTGGGTCAGAACTCGCGCCCCATGGACATCGCGGTGAACATCACCAAGGAAAAGAAGCTCACCAACATCCGAGCCTCGGCCAGCGACGAGGCCCTGCGCCTTATCCCGCCCCGGCGCTTCACCCTGGAGCAGGCCATGGACTACATCAATGACGACGAGTTGGTGGAGGTAACGCCCAAGTCCATCCGCTTGCGCAAGAAAGGCGAGCTGAAGTTGGGCGGGGCCAGGAAGAATTTGTAATTAACCGGTCAGCCACGTGGCTGTGCCGAGATTTGTGCCAGGTGGCAACAGCCAGGCAACGGTAATTTTAAAAATATAAGGACTAGGGCTCCAGGTGGTTCGCGCCACGGGAGCCCGAGCCTTTTGACGAGCATCGCCCTTGCCAACGAGACGCTCGGGACATAGATTGTAACCAACCGCATCTATTGGAGAGGGGGCTCTCATGAAAAAGATCGTCATGGCTATGCTGCTTGGCGCCGCTCTGCTGGCCGCCGGGAGCGCCCAGGCCTATACCGTCTACAATGAATCGGATCACACCGCCTGCCTCGCCGACAGGTTTAACCTGGGCAGCTGCCTTGTGAAGGTGCCCAAACACAGCACCCACAAGAGCAAAGACGACTTCGGCCTGGACGGAGTTGCCGTGGGCTGGAAAGACATAAACGGCAATTGCCACTGGAGCCATAAGTTCAACCTCCCCAAGGGGGGATACATAAAAATCTACAACTATGAGGTCAAGGTCTACAACCACAATGACATGCGCCAACGGAGCTTGCTCATAGACACCTATAGCTGCTATTGAGCCCGAGTGTTTCGAGCGCCCGCCGCCGCCTGCCTTTGTCAAAACAGCCCGGGCTCCCGAACAATCCCCCCGGGAGCCCGATTTTTCAGGGAATTACAATGTGCTTTTTATAGGTAGAGCCGTGTAGGGGCGGGTGGTTACCAGCACCCTCGCGCCACAGCCAGGCAGCGGCAGGCAACAAGCCCTCCTTTGCGGGTTCGCCAGGTGTTCGTGGGCTAGGCGCCCGGCGAGGGACAGCCGGAGGCGTAGTCTACCTACGCCGAGGCTTGAGCGCCGCCGACAATGCAGCAATGCGCTGTGTGACCAAGCCGGGCGGCACAGTCAGGTGTTCGTGGGCTAGGCGCCCGGCGAGCGAAAGGCGTAGCTGTAGCCAAGCTTACAGCGAGCCTTGAGCGATGCCGGCAACACCGCCCACGGACAGCTGGCGAAGCCGCCTTAATCAAAGGCCATGGGCACCCGCCAAGCCTTCCAAACATTGCCCACCAAATCCTCGCCCGGGGAGAGCACGTCCTTGCCCGGCCGCCAGCCGCTGGGCGTGGCCTTGGCCCCCTTGCTCTCGCGTACCAACTGGAAGGCCTGAAGCTGGCGCAGGGTCTCGGCCACGTTGCGCCCCACCGGGGGCGCTAGGACCTCATAGCCCTGAATGATCCCATCGGGATCGATGAGGAAGCGGCCCCGCACGTCCACCCCGCCCTCGGGGTCATAGACGCCGTATACCTGCCCCACCTTGCCTCCGGCGTCGGAGATCATGGGAAAGGGTATCGCTCCGCTGGTGACCATCTTGGACAGCTCGTAGTCCACCCACATCTTGTGCACGAACATGGAATCAACGCTAACTGAGAGCACCTCCACTCCCAACTCCTGGAACGCGGGATATTTCTCGGCGACCGCCGAGATTTCGGTGGCTCAGACAAAGGTAAAGTCGCCGGGGTAGAAGCAGAGCACCACCCACTTGCCCAGGTACTCGGATAGCTGCATCGAGGCGAACTTGCCTTGGTAAAAGCAGGGAGCCATGAAATCGGGTGCCTTTTTACCAACCTGGACCATGGGTTTCACCTCCTCATGGGCGGGGGCTGATTTGTTTTCGCTTTCAGCCGGGGGCGTCTCTCCCACCACGCCACCGGTGGGCCGGGCGCAACCGACCTTTTGTTCCTTTGGCATCTGGACCTCCTTGAGAAGACCCTCTGTATTGTGTTTTACGATCGAATACTTTCTATTTTATGGGCTATTTCGATTGTGAGTCAAATACCCGGCTACCAGTAGTCATTTAAGGCCACCCAAGGCCGGTATTTCCTGAAATTAAGGAGTTGTAGGGTCTCGCTTCGTTCTACCCAACCCGCGCTAATATTAATATTTTTACGGCACAGCCAAACCGGACCCAGCGAAGCCGCCCAGTTACCTGGCGAAGCCGGGCCGCCTCTGCTACCCTGAAACCAAACCTACCCATCACTCGCCCAAGGAGCCCGCCATGCCCCGCGCCCTATTGGTGATCGACGTACAGATGGAGTACTTCAGCGGGAAGTTGCCGGTGAGCCACCCCGCCGGAAGCCTGGAGCGCATTTTGGAGGCTATGGACGCGGCCACTGCGCACAAGGTACCGGTGGGGGTGATCCAGCACCAGGCGCCCACCCCCGACGCCCCGGTATTCGCGCCTGGTAGCCCCACCTGGGAGCTGCACCCCGAGGTGGCGAGGCGCCCCAGAAACGCCTTGATCAGCAAACAGTTGCCCGGCTCTTTTACCGCCACCCAGCTGGGCGATTGGCTGGGCCGCGTGGGAGCGGACACGGTGGTGATCTGCGGCTACATGACCCAGATGTGCTGCGACACCACCAGCCGCCAGGCCTTTCACCGGCGCCTGAAGGTGGAGTTTCTTAGTGATGCCACCGGCACCCTGGATTTTGCCAACGAAGGCGGCAAGGTAAGCGCCGAGGAGCTGCACCGGGCCATCCTGGTGACCCAGGCGGCCCGCTTCGCCAAGGTGCTCACCACCCGGGAGTGGGTTGCCTCTCTGGCCGCTTAAGGCGCGCCGGGATCTGGAGACAAGTTAACTTGCTTTATATATTGGCTATAATCGCCATATTGGCCGGGACTGTGGTTGGACTGGGCTGGTGGGGCGCCAGGCGTTTCTTCCGCCAAAGCCACCAGGCCTGGGCCACCCTGGAGCGGGAGGCCCATGCCCGTGCTTGGCAACCAGGCGACCTTGAAGGCCTGCCCCAACCGGTGGCCCGCTATCTGGAGCAAGCTTTGCCGCCGGCCGGTGGTCCGTTACGCATGGCCCGGGCCAAGATGAGCGGACGCGTACGCCTTAGCCCCGAGAGCCCTTGGCAAACCTGGAGCGGCCGTCAGATATGGTGTTTGAGGCCGCCGGCCTTTGTCTGGTCGGCCCGTATGGCCGCCAAGCCTCTGTTGCCGGTGTTTGTGCGCGACGGCCTGCTAAACGGACGGGGCGGCCTGTTGGTGCGGCTGTGGGGATGGTTTACCCTGGCCCGGGCCGAGGCCTCGCCCGAGCTGGACCTGGGCTCGCTGCAGCGTTGGCTGGCCGAGGCCCCCATGTTCCCCCCGGCTCTGCTGCCCGGCGTTGGGCTTACCTGGCGCGCAGAGGGAGATGACGCGGCCACGGCGATCCTGACCAGCGGTGAGGGGCAGGTTCAGGCGCGCTTCAGCTTTGACTCACAGGGCCTGCCCGCCACCTGCCACATTGAGCAGCGCCCCCGCCAGCAAAAGGACGGGACTTTTATCCCCACTCCCTGGATGGCCCGCTACGGCCAATGGATGAACCAGTGCGGCATGCTGCTGCCCACCCAATGCGAGGCGATATGGCTCCTGGACCAGGGCGAGTTCAGCTACCTGCGCCTGCACATCGACCAGGCGGATTTTTTCTAGGGCCATAATCCTGGCGCGCCGGGGCCTGATTGTAGTAAATTTGTGCCGCGGTTTTTTGGGCAAAGGAGTTACCGTGTCGCGTCGTTTTTTAATGCTGTCTGGTTTTCTGCTCGTCCTGCTGTTGGCCTCTTTCCCGGCCCTGGCCCAATCCGACAATGGGGTGATCTCCGGCATGGTTGTTGACCGTTACGGTAAGCCCTTGAAAAGGGCCTCGGTGCGGGCCTCCAACCTGGACGACGGCCTTACCGTGGAGACCTTTACCGACGAAAAGGGCGTCTATCTGGTGGACAGCATGAGCCCCGGTAACTATGAGGTGCAGGCCAGCCTGGGGATGCAGGGAATTCTCAAGCGCCAGGTGAAGCTCAAAAAGGGCCAAACGCTCAAGGTGGACTTTGTGTTCGACATCCGCGAGCCCAGGGCCGTTGACCCCACCTACCGCCCCGCGCCGCCATCCCTCCTCTAATAAACAAGCCCCAAAAAGAGCCGCCGAGGGAGCATCCCCCGGCGGCTCTTATTTTTCGGCACACCCGCTCAGAACAGCCAGGGGGCCGTGGGCAAGGCGTCCGGCAAGCGCAGAACGCAGGCGTATTCTAATATACGCCGAGGTCTAAGCGCAGCCGGCACACCCGCTCGGCACAGCCAGGCGGC
>JAHLLJ010000239.1 GCA_020444205.1 Deltaproteobacteria bacterium | reverse complement strand
TGGCCTCTCCGGCCGCGGCGGCCCAGCCCTTTACCGTGGGGGTGTCCATCCCTCCCCAGGCCTGGCTGCTGAACCAGGTGGGCGGCGAGTACGTCAAGCCCCTGGTCTTGTTGCCCCCCGGGGCCAGCCCGGCCACCTACGAGCCCGGGCCGCGCCAACTGGCAGACCTCAGCGGGGCCAGGCTCTACCTGGCCGTGGGCGTGCCCTTTGAGCGGGTGTTTTTGCCCCGGCTGAGGGCCAAGCTGCCCGGGCTGACCATTGTGCCCATGCAGGCGGGCATCAAGCTGCGCCGCTTGGAGGCCTCGCACCACCACGGCTCGGGCAAGCAGCCCCTGCCCGGCCATGAAGCCGGAGCGCCCGACCCTCATGTGTGGCTGGGGCCGCGCCAGATGCAGGTTATGGCCGTGAACACCGCCCAGACCCTCGGCAAGCTCGACCCGTCCCACGCCGCCGTGTATCAAGCCAACCTGAAGAAGGTGCGGGCTGAACTCAGTGAGCTGGACGCCCAACTGGCCCGCACCCTGGCCCCGCTCAAGGGACGCACCGTGCTGGTCTACCATCCGGCCTACGGCTATTTGCTTAGCGCCTACGGGCTGAAGCAGGAGGCGGTGGAGCTGGAGGGCAAAGAGCCCGGTCCGCGCCGTCTGGCCGAGCTTATTGACGAGGCCAAGGCGGATCACATCAAGGTGATCTTTGTGCAGCCCCAGTTCAACCCGGCCAGCGCGGCCACGGTGGCGGGTGCCATTGGCGGAGTGGTGGTAAGCCTGGACCCCTTGGCTTATGATTATCTGAGTAACATGCGCGCCGTGGCCCACAAGATAGCCAAGGGTCTGCGCTAGCCTGCCTGCCCTTTATTCGGGATCAGCATGACCCAGCCCGATCAGCTAGAGCTTTTCTTTTCCCTGGTCCTGGCCCTTTTCTGGGAGGCGGCCCCCTTCCTGCTTTTGGGTTCCCTGGTGGGGGCCATAGTCGAGTGCTACCTGAGCCAGGAGTTCCTGGCCCGGCACCTGCCCCAGGGCCGGGTGGGCGCGGTGTTCCTGGGCCTGGGCGCGGGCATGATCCTGCCCACCTGCGAGTGCGGGGTGGTGCCGGTGGTGCGCCGCCTGCTGGACAAGGGGGTGCCCCCCACCACGGCGCTCACCTACATGCTGGCCGCGCCGGTGATAAACCCGGTGGTGCTCATCTCCACCTACGTGGCTTTCCAGGGGCAGTGGTCCATGCTCCTGGGGCGGGTGGTGCTGGTGGCCCTCACCGCCGGCGCGGTGGGCTTCTACTTCAGCCGCCGCTCGGTGGCGGACATAGTGCGCCCGGCCTCCCTACTCCCGGCCCAGCCTTCCATTCAACCCCTGGGAAACATGCTCCCCAGCCAGCCCCCCCACGAGGCGGGCTGTAGTTGCGGCTGCGGCCACGACCACACCAGCGGGCAAAAGGGCCTGAAGCACCTGTTGGTGCGCACCGCCGAAGAGTTCATGCACATGTCCCTGTACCTGCTGGCCGGGGCCCTGGCCGCGGCGGCCAGCAAGGCCTTTTTGCCGGTGTCGGTGCTCACCGCGGTGCAGGACAACCTACTGCTCTCGGTGGCCGCGCTCATGGCCCTGGCGGTGCTGCTCTCGGTGTGCTCCGAGGCCGACGCCTTTGTGGCTGCGTCCTTCCTGGGCTTTCCCGGCGCGGCCCAGCTGGCCTTCATCGCCCTGGGGCCCATGCTGGACCTCAAGCTGTTGGCCATGTTCGGGGGGGCCTTCCGCAAGCGGGTGGTCTTGGTGCTGGCCGTGGTGCCCACGGTGATGGTGTTCGTGCTCTCCATGGTCTGGGGGTGGTTGTGGTGGTAGTAAAGCCCAACCGCCTGTTCGCCTCCCTGGAGGGCCTTATCCTGGCTGGGCTGGGCCTGTTCATGCTCACCCTGTCCTTCAGCCAGGACTACTGGATGCTGCTGAACCCCAAGTTCCGCTGGCTCACCGGCAGCGCCGGAGGGCTGTTGGCGCTCTGCGGCCTGGTGGCCGCCCTGGCCGCGGGCCGCCGCTCCGGGCCGTTAAAAACCCTGGTCTTGGCCGCCCTGCTGGTGGTGTGCATTGCCTGGGACCTGGGGGCCTTTTCCCAGCCGGGCGTGGAGGCCGGGGCCTTTACCCACGCCCAAAAGGAGCGCATCGCCTCGCGGGTGACCAGGGACGGCCACGAGTACATCAAGATCAACCTGGCCGAGCTGTTCGTGCTGGCTGAAAACGGCGATCCGGCCAAGCTGGGGCAGCGCTATGTGCTGAGGGCCCAAGTGGTCAACACGCCCAACCTCAGGAGCAAGGACCGATTCGCCCTGGTGCGCCTGAGCGTGTACTGCTGCCTGGCCGACGCGGTGTGGGTGGGCTTTTTGGCTGCCCCGGTTGACAATGACTTCCCGGACATGGGCTCCTGGGTGGCGGTGTATGGCACCCTGCAGCCCCGCCCCAATGCGCCGGAAAAGAGCGAGGCCCAGATGGACAGCCGCACCAACCGGGTGAGCGCCATAAACCAGCGCTATCTGTTCAAGGCCGACAAGGTGGTGCCCATCAAGCCCTTGGCGGTTCCCTACATGTTTGAGATCAGGCCTGAGGAACCCTACGCCTATTAGAAACCGAGGCGGCCGCGCCAGACAGCGGGATGCGGCGGGGAAAAGGAGGCGTGGGCTGCGCAGCCCACGTCTTGCCGGCAAGTTTGGTCTGTCGTGGATATTCCTTAGCAAAAACAAACAACCCATGTCGTTGCGAGGAGCGGCCTGTCCGCGACGAAGCAATCTCTGTTCGCCAGCAGTCCTTTGCATTTCACCGGTTATTCCCCATCAGCAAAACAGACCGACAAACACCGGCCCACGTCTCGGCCTGCCCCTTGCCTCATCACCCGCCAAGCGGTAAGGTGCATCTACCTTGTGCCCTTGAACCTCATTGGGGAGGAGCCGGTGAACCCTGAAGAGCGGCGGCTATTGGCGGTGACCTGTTTTGGCCACTTCCTGTCCCACTACAACATGCTGGTGTTCCCCTCGGTAACCGTGCCTTTGGCGGCCATGTTGGGCCTCCCCCTGGGCGCGGTGCTGCCGCTGAGCCTTTACCAATACTTACTGTTCGGCATAACCGCCCTACCCTGGGGCCTGGCCTGCGACCGCTTCGGGGCCAAACCGCTGCTGGTGCTGTTTTTCCTGGGGGCCGGGATCAGCGGTATCGTGGCCGCCCTGGTCATCACCGACCCCTTCCTGCTCACCCTGGCCCTGGCCGGGGTGGGCCTGTTTTCCGGCTGCTACCATCCCGCCGGGCTGGGCCTGGTGGCCCGGGGGATCAGCCGCATCGCCCGGGGCATGGCCTTCAACGGCATCTTCGGCAACCTGGGCCTGGGCGCGGCGCCCCTGTTCACCGGAGTGGCGGTATGGCTGTGGGGCCCACGGGCCGCCTTCGTGGTGCTGGGGGTGCTCAACCTGCTGGGCTTCGTGTCCATGGTCCTGCTCAAGGTGGACGAGCCGGAGCGCGCCCAGGGCCACGAGGCCCGCAGCGCCCAGGGCTTGGTGGGGCCTTTCCTCATCCTGCTGTGCGCCATGATGCTGGCCGGGTTCACCTACCGGGGCATGACCGTTACCCTGCCCGCCTATCTGGAGTTTCGCGGCCCCGAGCTGCTGGCCTGGTTCCAGGCGGTGGGCGGAGCCGGGGTCTCGGGCAACCTCATGGCCACCATCATCACCAGCGGCATCTTCACCATCGGGGCCTTCGGCCAGTTGGCCGGGGGGTGGCTGGGCGAGAGGGTGGACCCCCGATGGGGCTACCTCACCTTCCACGCCATCAGCTGGCCCGCGGTGCTGTTCATGGTATGGGCCTCAAACCTGCCCCTGGCCCTGCTGGCGTTGATCTACGCCTTTTTCCTCATCGGCATGCAGCCCATGGAAAACACCCTGGTCAGCCGCCTTAGTCCACCGGCCTTTCAGCACACCGCCTATGGGGTGAAGTTCGTGCTCACCTTTGGCATCGGGGCCCTGGCCGTGGAGTTGGCCGGGCTGGTGCAGGAGGCCTGGGGGCTCAGCGCGGTGTACCTGGGCATCGCCGGGTTCACCGCCCTGGTGCTGGTGGCCATCCTCACCCTCGTCTCCCGCACCTCCAAAATGAACCCGGCCTGAGCCCATCCGGGGCCGGGTTTTTCACAATAAAAAACCGGAGGCCCCTTGCGGGGCCCCCGGCGGCTTTCGAGGTTGGGGGAAGTCTTAGCCCTTGAGGCTGAACTTCTCCGCGATGACATCGTAGTAGGCCTTCTCGGAGACCTCGCCCCAGACGCCCACCTGCTTTTGGAACTTCTTGAAGGCCGCGTGCACCTTGCCGGCCTGCTTGTCGTTGGCCGCGATCTCGTCCAAGGTTTCGTAGGCCAGCTTGCGCAGTTGGGCCATCACGTCGGCCGGGAACTGCACCAGGTTTACTTTGTGCTTGGTGATCAGCTTCTCCAGGGCCGCGCCGTTGTCGGCGTTGAAGCCCGAGAGCATCCAGTTGTAGGTTTCAGCGCAGGCCATGTCCAGCATTACCTGGTATTCCTTGGGAAGCGACTCATAGGCCTTCTTGTTGAAGAAGTTCTCCAGCACGGTTCCCGGCTCATGCCAGCC
>JAHLLJ010000238.1 GCA_020444205.1 Deltaproteobacteria bacterium | reverse complement strand
CCCCGCTCCCAGGCTTATGTACCACCAGCCCCCCGAGGGCGTCAACCGTTTACGGCCGGGCCGGGGTCTTTTGGCTGGGGAACCTCCTGGGATTCGTTGTGAAGGGCGGCGGCTTTGTCCAAGTCGATGATGCGCCGCCCGGGCAGATACTCCTTGGTCTCGTAGCGCACGATGCGACCGAAGCGCTCCACCAGCCGGGCCAAGCGCAGGGCGTCGGAGCGGATGCGCGTGGCCTGGCGCTTGAGGTCCGGGACGTTTTCGTACATGGTCATAAGCTCGCTGCTGGCCAGCAGGGAGGTGAGCGGCTGGTTTAGCTCGTGGGCCGCGGTACCGGCCAGCTCCACCACCCCGGTGAGCCGCGCCGCTTTTTGCCGCTCCTGCTCCAGGCGGTAGCGGTGGGTGATGTCGCGCAGGTTTATCACCACTATCCCGCCTTCCAAGTTGATGGCCAGCAGCTCGAACATGCCGTGGTCCTTTTGATCAGGCAGGGGCAGCTCCAGCTCTTCGCGGGCCACCTTTCCCTGGAGCACCCATTCCCAAAGGGCGCGCCCCCAGGGCCAACGCTCGGAAGGCAAAAGGGCCAGCGCCCTTTGGCCCGTCTCTAGACGCCAGGCGCCGAAGAGCTCCTTGGCCGCCAGGTTGGCCATGAGCACCCGGGCCCGCTGATCGAGAACCAACACCGTGTCGGGGTTGCCTTCCATCATGGCCCGCAACAGGGACTCGGAGCGCTCCAAGCTCTCATCGGCGGCCAGGCGTTGGGTGACGTCCTCCATGAGCAGGAAATGTTCCTCCTCGGACAAGTAGCCGGCCCTGAACAAGATGTCCTTGCGCGAGCCGTCGGCGCAACGCACCCGGAAGGTGCGCATGCCCAGCACCGAGTGGCCGGAGAGAATGTCATCTTGCCAGGCCTGCTCCGCCTCGCGGCGCATCTTGGGGTCGGGGTAGATGGCATCATTCCACTTTTGGACAGTTTCGAACTGCTTGCAGCTATAGCCGAACATGCTTTCCATGGCGGGATTGCAGTATAAAAACCGTCCCTGGGTGTCGAAAAAGGCCGCGCCCAGAGAGAGGTTTTCGCTAAGCGCCTGGAAACGTGTCTGTTCTTGGGCCAGGGCCCGGGCCATCTTCCGGGACTGCTCGGTTAAAAGCTCCACCTGCCGGGCGTGCTCGTTGAGGCTGTCCACCAAAAAGCGGGCCCGTCCGGCATTGACTCCCCGCACCATCCCTCTCAGGCGCATGCGCCAGGTTTGGGGCGTCCAAGACATGCGCAGCACCGTGGCCGGGTGCCCGGCAAAGGCGCACTGCTCCTCCACCACCTCGGCCGGCGGAGCGCCCCAGCGCAGAGGCAGAGAGGCCATGCCGCCCATCATGGTCAAGCAATTGTCGTGGTTCAAGGCTGGGTGAGGTTTCCAGGTCAGATGCAACCTGCATCCGGTATTGCTGAACTCGCTCACCCGCACCTTTTCCACGGAGCGGGAAAAACGCCTCAGCAGCCAGGGCGCGGACCGGATCAGGTTTTTGGGGCAACCCATAAGGCGCAGGAACAGGGATTTCAGGGGGCCCCAGTTGTGGAAGGTGACTGCCTCAAAGGTGAGCCGGTAAGGGGCTCGGGGGTCTTGGCAAATTTCCTCGCGGGCCCGGCGCAGCATTTCGGTGTGGACTTCCAGGGGCACCCAGCGGCCGCTGTGGTTGAGCAAGGCCTCGGTTTCATTGGGGCTTAGGCCCAGGACTTGATCCAGGCCCTTCAAAAGGCGGGGCACTTCTTCCGGGTTGCGGCGGCGTACATAGGATATGACCGCCATGGTGTTGAAAGTACTGGTGAGTAACTTGTCCATGAGTTCCGGCTGTGCTGTTGACAAATTGGCCTCTCAGTATCCACGAAATCGGCGAGGCTTGGCAAGCCCATATCAACTGGTATGGCCCGTGGGCTGGACGCGGGCGGCGATAGTGGTGTATCAATAGGGTTTAATTGATGGAAAATCGGCATATCCCAGGTTGCCAGTAGGGTTTAACTGGGGTATTTTATATAGGCAGATATATACGCTTAGAAACGATCAACCCCGGCCGCGAGTTAAAGATCGGCCTTTTGGCGCAACCGCCGTCCCAGGCGGTTTGTCTTGGTCCGGGGGAAAGATTTAACTTTCCAGGGAGCGAGAAGATATGGACGGCAACAAGGCTCCTAACGTCACTGGGGTGGACAGCCCCGGACGCAGGACAGTCTACGGCCTCTGCGGCATGTGCGCGGTGCGCTGTCCCATCCAGGTGGAGGTGGAAGACGGCCGCGTGGTCTGGATCCAAGGCAACCCCAACGACAAAGCCATGGAAACCAGCCTCTGCGCCAAGGGTGCGGCTGCCATCGCCTTTGAATATGACGATGAGCGCCCTCAATACCCGCTGATCCGCACCGGCCCCCGGGGCAGCGGCCAGTGGCGCCGGGCCAGCTGGGACGAGGCTCTGGACTACATCGCCGAAAAGCTGCAAGGGGTGATCGAAAAGCACGGCGGCAAGGGAATAGCCTACTCCGACCGGGGAGGCCCCTTTACCGACCTGAGCAAGACCTTCGTCAAATCACTGGGCTCGCCCAACTATTTCAACCACGACTGCACCTGCGGCCGCAACGCCAACCACGCCAGCAAGAGCCTGTTCGGCCTTGGCCGCACCGGGCTGTCCATGGACATCAAGAACACCAAGCACTTGGTGCTCTACGGCCGCAACATAATCGAGTCGTTGCAGGTCAAGGAGGCCAAGGACTTCATCAACGCCATGTCCAAGGGCGCCAAGTGCACCTACATCGACGTGCGGGCCACCCTGACCGCCTCCAAGGCCACCCGTTTTTGGATGATCCGGCCCAACACCGAGTACGCCCTGAACCTGGCCTTCATCAACGTGGTGCTGGCCGAGAACCTCTATGATGCGGATTTCGTGAACAAATGGGTGAAGGGTCTGGAAGAGCTCAAGGCCTTTGTAAAGGACACCACGCCCGAATGGGCCGAGAAGGTCACCGGGGTGCCCGCCGGGGAGATAAAGGCGGCTATCCGCGAGATCGCCGCGGACCGGCCCAAGGTCATCTTCCATCCCGGCTGGATGACCGCCCGTCACCGCCAGAGCTTCTACACCAGCCGCACCTCGCACATCCTCAACGTGCTCATGGGCAACATCGAGCAGACCGGCGGCCTGATCATCGCCAAGAGCCCGGGTGATTACGACGTCAAGGGCCTGAACAAGCTGGGCGACCGCGCCCCCAAGGTGGAGGACCCCAGGGTCGACGGCGTGGGCACCAAGTTCAAGCACTTTGACACCGGGCCGGGCCTGTTGCACCTGCTGTTCCCGGCCATTGAAAGCGGCGATCCCTATCAGATTGGGGCCTACATCGCCTACCGTCACGACATCCTGACCAGCCTGCCCGACACGGAGGCCATCAAGGCTGCCTTGGACAAGCTGGACCTCATAGTTTCCATCGACGTGAACTACTCGGAGACCGCCTGGTACTCCGACGTGATTCTGCCCGAGTCCACCTTCCTGGAGCGCGGCAACATCATTGCCGAGAAAAAGGGCGGCAAGCCCAACCTGCACCTCAGGGACCAGTGCATCTCCCCGCGCTTTGACAGCCGTCCGGCCTGGTGGATATTCCGCGAGATCCTCCGCCGTTTGGGCAAGGGCGAGGCCCTGGACTTCGAGGACCTGGAAGAGATCTGGCGCTACCAGCTGGAGGGCACCGGGGTGGCCCTGGCCGACCTGAGGGCCAAGGGCGTGATCGGCCTGGTGGACAAGGAGGTCAGGCGCGACCGCGACACCGGCCTGGGCTTTAAGACCGACTCGGGCAAGATCGAGTTCGTCAGCCCGATTTTGGCCGAGGCGGGCCTGCCCCAGTTCGCGCCCTTCCACGAGCCGGAGGAAAAGGGGCTGGGCGAGTTCAACCTGGTGTTCGGCAGGGTGGCCTATCACAACCACGCCCACACCATGAACAATCCCCTGCTCAATGAGCTGATGAGCGAAAACGCCTTGTGGATAAACAACGCCAAGGCCGAGGAATTGGGTCTGAGCGACGGTGACACCATCGAGGTAAAGGCCAACGGCTACAGCGCCAAGGGCAAGGTTCGCCTCACCGAGTTCATCCATCCCGAGGCGGCCTTCATGGTCCACGGCTTCGGGCGCACCGTGCCTCTGCAGACCCGGGCCTTTGGCAAGGGTATTGCCGATCAGCGGTTGATGAAGGGCAAGCTGACTTCCTATGATCCCGCCGGTGGAGGCAACAACCTCACCGAGACGGTAATCACGGTGCAAAAGGCCTAGGGAGCCAATACAGCTATAAACCTCACCAGGTGAGGAGCGATAAAGTGAGCAAATACTATCTTTTGCAAGATTCGGAGCGCTGCATAGGCTGCCTGGCCTGCGAAGTGCACTGCAAGAGCAACAAGTCCCTGCCCATAGGCCCGGCCCTGTGCAAGAACATGTCGGTGGGCCCGGTGGAGGTCAAGAACATACCCAGAGTGCGCTTTGTGTTCATGCCCTGCTTCCATTGCGAGGAGCCCTGGTGCCTCAACGTATGTCCTTCCGGGGCCATCCAGAGGCGCACCAGCGACGGCATCGTGTTCATCGAGCCCAGCCTGTGCATCGGCTGCAAGAGCTGC
>JAHLLJ010000237.1 GCA_020444205.1 Deltaproteobacteria bacterium | reverse complement strand
CGATCTTGTCGGCGATGGCCCGCCACTCCTCGTAGGGGTAGGCCACCAGGCAGCGATCGCTGGTGGTCACCACGACCCGCTCGTCGCCGTGCTTTTGTTTAAGCACGTCGCGGAAGCGGGCGGGGACTGCGACCCGGCCCTTGGCGTCGATGTTATGTGCCGACCAACCCGTAAACACCTTGGCTCCTTTGGAGGGGCTTACCCACGATTCCCCACCATTACCCACTTGCAACCACATTACCCAAGCGAGCAGCCGCATGTCAAGAAACAAACAAGAAAAATCTGACTTTTCAGCCGCTAAAAACAGGGGCTTGAACCCAGGGCGCCAAGGCCCGGCCCATTAGCAAACTTCCGCATGGCACGGAGGCTTTTACCCCTTATTCAAGGCGTGAAATAAAACCGGCCTCAGGAGGCCTTGAAACAGGCCTGATAAGGCCGTCGGCCCTGGGCCCTCTGGTGGTGGGGATTGGTGGGTGGGGTGCCTTGAAAAGCAACAAGGGAACAGCTCGACGCTTTAGGGTGCATAAAAATCTTTCACCTGTTCGGCGCTAGGGAAGCATAGGCGCGAAGATAGGACATTTTTACAACAATGCGTATTGACGCCCGATAATTCGTGGTGCTATTCTGCTTTTGCTTTAAGTACGCGTTGGCGTGCAGTTTTACGGCGGCAACCAGCATGGCATCCCCTCAATCCGCCGAAAACGGGGTCAAGAACGCTCTTAACGCCAATGGCCTAATAGGCAAGGGCGCCTTTCCAAGGTGGAAAGGCGATTGGGGATAAGGACAAACCTCATAGGACCGAGGAGGAGGCATGGCTAAGAAACCTGCCACCAAGGCGGACATGATCGACAAGATCGCCAAGGACGCCGCAATTTCCAAAGTCGCCGCCAAAAAGGCCCTGGAATCCATCGTCGAATTCGCCGTCAAAGAGGTGAAGGTGGGACGCCCCTTCCGGGTAGCCGGGCTGGGCACCTTCCAGCAGAAAAAGAGCAAGGCGCGCAAGGGCGTGAACCCGGCCACGGGCGAGCCCATCAAGATCAAAGCCAGCAAGCGCATGGTCTTTAAGCCTAGCTCTGCGGTGAAACTGCTTCTAAATCCCAAGAAGAAGAAGTAAGTTCGCCACCAGGCGGCAACGCCAAATCAGGCTATCCGGCCGGGACGCCCCCGGCGCCGGGACCGGAGATGCCAGTTTTTATGGGTTCGTAAGTCCGTGCCCAAGAGGCGGAGTTTGCCCCATCCGCCGGTGGCGGCTAGGGTGAGCGTGATCAGGCGCTGAATTTTGGCGTCCTCTTCGCTTACTGTGGGTGGAGACTTAGTCGCCAATCCATGCCGGGCAAGACGTTGTGACTTCCCAAGTCGACTTGATTACCGGCAAACCCCTGTCACCCAGTGACGACGAACCGGTGCGCCAGGCCACTGAGGCCCGGCTGCTGAGCCTGGGTTTTTCCCCCCAAGACATAAGCGTGGACGCTAAGCGCACCCTGGGCCCGGAGCACGGCTCCCTGGTGGTGCTGGCCGATCTGCTGGTGCACAGCGGAGGCCGCCCCGCCCTGCTGTTGCGCTGCGCCCGGGGATCGCTGGTCACCCGCGAAAAAGAGGCCCTGGCCGCGGCCCGGCTCATCTCCCCCCACCTTGCGCCCCTGGCCGTGGTGACCAACGGCGAGGACGCTGAGTTGCTGGAGACGGCGGACGGCAAGGTCTTGGCCCAGGGCTTGGCCGGCATACCCGCGCCCGAGCAGCTGGCCCGAATGATGGCCAAGCGCCCCCCGCGCGAGCCCACTCCCCTGGAGATCACCCAGGCGGCCAGAGTCTACGCCGCTTATTCCGGCTTCCACTGCGAAGCCTATTGCCGCTGATGATAAGAATCCAAGCCGTCCACAAAAAACAATACCCGGAGCTTCTGGCGGTTTGGGAAGCCTCGGTGCGGGCCACGCACCACTTCCTGAGCAAGGCGGACATCGCCTTTTTAAAACCGCTGATCCTGGAGAGGTATTTTGACGCGGTGGATCTGCGTTACGCGGTGGATGAAAACAATCGGGTGCTGGGTTTTGTGGGTGTGGCCGAAGACAAAATTGAGATGCTGTTCATCGCCCCGGAGCATCGGGGCAAGGGAATCGGGACGCTTCTAACCGACCACGCCGTCAGACAACAAGGCGCCACCAGGGTGGACGTTAACGAGCAGAACCCCCAAGCCGTGGGTTTTTACCATCACCTCGGCTTTAGGACCGCGGGCCGCTCGGCCACCGACGGCCAGGGCAAGCCTTTCCCCCTGTTGCACCTGGAGCTGCGCCGAACCTAAGCCCTTCGCAGAGTCTTCTGCCCCCAAGGACAGGCCGAGCTGCAAATGCCGCAGATGTGGCCGTCATGAAATTGCAGGTAGTGGGTCTTCTTAAAGGTGTCGCAGGCCAGGGGATCCAGGATCTTTTCCCGCTCCAAGCCGGGTTGCCAGGTGCCGCCTTTGAGGGCTCCGGCCGGGCAGGCCTCCAGGCAGGCAGTGCATTTGCCGCAAAAGCTTTTTTGTATGGGCGGGTCCGGGGTCAGGGGGGCGTCGGTGAGCACTGTGCCCAGGCGCAGCCAGGGGCCCAGGCGGCGGTTGATTAGCTGGCAGTTCTTGCCCACCCAGCCCAGACCCGAGCGGGTGGCCGCGGTCTTGTGGGGGAAGTCGCCCCGGATGTTCACCGGGTCGCTCCTGACCGAAGAGGGCACTGCCCAGGCCCCATGCCCCTCGCTTTTCAGGAGGTCCCCCAGTTCCCCGCAGATGCGGTCGAGGCGCTGGTTGGTGGTCTCATAAAGCTCGGTGTAGGTCTGGTTGGGACCCTGGCGGATGGAAGCCATGACCTGGGGCTCCATGGCCAGGGCCAGGGACACCGCCCGGGGGAAGTCGCCCAGCTTGGCGGGCACCAGACCGGCGAGGTGGGCCACTCCCCAGGCCGCCGCCCCTTGCGCCCCTAAAAACTCGTCCACCTTGGCCCGCAGGGCCTGATGCCCATCCATAGCTTCCCTCTCCCATCGGTGATGTGGTTTTATTGTAACAGCAGGTGCTTGCGCCTGCCTTGACCGGCCCGAACCCCTGGGGTAGATTAGCCTTTTCTTGTGGAGCCCGCTGCCATGGAGTTCGTGGAGCTTAGCGGAAAACAGGCTGCCCAACGCGCCGAGGCCCTGGCTTTGGCCCAGGATGCACCCTGGGGCCAGGGCTGGCCGCCAAACCCGCAAGACCGGGTGCTGGCCGCCTGGGATTGGTCTTGGCTGGCCGGCTGGCATGCCTTGGCCTTTGACAGCGAGGTGTTCGGCCTGCCCCTGGGCCAGTTATCCACTCTGCTGCACCGCGCTCCCTGGCCCGAACCCAAGGCTCTGGACCAAGGAGCGTCCTTGGTGAAAAACCTGGCCGCCCATGCCCACCAGGCGGGCCTGAGCGGGCTTTTCGCCAGGGTGGCGGAAAAAGACTTCCTGGCCGCCCAGGCCCTGGAGGCAGCCGGAGCCAAGCTGGTGGACGCCAGCGTGGTCTGGGAAGCCGAGCTGACCGGACAACCAAAAGCCCCCACCCCGCCGGAGGGCTTTGTGGTGCGCCCCGCCATGGAGGCCGACGCTCCGGCCCTGATCGCCCTGGCCGCAGGTGCCTTTTGCGACCTGGAGGCCTATGCCGACCGTTTTGCCCTGGACCCGCGCCTGCGCCACGGTTGCGCAGAGCTTTATGGCCGCTGGATGGCCAACAGCCTGAGCGGGCAGCAGGCGGACATGGTGCTCACCCTGGCCGCCGAAGAGGGGCCGTTGGGCTTCATCACCCTGAAGAACGCTGGGGACGGGGAACCGGGCTGGGTGGTGCTAAACGCCGTGGCGCCGGATAAGCGGGGCCTTGGCCTGTATAATATGCTTTTGGCCCATGGCCTGACTTGGTTGGCCGGGCAAGGCGCATCCGCGGCAAGGGTGCGCACCAAATTCAGCCAGCGCGCGGTAATCCGCGCCTGGAGCCGCCTGGGGGCCAGGCCCCTGGCCGGAGATTTTACCTTCCACCTTTGGTTGGACGAGCTATAGGAGCTTATAGCATGGCGCGAGTATTGGTGACTGGCGGAGCCGGCTCCATCGGATCATATATCTGCGAAGTGTTGGTGCAGCGTGGCCACGAAGTGGTGGCCTTGGACAACGGGCCTTCCCGCAAGGTGGAGCACCTGTTCGACTCCGGGCGCTTCAAGTTCGTGCAGGACTCGGTGCTTTCCAAGGACGTGGTGGAGCATCTGGTGGACCGCTCGGACATCGTCATCCACCTGGCGGCCATCGCCGACCCCAAGCGCTATGTCACCGAGCCGCTTAATGTGCTCAACGTGAACCTCAAGGGCACTCTGTACCTGCTGGAGGCCGCGGCCCGTGGCGGTAAGAAGTTCGTCTTCGCCTCCACCAGCGAGGTTTTGGGCCGCAACCCCAACGTACCCTGGGACGAAGATGCCGATCGGGTGCTGGGGCCGCCTTCCATCAACCGCTGGTGCTACTCCACCGGCAAGGCCCTGGTGGAGCATTACCTCTACGCCTATGGCCAGCAGGAAAACCTGCCCTTTGTCATCATGCGCTTTTTCAATGTCTACGGCCCCCGCTGCGACGACCTGGGCCAGGGCCGGGTGATCCCCATCTTCCTGGAGCGCTTCC
>JAHLLJ010000011.1 GCA_020444205.1 Deltaproteobacteria bacterium | reverse complement strand
TCCCTGGCCGCCGACGGCCTGGCCTCCTACGCCTTCGTGAACACCAACACCGCCGCCGCCGCCGCCGCGGTGAGCTGGATGCTGGTCTCCTGGGCCGACGCGGGCAAGCCCAGCGTTTTGGGCATCGCCACCGGCGCGGTGGTCGGCTTGGTGGCCATCACCCCGGCGGCGGGCTTCGTCACCCCCTTGGGAGCCATGGTCATCGGCGCGGTGGGCGCGCCCATCAGCTACTACGCCATTCGCTTTCGCCAGAAGCGCAATCTCGATGAATCCCTGGACGTCTGGGCCTGCCACGGCATGGCCGGCACCTGGGGCGCCCTGGCCACCGGCCTTTTCGCCGCTCCCGAGGTGAACGAAGCGGCCGGCCTGTTCTACGGCAACCCCGGCCAGTTGGGCATCCAGGCCATCAGCGTGGTGGTGACCATCTGCTTCGTGTTCCTGGTCACCTTCATCCTTACCAAGATTCTGGGCGGCACAATGGGCCTGAGGGTGGAAACCCTGGAAGAAGAAGTGGGCCTGGACCTTTCCGAGCACGGCGAACGGGCCTACTCCTAGGCTAAGGCCTGGACCAAAGGAGATATAAAGCGATGCTTAAGAAGATAGAAGCCATAATCCGCGAGGACAAGCTCAACGACGTCAAGGACGCCTTGCACGACGCGGGCATCCGGGGCATGAACGTCTGCGAAATCCGGGGACAGGGCCGCCAGGGCGGCATCACCCTGGCCGGACGCTCGGGCACCTATCAGGTGGACATGCTGCCCAAGATGCAGATCAACATCATCCTGAGCGAAGACAATGTGGACGAAACCATCGAGGCCATCCTTAAAGGCGGCCGCACCGGCGACGCGGGCGACGGGCTGATCTTCGTCTACCCGGTGGACGAGGCGGTTCGCATCCGCACCGGCGAGCGGGGCCACGAGGCGGTGATGTACCCCGGCGACATCGACGAACGAAAGAAAAAGGGCGCCGCCTAGCAATCACACCAGCGAATCAGCAACGCACGGCGCTACACGGGCCGGGAGGGCGATTCCCTCCCGGCCCGCATTTTTCCGATCAGGAGAAAGAGCAACCCCACGGCCCAGCGCCTTGCGCAGGGCGCAAGGCGACAGCCGTCGCCAACGCCCCTTGAACCGGCAATCCAAGATATGTTAACAAGATATGGCGTGCTGGGCATCAAGGAGCAGTCATTCGAATTAACGTTGTAGCTCCTCGGTCCAGACGAGGAGGCTTGCAAGCCTCTTTTCCATACCTTTGCTCGGGGGGGCTGCCGTCATGAGAAAAATCTCGTTATCGCTGCTGGGGCTGCTGTTCGTCCTGGCCGCCATGCTGGCCGTAACTCTCACCCCGGCCGCGGCCCAGACCAGCGGCAAGGTGAACCTGGAGTGCCTGACCATCAAATGGGATGTGGAAGGTGCGGACGTGGCGGTGACTTTGTTGCTCAGCGGGGTGAAAGTGGACCACTTTGTGCTCACGCCCGACGAGCCCTTTATCAACGTCCATCACCATGGGGGCTACTGCCAAATGGACGGCATGTTCCAGCTGATGCCCGGCGCGGAGCCGGACCACGGCAAGCTGGAGATCGCGGTGACCGACAAGCAGGGCAACAACGTCTACACGCATGATGGCGTCCTGGCCAGTTGGTAGAGTGAGCCTTATCTAAAAACTGGACGGAAGGGACTTCCCTCCCGGTCCGCATTTTTTTGGCAGCCGCTCCAGGGGACGCGGTCACCAAATCAGGCCTATACCCGCCGCACGAAATACCTACCTTTTGCAGTTGTTTATGTGCCACCTCTATTTACCCCACCGGCCGGCTTCCAGGCAGTACAGTTCAACTAATTTATATAATTACTATTTTTCTGATTATCCCATGCCGTAATAAATGCCTTGACGGCAAACTTCAAAGATAATATTTTATAAGGTGTATACTGTGTTTCACAATATAAACCTGTTAGGCCTCGCATGGAGGCTCTCCTGCCCGGATCGTATTGCTCCCTCCTGCCCAATAACGTGAGAAAAATAGTGAAATCTTGAATCCCATGGGGCCGGGCAAAACCCTGACGCCATGTTCAAGAGCATCAAGGAGAGTGCAAAATGAGGAAAATAGCGCAAAGGCTTTTGATCACGGCCACCGCCGGCCTGCTGATCCTGAGCGCGGGATTCTCCGTCTCGGCCGGTCAGGGCCAGGCGGAAAAGCTTTCCCTGGCCAGCTTCAAATCCGGCAGCGGCTGGTACATCATGGCTCAGACCATGGCCAGGACAATTAAGGGCAGCCTGCCCCCGGGCTCCCAGGTGGACGTGCTGCCCTATGCCGGCGGCGTGGGCAACCCCCTGCTGCTGGCCAAGGGCAAGGCGGACCTGGCCCTGGGTTTCCCGGTGGAAGCCGGCTTGGCGGTGCGGGGCGAGCCCCCTTACAAGCGAAAGGTGCCCATTAAGGCCTTGGTGGGTAACCTGGACATATCCTGGTACGTATTTTCGGTGCGGGCCGCCACCCCCATCAAGAGTCTGGCGGACATCAAGAAACTAAAATACCCCCTGCGCCTGGCGGTGATGCCAAAGGGCAGCAGCGGCGAGTGGAACACCCGCAAGCTCCTGGAAGCCTACGGCGTGAGCTTCGCCGACATCGAGTCCTGGGGCGGCAAGGTGAGCTTCGTATCCTTCCCCACCGCAGTGGAGATGATGAAAGACGGCCAGGCGGACGCCTTCGGCCAGATCTGCACCCCCGGCCACCCCTCCTGGACCCAGCTGGCCACCATGACCAAGCTGCGTTTTCTGCCCTTCGGCAAGAAGGTGGTGGAGGATTTCTCGGCCAAGTACGGCTTCAATCCCGCCGTGCTGCCCAAGGGCACCTTCCCCGGCGTGGACCAGGACGTGCCGGTGCTGGGCTTCGCCACCCTGGTGATGACCACGGACAAGCTTTCCGACGAGCTGGCCTACAAGGTCACCAAGGCGCTTTGCACCAACCAGAAGGCCCTGGAGAATGCCTACAAGGGATGCAAGGCCTTTGACCCCAAAAACGCGGCCAACGTACCACTGCCCTTGCATCCCGGCGCCCTGAAGTATTACCGAGAGGCCGGCATCATCAAATGAACCCTTCCCGGCGCGGGCCGCGCAAGAAGGGCTGCGGCCACGGGCCCGGGATGAATTCAGCGAGGCCCCTCAGAGGAGAAAGGCCATGACCCTATATGACAACCACGCCCGGAGCATGACGCTAACCGTGGTGGTGGACAACCTGATCAACATATTCCTGCCCAGCCAGGGACCCTTCACCTATCCCCAGCCGGGCCGCCACTCTTCGCTGCTGGGTGAGCAGGGCCTGTCCCTGTGGATCGAGGCTACCGACGCCCAGGACCGCACCACCAGGGTGCTCTACGACTTCGGCCGCGGCGAGTACGTGGTGCGCAACAACATGAAGCTATTGGACATCGACCCGGCCACCGCCGACTACATGGTGCTGAGCCACGGCCACGTTGACCACTATGGCGGCATGCTGCGCCTTCTGGACGAAAACCCCATTAGCGCCCCCCTGGTGGCCCACCCCATGGCCTTCGGTACCCGGGGCATCAAAAGGGCCGATGGCGAACTGGCCGGCCCCTGGGTGTTGGAGCGCCAAAAAGTGGAGGAGGCCCTGGCCGTAACCCCCATAGTCTCCAACGAACCCCAAAACCTGGCCCCGGGCCTGTTCACCAGCGGCAGCATCGCCCACACCTCCCCCCTGGACCGGCCCTTCAAGGCGGCGGTGCGCCAGGAGGATGATGCTTGGGTGGCCGACGAGTTCCAGGACGACCAGGCCATCTTCGTGAACCTGCAAGGTCGCGGGGTGGTGGTGATGACCGGCTGCTGCCACGCGGGCCTGTTCAACACCCTGGCCAGGTCCCAGGAGCTTTTCCCCGGCGCGCCGCTCTACGCCCTGGTGGGCGGGTTGCACTGGAACTTCCTGGGCGAGAAAGACCTGGACGAGGTCATTGAGGCCCTGGCCGCCTACAACCCCCAGTGGGTGCTGGCCACCCACTGCACCGGCGCCCTGGCCATTCACAAGCTGCGGGTCAAGTTCGGCGAGCGCTGCCCCTTCAACACCGTGGGCCTGCGCTGCAACTGGTAGGAGGCTGAAAAGCCGTATCGCCCTATAACCTTGAACCCAAAATGCCACTCCCGCCGATGGGCGAGAGTGGCGTTTTCAATGTTCCAGCGGTGAGCCGCCGAGTCGGCTTTCTATTGCGTCAGGAAGCGCTTCCTGGCCATACGGCGGCCGGTGTCGGTCTTAAAAACCTTGTTGATGAGCTTGAGCATCTTCTCCCGGCTGATGTCCGGGAACTCCTCGGGGATGTTCACCAGCCAGTCGCTATCCCAGATAATGCGGAACTCCAGGGTGTCGATGTCCTTGGCCGAGTGGTGGTTGGCGATGATCTTGCCCACGTGGTCGCGGGTCTCGATGTCCAGGTCCAGGTCCTTCATGATGGCCTCGGCGATGGGCGGGCCTTCCAGCTCCTGCCAGCGCCCGGCGGCCGAACCGTGCTTGGCCTCGGCCGCCTGGATGCCGATGTCATGCAGTACCGCCGCGGCCAGGATCACCTTGGGGTCGCCGCCTTCGGCCTTCATGAGCTCCTGGGCGTTGGCCAGCACCGCCTGAGCGTGCTCGATGCGCTTGGTGTCGCGGCCAAAGGTAGCCTTCATGGCCTCAAGCAGCCGGTCCAATAGCGACTCGCCTCCGCCTCCGGCGGCGGCATGCTCGGCCAGGGCCTCCTTGGGGTCGTAGCCCAGGCACTCCTTGGCGTGCTCGCACCACTGGGCGCAGCCCAAGTTGAGCTTGGGGTTGGCCACCTTCTGACCACAGCCCGGGCAGCGGCGCGAGGCATCGTCCTTGAAAAACTCGATCTCCGCCCCGCAATGAGCGCAGGTGGTTTCAAAGATGTCGTTAGGCCCCCAAAACTTGGTGTCTTGACCGGGGCACATGGTCTGAGCCATCTTTCCCCCTCCTTAATGCCTGGCGGCCCACCAGGCGGCGAAGCGCTCGCCCTGGGGCGCGTTTTGGATGTAATCGTCAATGGCCTGGCCCATGATTTCCACCACCTGTGCCGGGCTCTGCACCCTGGCAGCCTCTTGGGCGAGGTGAGGATGGCGGCCCAGCTTGCCGCCCATAAGCACCCGGGCCCCCACCGGGCCCAAGCTCACCGCGCCGGTGGGACAACAAGTGGTGCACCCCAGACAGCCCAGGCACCGGACAGGGTCCCACTGAACCGCCTCGGTCACCTCGATTGCACCGTCGGGGCAGGCTGCGGCGCATGCGCCGCAGGCAGTGCAATCATCGGGTTCGAAAAGCGGGCTCACGGTCCCCACCAGGGCCAGGTCGGCTATCTGGGGGCGCGAACAGCCATTGGGGCAGCCGCTCAAAGACAAACGCAGCTTGTGGTGGAATAAAACCTGATCGCCCTGAACCTTGGCCCTGAGGCGCTCGCTCACCTGGTTGGCTTCCAGCCAATCCTCCAGGGCCTCGCGCCAGGGATCGGTGTCGATAAGGGCGTTGGGGCAGCCCGAAAGCTTAGCCCGGCAGGACTCCAACACCACCAGCTCAGCGCCGGGGCAATTGGCCGCGGGCATTAGGCTGGCCAACTCCTTTTCACTCTTGTTGCCCATCACCGCTCTGAAGCGAGCCTCGGCCGCGGCGAAATCGGCCAGACTCACCTGGTCTCTACCCTCGGAGCGCACCCGCTCCTCCACCTTGCGGCGGGCCAAGGGGCGCACCAGCATGGGCACTCCCTTGAGGGCTTGGGCCGCTTCCGGGGCCCAGGCTATGGCGCCACGCGCGGCCACTTTAGGCCGCCAGGCTCCAGGGCAGGTTGCGCTTGCCCAAGACCGTGCCATTGCGCGATATGACCATCTCGCCCACCGGCAGCTTGGCTCCGGAGCGCTGCATGGCCTGCTCCACGATCCAGTTGAGGCCCGAGCAGCAGGGCACTTCCATGTGCACGATGGTCAGCGAGCGCATGCCTCCGCCGGCCAGCAGCTCGGCCAGCTTGTCCACATGGGCCTGGGCGTCGTCCAGCTTGGGACAGGCCAGGGCAATGGCCCGGCCCGGCAGAAAACGCTTGTGCAGGTCGGGCAAAGCAGCCGCCGCGCAATCAGCCAAGAGGATCAGGTCCGCACCCTTTAGAAAGGGGGCCTGGGGCGAAAGCAGTTGCAGCTTGATGGGCCAGTGGCCCAGCTGGCTGGGGGTGGGCCAGTCGTCCTCGTCAGCGGCCGGGGCCGGACCGGATGGGGACAGGCTCATGGCCGCGTGGCCCGGGCAGCCGCCCGCGCTGGGAAAGGGCTGGGCCGGAGACGGAGCGGACTCGGGGTGCTGGGCCTGGCCCTGGGAGGCCAACAACTCCTCCACCGCCTGCTCGTCAAAGGCCTCGGCATCGCGCTTTTCAATGGTCAGGGCGCCGGTGGGGCAGCCGTCCAAACAGGCCCCCAGGCCGTCGCAGTAAATCTCACCCACCAGCTTGGCCTTGCCGTCCACCAACTGCAGGGCGCCCTCGGCGCAATCTAGAATGCACTGGCCGCAGCCGTTACACAGCTCCTGGTCTATATGGATTATGTCGCGAGTCCTAGGCATTGACCGCCTCCTGGCGAAAGGTGTCCTTAAGATCCGAAAGCCTGGTGTGGGCAAAGTACTCGCGCACCTCATCGCCCACCCGCTCCAACAAGCCACCCAAGATGCAGTTGCCGTCGCACATGGGGTTGCCTAACAAGCAGCGCCGTTCCCTTAGCGGGCCCTCGGTGGCTTCGTAAACCTCCAACAGGGTGATGTCCTCTGGTTTACGTTGCAGACTAAAGCCGCCCTTGGGCCCCCGCTGGGAGCGCACCAAACCGGCGCGGCCCAGGCGCTGCATCACCTTAGCCAAGTGAGCTTCGGAAACCTTCAGCCGCCCGGCCAACTCGCGGGTAGGAACCTGCTCCCCGGGCCGGGATGCCAGCAGCCCCATGGTGTGCAGAGCCAGAGAAGCCGCTTCGGATATCTTTAAAAGATGCTGCATGTCCACCGTCCTTATTAGTTATTCTGGTATTAAAATACCTATTTAAAATTCCATTGTCAACCTTTGCCCGATTATTTATTATTTATTCAATTATTACGGCTTATTATAGATTAGGCCCGCCCCGGGTAATTCTGGAAAGCGGTCGGGAGCCATATATATTACGAGGACTGGGTGGCAATAGAATTTAGTGGTTAAACGCGCCGGTTGCCGCGTAATCAAAACCCAAAATCACGGTGCGTCATTTCCAACCTTGACACTGTATGTTGCTCACTTGTTTTTGGGGCTTGTGGCCTTTTTGCGGGTCGTGGCTTTTTTCGAAGCTTTCTTGGGGGCGGCGGCCTTTTTCTTGGGCACTGCTTTTTTGGGTGCTGCCTTTTTAGGTACCGCGGGCTTTTCAACCGGCGCAGCCGCCGGGGTGGTTTTGGGAGCAGCCTCGGTTGGGGCCTGGGTCCCGATCATTATGGCGGACGCCTGCTCTGCATCGTGTTTGGGATCACTCCAGCTCAGTTCAAGACTCAAGCGCCGCTTGCCCTTTTTCTGGGAAGCACCGATCTCCACCCCCACGGGCGTGGACTTGCTCAGGCCCATAACCACGTGCTCTTGGTCCACCTGCACGCAAACCGACCCCTTTTTCAGCGACTCCACCAAATTCTCCAGGAGGGCCAAGGCTTGCTGGGCAGGCAGGTCGCCTTTGTAGGAAACGCCGCTTTTGGACAAGGTTCACTCCTTTGCCAGAAGGTAGTTATTCAAAAATTATAAGATATTGCACACCGCCTGTACGATTTGTAACCAAAATGCCATATTGGAGGCACCATTTGCTCTGAATCTCGGCAAGAAAAACGTCCGAGGGCAAGGCCGACGGGAGCCAAGCTAGCCCAGGCCCGGTACGGCCATGCCCACCGGCTTGCCAGAATTAGCGAGCCAAACTAAAGCCTGGTGCGAGGGGTCTGGGGCAGTGGTTTTTGGGACGCCGGCGGTGGTTCTTTGGGCAGTAAAAGCTTGAACACAGTGGGGCCGATAAAGCAGGTAAAAAGGGCCAAAAGCACAATGGCGTCCTTCTGCTCCGCGGTGAGCAACCCGGCCTCAAGGCCGATGGAGGCCGCGGCCACGATCAGGCTTAGCCGGGCTGACAGCAGAAACCCGGTCTGCAGCGCGCCTCGCCAGCCCACTCCCTGCAGGGTGTAGAGCAGGCTGGGCAAAAGCTTCACCGCCAAGGCAACCAGCAGCAACAGCAAGCTCGACGTCAGGCGGCCCGGTCCGGCTATGCTGTGCAGGTTGAACTGCATGCCCACGTGAATGAAAAAGATGGGGATCAAAAACCCGAAGCCCAGGCCTGAGAGCTTGCTCTCCAGGGGTTCCTTCTGGCGCATAACAAAAGAGATGACGCAGCCGCCCATGAAGGCCCCCAGCACCGGCTCCAGCCCGGCCAGTTCGCTGATGGCCACGAACAAAAACAACAGGGCCAGGGAAAACCGCACCCCCTGCTCCTGGGGGTCGTCCGAGAGCAGCAAGCGCTGAGCCGGCTCCGGATACCACCAGGCCCACAAACGCCCCAGCCACAGCAGCAGGCCAAAGCCCACGAACATGGGTATGGGCAAGGCCAAACGCCAGCTCGCCCCGTGCATGTGCCAGGAGTTGTACAGGGTGAGCAACAGCAAGGTGAGGAAATCAGCCAGGGTGGCGGCCACCAGAATGCTCTGGGCCAGGGGGCTTTTGACCATGCCCGATTCCTTGAGGATGGGCAGCACCAGCCCCAGGGAGGTGGTGGAAAGCACCAGGGCCATGAACGCCCCCAGGCCCAGGGCCAGGCAGGCAACCAAGGCCAGACCGGCGGTGCAGATAAACACCAGTACTTGGAAGGCCAACTGGGAAGGGCGCTGGCGCCCCAAGGCCTTGAAGTCGATCTCCATGCCCGCGTGCAGCATGAGCACTAAAAAACCGAGCTGAGCCAGGAAGTTCATCCACTGGCCGGTGAGCTGCAGATCGAAAAAGCTCTTGCCCAGAATGATGCCGAAGATGATCTCCAGCACCGGGGCGGGCAGGCGCATCAGGCGGGCCACGCCGGGCAAAAGGGCGGCGGCTACAGTGATCAAAAGCAGCGATAGGGCCTGGGACAACTCCACGGGCTCAGCCCTCCTTGGCCACCACCAGCACCGAGCAGGCCGCCTTTTCGGCCAGGTGCTCGCCCACATTGGGAGACAACAGGCCCCGGCCCCGGCTGGAGCCGCCCACCACCATTAGATCATAATCAGCCGACAGCTCGCTGATGCGCCGCACCGGGTTGCCCTCCAGCACCACCTCTTCGATGGGTAGCTTGAGGATATGCGCCTGCTCCTTGGCCAAGGCCCGCACCTGCTCCACCCAGGTTACACCTTTACCGTCGTGCATGAACTCCGGTTCCTCCACCATGGCCAGGCTCACCTCGCCCCCGCTCTGGCGGGCCACCTCGGCAGCTACCTCCAGGGCGGCCAGGGAACGGGCCCGGCCGTTGAAGGGCACCAGGATTTTCTGGTAGGGCGCGGTGCCGCCGGCCAGCACCAGCGGCGCTCCCAGGGACTCGGCCAAGTTCATGAGAGCGGACTTGGCCAAAGACTCCAGCAGGGTGGGCTCGAACTTGCCCATCACCACCAAACCCACCTCGCTTTGGCCACACAGCTCCCGGGCCCGCTCCAGCAGGCCCGACGGCGCCTGCTCCACGCGCACTTGGCAGGCCGCCGGCCACTCGTTGATCTGGGTTTTAAGGTCGCACTGTCCCTGACGGCACAGGATTATGGTGTCGCTTACCTGGCTGTTCAGGGCCCAACCCAGGGCCTCGTTCATCAGGCCCTCGTGCTCGTCGGCATCTTTGGAATTGAGCACCACCAGCAGGGTGTGCCCCCAGGACAAGGGGAAGCCGGGCAGGCCGCACTCCAGTTGGGAGCATACGTCGCCATAGGTATCCGGCGGCCCCAATAGCAGCAGACGGTCGCCGCGCTGAACGCGGAGGTGAGGATCGGTCAGCAACAGTTGCCCATCCCGGGACAGGGCCACCAGCCGCCATTTATCCCCACGCACCGAATCCACCCGCCGGCCCACCAAGTGGGGCATATCCTCGGTTTTCAGCTCCATCACCGCGCCCCGGCACCCCCCCAAGGGGGTTACCGCCAGGTCGGGAGCCTCCAAAAAATGGTTCAGCTCCCGGGCCAGGGCGGCGCTGGCCAAAAGGGCTTCCACCTTCAACTCATCGAAGCTCTCCTGGCTTTGCGCCTGGTAATAGACCGCCAGCACATGAACCACTTCGGCCTGGCAGGCGGCCCGAGCCACGGCCAGGTTCACCGCGTCGTCTTCGTCCAGGGCGGCCACGTATTCCTGCCCGGCCAGACCAGCCTGCTCCAACACAACCGAACTGGAGGGATCGCCTTCCACGGTGGTCAACTCGCCCTCATAGACCGCGTGGGCCCTTTCCAAGTTGGCCGGGTCCCGGCCGATGAGAGTGAGCTCCCAACGGCCGCTTAGCCGCTTGAGCAACTCGTGGGTCACCGCGCCTGCCCCGCATATCAAAATCTTGCGTTTTTTATTCATGGCCTTGCCTGAGTTTGTCGCATAATGCCATTTATTTTACATCATCCCTTAGCCGATAAAGTCCCATGGTTGCGGCTGTCCCTTTGAACAGCGGCATGCTAAACTTATATGTTCAAAATGGCATTGATTATTTTTGCGAGCACATAAAGAATCGGGGAGGAACGCGTTGGATCGCAAATATCAATTTTCCTGGGACTTGCTGGGGGACATTACTCAGGGCAGGCCTAATCTAGGCCCCGGCACCCGCCTGGAGGTCTATCGCTTGATGCAATTTTGTATCCGCGATGTTTTGGAGCAAGAGCTGGACAAAGAAAAAGCCGACCAAATTTTTTACCAAGCAGGTCACCTGGCCGGCTCCGAATTTTACAAAAACATCCTGGGCCAGCAGAACAACTTCAACGACTTCGTGCGCTCGCTGCAAAGCGTGCTCAGAGAAATGGGTATCGGCATACTGCGGGTAGAAGAGGCAGACCTGGAGGCGGGCTCCTTTGTGGTCACGGTCTCCGAAGACCTCGATTGCTCGGGCCTGCCCGAGTTGGACTACGAAATCTGCGTTTACGACGAGGGCTTCATTGCCGGACTCATGGAGAGCTTCACCGGGCGCAACTTCGAGGTGAAAGAGGTGGACTGCTGGTGCACCGGCGACCGCACCTGCCGCTTTACGGCCAAGGTGGTGGATTAGGCCGTGACCTTGACCGAGCTCGCCAAGCAAATCCGAGCCCTGGCCGAGGATTTGGATAAATCCCTCCCCACCCCAAAACCTGAGCAGGTGCGGCGCCTGGCTGAGCTGGCCACCCGCCTGGCCGCAGAGGCCGAAGGGCCTCCTTTGCCTTTTCATTCCATCCAGTTGGTGGAAATGGAAGAGGCCTTAAACCTGTTATGCACGGTGATCAACTCCAACCACCCGCCCGATAAAATATACGGCACCTTGGCAGACAACAAACTACTGCTTAAGGTTTTCCAAACCCTTTGGGCCATCAGAGCCTCCACCTTGGCCCTGTCCACCGGCGACCTGGCAGTGGACATAGAGGCCAAGGGCTTCA
The DNA here is from genome assembly GCA_020444205.1 of Deltaproteobacteria bacterium. Taxonomy (GTDB): domain Bacteria; phylum Desulfobacterota; class Desulfarculia; order Desulfarculales; family Desulfarculaceae; genus Desulfoferula. Next base: position 44,164 of record JAHLLJ010000011.1, on the reverse strand, counting down.
TGGCCGGAGCCCTTAAGACCCTGCAAGCCCACTTCCGTCACCTCACCTGGCAGACCCAACGGGTGGCGGACGGCGACTTCAGCCAGCGGGTGGACTTTATGGGCGAGTTTGCCACGGCCTTCAACGCCATGACCCAGCGTCTTGCCTCCACCTTGGACGCGCTCAGACAAAAAGAGGCCGAACTCACCACCAAGAACCAGGAGTTGGAAAAGGAGATCCAAACCCGCCGGCAGGTGGAGGCGGCCTTGCGCGAAAGCGAGGAACGCTACCGGGAGATGGCCATCGTCGACCATCTAACCGGCCTGTACAACCGCCGCCATTTTTATGTGTTGGCGGAAAACGAGATCAAGCGCGCGCGCCGCCATATCCACGACCTGGCCCTGGTCATGCTCGACATCGACCGCTTCAAGTTGATCAACGACCGCCACGGTCACGACTGTGGAGATAGGGTCCTGGTAAAGATAAGCCGGATTCTTTTGGACATAACCCGTTCGGTGGACATATGCGCCCGCCTGGGCGGTGAGGAGTTTGTTCTGGTGTTGCCCGAAACCAGCATTGGGCAAGCGGCCAGTATGGCCGAACGTCTGCGAGAATATATCGCCAAGGCCCGGGTGGACTCGGGCAAACAGAAGGTGGGGGTAACCGCCAGCCTGGGGGTCACTTGCATCAGGAAGCTGGGTGAAAATCAGCATGGATCGCCCAGGGAGGTGCTGGAAGCGCTCATCAAGCAGGCCGACAGGGCCCTTTATGGCTCCAAGGAGGCCGGGCGCGACCGGGTCATAGTATTCGATAAAAGCGCAAATAACCATAACAACTGATATTTATGCCATAAATCCTCAAGCGAGATGCAAGGTGTCAATAAACCCCTAATTGTTGTATAACATTACGGTGTTTAAACTTCGCCCCGCAGCAAGGGGGCGCTTTCATCTACTTGAGGAGAGCACAAATGGAAAAGATATTGATCGTGGGCTGTAAAAAAGCCATGGACGACGTTTGCATCGGTTGTTCGCGCTGTTTGGTGGGCTTCAACCGCCGGGGCGGCCAATTCGCCCGCTACCCCGAGGGCGAGGCCGAGGTCATGGGCCTGCTGAGCTGTGGCGACTGCCCTGGGGCGGCCATAGTCACCCGCCTGGCCCAGGTGAAGCTGTGGAACGCGCCCATGGAGGAAAAGCCCACCAAGATTCACATCGGCCCTTGCCTGAGCGATCACTGCCCCCACGCCGACACCATCATCACCAAGATCAAGGCCAAGAGCGGCATCGAAGTTATCGAAGGCACTCACCCCTACATGCCGGAGGACATCTTTGTCTGAGCCCGGCGCCATAGTCCGCAAGCTGACCGCGGCCTTGGGCCCCCGGGCCCAGGGCCGCGTGGCCCAGGTGGTGGTGGGCCTGGGCTATACCGCGGCAATGCTGGAAGACGGCCGGACCGGAGTGGCCTACACTTTTCGCGACCAGGCCAAGGGAGGCTGCGCCGCCTTTGGCGGCAAGCGTCCCCTGGCCGGACAAAAGGCCTCGGAGCTGCTGAACCTGGCCGCCTCCCGCGACCCCATCGAGGCGGCGGTGGGAATGTCCGTGGCCAATGCCCTGCTCTCGCCCGGCCCGGCACAGGCGTCGGCAGGCGACATCCTGGATGTTTTGGCGATTACGCCCGAGGACACGGTGGGCATGGTGGGCTTTTTCGGCCCCTTGGTGCCCGAGGTGCGCCGCCGCGCCGGGCGTCTGGTCATCTTCGAGCGGGTGGACCTGCCCCAGGGCGAGATATTGCCCCAGGATCAGGCTCAGAAGTATCTGCCCAAATGCCAGGTGGCCGTAATCAGCGCCACCACCCTGCTCAATCAAACCCTGGGGCCCTTGCTGGAGGCATGCGCCACTTGCCGCGAAGTGGTTCTGCTGGGGCCCAGCACCCCCCTTTACCCTGAGATATTCGCGGACACTCCGGTGACCATGCTCAGCGGGGTGGTGGTTCGCAACGGCGCCGGCCTGCTGCAAGTGGTGGCCGAGGCGGGCGGAACCCGTCAATTCAGCCCTATGGTGGACAAAAAGAACCTGCGCTTGGGTTAGCCTGCCAGGGTTCGGGTATTAGCTTCTGGACGGTCTCCGTAGCAGGGACTACCATATTTCCCTTGGGAGTGGCCTATAATAGAGGCCAACGTGGGCGCATGTAGCAATGCCCGCATCAATATCTCCATGAAGGGGAGCCGCATGTCCAGAGTAATGATCCAACCTGCTGATTATCAAACCTGCCAAGAGGCCGTGGACAAGGCCTTTGAACTCTTCCCCCTGGATATTCAGGGCAAGAAGGTCTTGGTGAAGCCCAACGTGCTCAGAACCGCCAAGGCCGAGGAAGCCATCACCACCCACCCGGCAGTGCTCCGGGCGGTGATTGAGCGGCTTGAGAGCATGAACCCAAGCGAGTTGGTTGTGGGCGACAACCCCGGGGTGTTCACCTACGGGGCCAATGAAAAGGCCTTTAGCGACACCGGCCTCACCGAAGCCTCCCAGGGCCACTACCGCAACATAGGGGCTGAATCCCGGGAGGTGCCTTTCAACCCCGAGTATTGCGACACCCTCAGTGTGTCCGCCGCGGTGCTGGACGCGGATGTGGTCATTTCCCTGCCCAAGTTCAAAACCCACGGCCTCACCGTATTGAGCGGGGCCATAAAAAACAGCTTTGGCATTCTGCCCGGGGCCCAGAAGGCCCAATTGCACAAGCTGGCCGGGGATCCGGGTCGCTTCAACGACCTGTTGGTGGACGTATTCCGCCTCAGGGTGCCGGATTTTTACATCGTGGACGGCATCGTGGGCATGGAAGGCAACGGACCGGCCTCCACCGAGCTCAGGGACCTGAACCTGATCCTGGCCTCGGACAACGCGGTGGCCTTGGACGGGGTCATCGCCAGGCTCATGGGGGTGGACGATCCCAGCCAGGTGCGCTTTTTGGCCACCGCCCAGAAAGCCGGGCTGGGCGAGTTCAGCCAACAAGCCATGGAGATAATCGGCGAGCTCAAACCCATCCAAGGCTTCAAGCTGCCCCCCGCGGGCGGTCCTTTCCGGCCCGGTGGAGAGAAAATCCGCGAGTTCATGGAGAGCCGTACCCTGCTGCGTCCCCAGGCCGACCCGGACAAGTGCACCGGCTGCGGAGCCTGTATCGATCAGTGCCCTGCTTCGGCCCTGGCCTTTGACGAGGAACTGCCCAAGGTGGACCCGGACAAATGCATCGTGTGCTTCTGCTGTCAGGAGATGTGCCCGGAGCAGGCCATGCAGCTGGTATAGCCATTTAAAAAAATAGGGGCGGGGGAGATGACCAAGGACTGGAAATACTATTTAGGCCTTTGCCTGTTTATCTACAGCCTAGTGCCCATGGTCATCGTGGCTATTCTGCCCTTTTTCGGCCTGGATCTGGCCAAATGGGCGCCTTGGCCGTGGTCTTACTGGCCTCGGGCGAGGTGTCCTTCTGGGGAGCGGCCGCCCTGCTGGGCAAGCCCTTTTTAGCGGCCCTGAAAGCCAAAATAGCCGCTTGGTTCCGCCGCCCGGCAGCCTTGCCCAAGCCGGTCAGCCGGTCCCGGCACCGCGCCGAGGTGTTGCTTTTGGCGCTAAGCTTTTTGCCCTACTATGCCGTATTTATCTACCTTTTGTTCTTTGTACCCCAAAACGCCACCCTACACTTTTTGGCCTGGTCCCTGGTGGCCGGCGAGGTGATGGGCATAGTGAGTCTGTTCATGCTGGGCGGTCAGTTTTGGGAGCGTCTCAAGCTCCTGTTCCAGTGGCAGGGGGAACAAGAATCCGTCCAGGCCCATGGCGCCTGAGGACTTGGCCGGCCTTCCAGCCGGTGAAAGCGGCCGCCCAGCCTTCATGGACCCGCCCGAGTTGTTGACTGGTTTCATTCAAAATTACAATTAATTGTCGCCCCACCCATCATAAAATTTGACATGCCAGCTCGGCCATAGTATGTCGTTCGTCACATAAGTCATTTATGACATCCGCCGTAGGGTTTGGGTCACCAGGCGGAGGTTGGACTTTAAAGCACAACATTGAACCGGCATAACTGCTGTTGGCAACACAGGAGAGGTGTGACCATGCTGCCCCGCAATCTGGTAATGGGCTTTAATATTCTTATCGTATTTGTCGTCCTGGCTTTGGCCGCGCCCGCCTTGGCCGAAGACAAGCCCGCCGCCACCGGCCAGTACTCCCTGGGCGAGGTGGTAGTGGAAGCCCCGGCTTTCAAGGGGAAATCCGTGGGCACGGTGCGTGAGATCACCGCCGCCGAGATCGAGGCCATGAACGCCCACACCCTGGACCAGGCTCTTAAGATGGTCCCCGGCATAGTGGTGCGTTCCGGGGCCGAGGGCGTGCCCCGGGTGGACATGCGCGGCTTCCGCTCCCGTCATGTGGTTCTGCTGCTCAACGGCGTACCCTTCAACTCCACCTATGACGGCCAGTTCGATCCCTCCTTGATCCCCACCGAGAACATCGCCCGTATCAAGATAAGCTACGGCACCCACTCGGTGCTCTATGGCCAGGGCGGCTTGGCCGGGGTGATCAACATCATCACCAAGGCCGGCGGCGAGGGCATGGGCGCCAAGGTGAGGGGTGAAGCGGGCCAGGGCCAGAGCTATCTTGGCTCTTTCAATGCCTATGCCGGCAGCGACAAGGTCAACGTGTTTGCCAGCGGCAGCCACTACCAGCGCGACAACTGGCCGGTGAGCGACGACTTCCAGTCCACCAGCGAGCAGGGCTCCGGCGGCCGGGAGGGCAGCGAGAAAAAACGCAACAACTTGTTCGCCGACCTGCAGTACAACCTGGCCCCCAACTGGAACTTGGGCTTTGCCGCCGGCGGAGTGAGCGGCAACTACCAGCAGCCGCCCAGCACCATCAACGATAAAAAAGACGATTTTGCCAACAGCCCCAAGTACGACGCGGTGGAGGACATCCAGGGCGCCTACGGCCAGGCGGCGCTGAGCTATCAGGGCACCGGTCCCTTCAGCATGCGCTCCTGGGTTTTCATCAACCACCTCAAGGAAGACCCCAAGCGCTACGACAACGCCAACTACAACTCCATGAGCGACCCCAGCGTCAAGACCTATGACCTGGAGCAGAAGACCGACGTATACGGAATCAACTTCCAGGCAGCCTATGACTTCCAGCGCTGGGGCAGCCTGACCCTGGGCCTGTCCGGTGAAAAGGACAAGTGGGACCTGTCGGGCACCAGCCGCGACAAGCGCATCAGCGGCACCAAAAAGTACACCTGGCGCTCGGTGAGCAACGACCAGGACCTCAACATCTACATGGCCGCCCTGGAGTATCAGGTCACTCCCCTGCCCGCCCTGGACCTGACCTTCGGCGTCAGCCAGAACTGGATGGACAAGGAGGGCGGCAACCAGGACGGGGCCAGCTACATGGCCGGGGCCCGCTATGGGTTCAACACCGGCACCGCCCTCAAGGCTTCCTATGCCCACATGATCCGTTTTCCCTCCCTGCGCCAGCTCTATGAGCAGGACGGCGGCAACGACGACCTGGAAGCCGAGCGCTCCGACAACTTCGAGTTGGCCGTTGAGCAACAATTTGCTTATGCCACCCTGGTCAGCCTCACCGGTTTCTACAACGAGGTGCGCGACTATATTGAAAAGGACTCTGACGACATCTTCCAGAACCACGACAAGTACCGCTTCCAGGGCATCGAGCTGGCCGTGCAGAGCCGCCCGGTGGACGGCCTATGGCTGGCGGCCAGCTATACCTTCATGGACACCACCGATCTTTCCGACGGCAGCGAAAAGGACGAGCTGCAGTACCGGCCCCGCCACAAGTTGTCTTTCCAGGGTCAATACACCTGGGACTTCGGCTTTTCGGTATACGCCGGGGTACTCTACCTGGCGGATCAGGTGTACTATTCCAAAAACGAACCCCTGCAGCAGGATTCCCTGGGCGACTTCGCGGTGGTGGACCTCAAACTGGCCCAGAGCTTTTACAAGGACATGTTCAGCTTGTACGTAGGCGCGGACAACCTGTTTGACAAAAACTATGAAGAATCCTATGGTTACCCGCAACCTGGGCGGGTCATCTACGCCGGTGTGGAGGCCCGTTTCTAGCCTCCGCCTTCTTGGGTGCGGAACTGGCCGCTCATGACTGCCCTTCTGCAAATTGACAACCTGAGCTACACCTACCCCGGCGGGACCCAAGCGGCCCTGGCCGGGGTGGGTTTTTCTCTGGATGCCGGGCAATGCCTGTGCCTGTGCGGCCCCTCGGGCTGCGGCAAGACCACCTTGCTGCGGGCGGTGCAGGGCCTGCTGGAAAACGGATCCTTGACCGGCTGCCTGGAGCTGAACGGCCCCCGGCCGGGCATGGTCTTCCAGAACGTGGACACCCAGCTGCTTTGCACCACGGTGAGCGATGAAGTGGCTTTCGCGCCCCAAAACCTGGGTCTGAGCCAGACCGAGGTAGATGAGCGCAGAAACAAAGCCCTGGCCGCGGTGGGTCTGGAAAATTTGGCCCAGCGCAACGTGGAGGAACTGAGCGCCGGGCAGAAGCAGCGGGTGTGCTTGGCCGCGATTCTGGCCATGGAGCCCAAGCTGCTGATCCTGGATGAGCCCATGGCCCAGCTCGACCAAGCCGGGCGCGCCGCTCTGGTGCAAACCCTGCTTGAGCTCAAACAGGCTGGTCACGCCATTTTGATAAGCGAACACAATACCGGACCCTTGGCTCACCTGGCCGATGAATACGGTGTGCTGGACGCTGGGGGGGGGTGGCAGGGGGTGAGCCCCCGGCCGCCCGCGCCGCCGGAGCCCATCCCCCTACCCCCGAACGGCTCAAATCCGCAGAGCAACCCCATAGCCCAGGCTAGGGGCTTGGTGTTGGAGGGCCGCGACGGTCCGGTGCTGAGCGGCGCGGATATAAGCCTGCTGCCCGGTCAACGGGTGCACCTTTTCGGGCCCAACGGAGCGGGCAAGACCTCTTTGTTGCGCTGTTTGGCCGGGATGCTGCGGCCCCAGGAGGGCCGCCTGGAGGTGGCGGGGCACAACCCGCCCAAGCCGGAAAACGTTTTCGGCCAGGTGGGCTATCTGTTCCAAAATCCCCAGCGCCAGCTTTTCGAGGAAACCGTGCGCGCTGAGGTAGCCTTCACCTTGCAGCGCATGGGCCTGCCGCCCACAGAGGTCGCGGCGCGGGTGGAGGAGGCCTTGGCTATGTGCCAGGCATCTCATCTAGCCGACCGCCCTCCCCTGGCCCTTAGTTGGGGCGAGCAACACCGGGTGGCCCTGGCCTCGGTCTTGGCCCCCCGGCCCCGCCTGCTCTTGTGCGACGAGCCCATGGCCGGGCTGGACTGGGCCCAGCGCCGGGATTTGCTGGCCGTGCTGGCCCGCCTGGCCGGCGAACACGGCTCCACGGTGCTCATCGCCTCCCACGATCCCCTGTCCCAGCCGGACTGGGCTCAGCTCAGCCTGCTGCTGCAAGGAGGCCGCCTTGTCCGGAACTAAGCGGCCTGGCGGATTCGTGGACCCGGCCTGCGCCTTTCAGGCGGGCGACTCCCCCCTGCACCGCATGCATGGAGGCCTTAAGCTGGTGCTCACCCTGGGGCTGATCCTGGCGGCGGTGTATTTGGATCGCTGGGCCTGGCTCTTGGCCCTGTTGGTCCTGGACGCGGGGCTTTACTTTTTGGCCGGTTTGGGCTGGCGGGCCCTGTGGCGCGACGGCCGCTGGCTGCTGGTGCAAATCGCCATAGTGATATTGTTGTTCGCGCTGCGCTACGGCTGGAGCGCGGGGTTCGAGCCGGGGCTCAAGGTGGGGGTGAAGATTTTGCTGTTCTTCCTGCCCGGGGCCCTGGTGCTGCGCACCAGCCAGATGAGCCGCATGAGCCGGGAGATGAGCTGGCTCATGCCCCGCCAGATATCATTTTTGGTGTTCACCAGCCTGCGCTTCGTGCCCTTTTTCGCCCGAGAGATACGCGAAATCGCCCTGGCCCAGCGTATGCGGGGCGCGGCGCTCAGCCCCCGTCAGCTGGCCAATCCGCGCAAATGGCCAGATCTGGTAAACTGCCTGCTGCTGCCCCTGATGGTGCGCGCCCTGCAAACCGCCGGAGAAGCGGCCGACTCGGCCCAAGCCCGGGGGTTGAACCTGGGCGGCGGCAAAGCCAAGGGCGGTCCTGACTGCCCCCGACAAAGAGGTTGAGATGAAGCTGTTCATAGCCATAGACGACACCGACAACCCCAACACCATCGGCACGGGCCGCTTGTCGCGCATGTTGGCCGCGGAGCTCCATAAGCGCGGGCTCATCTCCCAGGCCAGCGTCACCCGCCACCAATTTTTGGTGCACCCGGACATCCCCTACACCTCCCACAACAGCAGTGCTTGCCTGGAGGCCGAGGGCCTGGCCGATGCTGACCAGGTCTTTGAGGCGGCCAAGGAGTTCATGTTGGCCAACCTGCATGAGGAGGCCAACCCCGGCCTGTGCCTGGCCCCGGAGGGGGCGGTGCCCGCCTCCCTGGTGGATTTGGGCCGCCGCGCCCAAAAACAGGTACTCAAGGTGGAAGAGGGCTACGGTTTGGCCGAGACCCCAGGCCTGCGCACCTGGCGACACGGCCCCACCGGCCAGGGAATCATCGGGGCACTGTCCGGTGTGGGGCTGCGCAGCACTGGAGATGATGGCCGTTTCATCGAGTTGCAAGGTATCCGCGAGATAGGCGGGGTGCTCACCGTGGACGATATTATCGCTCAAACCGCTGTCACCAGTGTAGTGAGCGACACGGGCCAGGAGTTGGCGGGAAACGAGAGGGTGGACACCCTGGACTGGATCCGCCCCACCCTGCGGGAAGGCTCGCCGGTAATGGAGGTGGAGAGCCGGGACGGCGTGTGGCAACCAAAGGGTAAAAAGAAGAAAAAGGGCTCGGCTAAAAAATGATCTGGCGGCGCTTCAGCCTGCGCGACGGGCTATATCTAGGTTTTTGCGGCACCTTCATCGTAATCGCCCGGGCGGCGCTGCGTTTGCATCTGCACATCACCGGCCACTCCATGTTCTTCAACTTGTTCTTTTTACTGCTGGCCCGGGGAGTGGTGCGCCGCTTTGGGGCGGCCACTCTGGCCGGGGTGGTGGCCGGGCTGCTGTGCATGTTCCTGGGCCTAGGCAAGGGCGGGCCGGTGCTGATTTTGCGCTACGGCCTGTTGGGCCTTATCGTGGACCTGGGATTCGCCTTATACCCTCGCTTGGCTTTTAGTTACGTGGCCTGCTTCATATGCGGCGCGGCCGCGGCCCTGACCAGGGGCGTCTTCTTGGCGGTGGCCGACAGCATGGCGGGTATGGAGCTGTCGGTGATGCTGCAGCACGTGCTGATCAACTCGTCCATGAACATGGCCTTTGGCGCGGCGGGCGGACTGTTGGTGCCGCCGGTGGTCAAGCGATTGCAAAACGCGGGCCTAATCGCCTGAGTGGTTGCTATCTTTCGTAAAAATGATAGATTATCTGCTGGCTTGCGATTACCCGTAACGATGGAATAGATTCCATAATAATTGTAACCGCCATACCTCGGGCGGCGATAAGGGAAACACTTCGGCACCATGCGCGCATTTTTCTCCCGTCTTCCATTGGCCCTGCTGGGCGCTTTTCTCGGTGTAATCTTCCAGCTTGTTTGGCTGGGCAATCATGGATGGGACGAAGCCGCCGTACGTATCCCCACCGGGGCCCTGGGAGGCGGCTTTATTTTTTGGCTGTTGGGCGAGCTGCTGGCCCGGCTGGTGCGCCGTTCGGGGAAAGATTTCTGGGCCGGAGTGGCCCGTTTTTGGCCCTTCGTGGGCCGCGTCGCCTTTTGGCGGGGGTTGATGGCCGGTTGGCTGGTGCTGTTGATCGGCATTATCGTGGGTCTTTACGTCTACGCCACCCGCTCATGGCCCTATCCCATTGTCCAGCAAATGGAATCCTGGTTCCGGGGCGAGGGCTACACCACCCTGGAGGAAAAGCTGGCCAACGACCTGGACCTGGTGCCGTCCAGGCATTTAGTGACCGTGGACCTCAAGGCCCCCGGCGACCGGGTCTACAAGAGCCTGGAGGGGCTGCCCATCCGTTCGCGGCGCCTGCCTCCCAAGTATTTTCTCTCCCCGGACGCCCCCAAGGTCTACCGGGTCATCTTCGGCGCCTTTGACTTTGACGACAAACGCTACGGCGTGGTGCTGCTGGGCCCGGACGGCAAGGTGAAACACATCTGGAAGCCCACCCAGGAAGACGTCCCCTGGGACCACCGCGACGACGGCAATGTGTTCCCCCACGGGTTCGACATCGGCCGAGACGGCTCCATCTACGCCGCCTATGACAACGGCACCTCCCTGACCAAATACGATTGGTGCGGCAACATCGTCTGGCGCCTCCGGGGCGGCTTTCATCACTCCGTCACCCTGGGCGACGACGGCACCCTGTGGGTGTGGGGACCCACCGCCGACGACCCCAACCGCAAGGATTGCCTGGTGCAGATCGACGACGCCACCGGCAAGATCATCAAGTCCATCCCCCTGCAATCCATTATCGACGCCAACCCGAACATAGACATCTTCAGCATCCGTCAGCTCGACGAACGCAACCGCTCCACCTGGGTGGTTGACGGCGGGGGGCAGTGGCACCCCAACGACATCGACCCCTTGCCCAAGTCCCTGGCTCATCTGTACCCCGGCTTCAAGGCGGGGGACCTGCTGGTTTCCCTGCGCTCGGTGGACTTGGTTTTCGTGTTGGACCCAAACACCCTCAAGGTGAAATGGTGGCGTCAAGGCCAGGTCAGGCGCCAGCACGACCCCGACTGGAGCCGGCGGGGGGTGATCACGGTCTACGACAACAACATGCACCGCGACTTTTCCAGCATCATCGAGATCGACCCCAAGACCTACAAGAGCAAGGTGTTGCTGGAAGGCAAGAAGTACAATTTCTACAGCCACATCCAGGGTAAGCACCAGTTCCTGCCCGATGGTGGCCTGTTGATAACCTCGCCGCGGCAAGGGCGCGTTTTCGAGGTGGACAACAACGGCAAGGTGGTGTTCGAGTTCCTCAACACCTATGACGATAAGAACCGCTTTTTAAACGTCTCCGAGGCCAAGATATTGCCGCTCAACTATTTCAAGGAGCTGCCCAAATGCAAATAGCGTTGCTGACCCTGGCCGCCCTGCTTCTCCTGCTACCCGGCACCGCCCAGGCCTATGTGGGCCCCGGCCTGGGGCTGGGGGCCATTGGGGCCATCCTGGGGGTTATCTTCTCGGTCATCTTGGCCATACTGGCCTTTTTCTGGTACCCCATCAAGCGGCTGTTCGGCAAAGGCAAAAAAAAGCAGGATAACCAGGGCGATGACCTCCTGGACTGATTGGGCCCTCCAGGCCCTGGCCTGCCTGCCGGGGGTGGTGGTCTTCGTGGAATTGTTCCGCGCCTTGCCCATGATGGCCAACCTCAAGCACCTGCAAACCGCCACCCAGAAGGTGATGGGGGTGGTCAGGTCTTCCAAAGTCTCGGACCACTGGAAAGAAAAAATCCTGCCCCACTACGCGGGGGCCATCTTGGCGGCCAGCCTGCTCAACCTGCTCTACATCGCCATCATGGCCGCGGGCTTTGCCTTGGTTTTCTGCCTGGTGGGCATGTGGTTTTTGGGCGGCTTTTTTGCCACCGCGGCCCTGCTGCTGGAGCCCTCGGTGCAGATCATCGCCGCCATACTGGGCACGGCTTACGCCTTCGCCCGGGTGAAGCTGACCCCGGAGCAGGGGGGCGACTACCACTTGGGTTCCAGGCTGCTGCACCATCTGGCCCTGGACAGCCGCCTGGTGCGCAAGGCCGCCTTTGAACTGGACTGCTCCCTGGCCGCCGCCCGCAAGCTGCCCAAGCCGCCGGGACCGCCGGTGTTTGTCTCCGGCCTGGCCCGGGCCGGCACCACCATCCTGTTGGAGGCGATCTACGCCAGCAACCGTTTCGCCACCCTCACCTACCGGGACATGCCTTTCATCACCGCGCCCAACCTGTGGAAATCCATTTCCGCCGGCCGGCGGCAACACGCGGAGCTCAAGGAAAGGGCCCACAAGGACCGGCTGTTGGTGAACTACGACAGCCCGGAGGCTTTTGAGGAAATCTTCTGGATGACCTTTGACCGGGACCGCTACGTTAACGAGCATTATCTGGCGCCCCACCAGCCGCCCAACGCGGTGCTGCGCGATTACCGCCGCTACGTGTCCAACATCATTGCCAAGGATTCGGGCAAGGTGCCCCTGCGCTATCTGGCCAAAAACAACAACAACCTGCTGCGCATCGCCTCTCTTAAGAAGGCCTTCCCCGAGGCGGTGATCCTGGTGCCCTTCCGCAACCCGCTGGACCACGCCAAATCCCTGATGGCCCAGCACCAGCGTTTTGTGAAAACGCATCAGGAAGACCCCTTCTCACTGAAATACATGAATTGGCTGGGACACCATGAGTTCGGCTCCAACCTCAAGCCCTTCCGCATGGGCGACGTCGCCCTGCCCAACAGCCCCGAGGAGTTGCAAAACTTTTCCTACTGGGTGCGTTACTGGGGCCAGGTTTACGACTATGTGCTCAGCAACCACGCTGATGACATCGTGCTGTTCGACTACGACCGTTTCTGCCGTGAGCCGTTAGCCTGCCTGGAAGAGCTGGCTCCCATCCTGCAACTGGAGAAACAGCAGCTCGAGCCCTTCTTCAGCAAGGTTAAAAGCTCAACCCGGCACGAGCACCCGCCGGTGGACCCCACGGTCCTGGCCGATGCCCAGGCGGTGCATCAGGCTTTGCAAAAGCGGGTTAGGTCCGAGGCAGCGCCCCACGCAGGACCGCAACCATAAGTCGGATGTTTCACGGAAACCGCAAGCACACGAACCAGACTGATACGGGCTAGGCCCTTAACACGGAATCTGATGAACCAATGACCACGCAAGAATTATCAAACGGCAATTGCCCAGATATCCTGGAACGAAACATCTCCGCCCAAAGCGGCGTTGTCTGGTTTTTCGGCATGCCCGGCAGCGGCAAGTCGACCATGGCCAGCTCCCTGCGCGAAGCCCTGACCAAACACGGCAACTGGGTGTCCTTTTTGGATGGCGACCAGGTGCGCAAGCGCCTGAACCGCGACCTGGGCTTCAGCGAGGCCGATCGCACCGAAAACCTGCGCCGGGCGGCGGAGATCGCCCGCCTGATGGCCATGGCCGGCTCCCTGGTCATCGTGTCGTTCATCACCCCCCTGGAGTCCAACCGCCAAATGGTGCGCGAGATACTGGAAGACCACAACTACTGCGAATGCTTTGTAAAGTGCTCGCTAGGCACCTGCGAGATGCGCGACCCCAAGGGCCTATACGCAAAGGCCCGCAAGGGGGAGATCGCCAATATGACCGGCATAGACGCGCCCTTCGAGGTTTCCGAGACCTCGGAGATCATCGTGGACACCGAGAATCAACCACAACCCGACTGCATGGCCCATTTGCTGCGCTCCCTGGAAGAAAAGGGACTAATCAGCATCGGCTAAATCTTTAGATGTAAATCAAGGCAGATTTCGTGTGCTGCCGGTTTCGGTTGAAACAAACACCCCCGGCCGCCAGTGGCGGACCGGGGGTGTTAATTTTGCTTTCACCGCAAACCAGGACCAGGCGGACGGCGGCTATATATTAAAGCTTGTACCTTAATAAAGCTTAAAGGAAGCTGAGCGCCCAACACTCTCTATATTAAAGCAAACACTTTAACAAATGCCGCGCTTGCGTTTGGGTTGATCCTAAGCGGCGGCCATTCGCCTGCGGCCCTGGCGGGCGCGCGGCGCACGAGGTTTGCTCCGGCCACGGGGCTTGTAGCCCGATACGCCGTAAGGACGTGAATCCTCCACCGGCACGGACTGGCGCATTAGGCGTTCAATATCGCGCAGATAGGAGCGCTCCTTGGGCGCGCAAAAGGATATAGCCACCCCGTGGTTTCCCGCCCGGGCGGTGCGGCCAATGCGGTGCACGTAGCTTTCGGGCTCGTTGGGCAGGTCGTAGTTGATTACGTGGGTGATGCCTTGAACGTCTATGCCCCGCGAGGCTATATCCGTAGCCACCAAGACTCTGGTGCGGCCATTACGGAAGTTGTTCAGCGCCTTTTGCCTGGCGTTCTGCGACTTGTTGCCGTGGATGGCCTCGGCCCTCACTTGTCCGGCGGCCAGCTGGCGGGCCACCCGGTCGGCTCCGTGCTTGGTGCGGGTGAACACCAGGACGCGTTCGGTCTGATCGTCCTTGAGCATCTCGCCCAGCAGGGCGCGCTTGTCCGTCTGGGCCACGAACAGCACCCGCTGGTTGATGCGCTCCACCGGAGTGGCGGCGGGGGTTATCTGTATCTTCACCGGGTCGGTGAGGATATTGCCGGCCAGCTTGGCTATGGCGGGCGGCATGGTGGCCGAGAAGAACAGGCTCTGGCGCTGCTGGGGGATCAACGATAGCAAGCGATTGATATCCGGCAAAAAGCCCATGTCCAGCATACGGTCGGCCTCGTCCAGCACGAACACCTCCAGCTTGTCCAGGCTCAGGTAGCCCCGGCCGATGAGGTCCAGCAGACGTCCGGGAGTGGCCACCACCACGTCCACGCCCCTGGAGCAGGCCCGTATTTGGGGGTTCATACCCACTCCACCATAGACCACCACCTGCTTGAGGCCCATGTGGCGGCCGTAGTCCCTGAAACTGTCGCTTATCTGCACGGCCAGCTCCCGGGTGGGGGTGAGCACCAAGGCGCGGGTGGAGCGGCGGGCGGGCCGCCTGCGGTTGGCGGAAAACTTTTGCAGGATGGGCAGGGCGAAAGCAGCGGTTTTGCCGGTGCCGGTCTGGGAGCAGCCCAGCAGGTCCCGCCCTTTCAGCAAGGGGGGAATGGCCCGGGCCTGCACCGGAGTGGGCTTTTGGTAACCCAGCCCGTCCAGGGCCTTGCGCAATGGCTTGCAAAGGTTGAGTTGATCAAAGGAATTTATTGGAGCATGGGACATTTGAAACATTCTTCCCTAAAAGGCGAGGGAAGAACTTATGGCTTCATCCCTCTGATAAATAAATTGGCGGCTCCTTAAACATGCAGAGGAACGCATCCTCCTCCGGGGAGGCCGCCTGGGACCAAAAAGCCAAATTTTTCTGCTAAGAATGGAGGCGTGGATTCGCCGGCACGTCTAGCGGAGGTTCGGACAGTGTGGTCTTAGTTCCCGGCAAGTGTATAGGCACAAGCGGTTTAGTCAAGTAAGCCGCGCAATAAAGTGCGCCGTGAGTTCGGCCCGGCCTCTAGCGGCCGCCGCCGCTTGCGCCCTGCAACTGCATGCTCCAGCCAAAGGGCCAAATCTTCATGCGGTAGTTGTGGTCCTGCTGCCACTTTTGCGCCTCGGGTGGCCAGGGCGGCCCGTCTTGCACCTGGCCTGAACCAACCGGAGCCCAGTAGCCCCACAGGCCCACCACCAAAAGCCAGATCACTACCACGCGGGCCAACAGCCGCCCCCTGCCCCGCAGGAGCATGGCCAGGCCCAGCACGCACAGCCCGAACAGAGCCTGGGGGGCAAAGGCGTAGCGGTTGCCCCCCAGGGTGTGCAAGAGGCCGATTTTATCGCCCAGTGAACCAGCGTAAGCGCCGGTGGCGATGATCGCCCCGGCCAGCAGCAGCCACAAGGGGGATTCCTTGGCATGGCGCAAGGCTCCCCAAGCCAACAGCGCGAACAGCAGGGCCACCACGGCCAGGGGCCACAAGGGACCGCCGGCCGGGCTGAATCCAGAGGACACCCACTTGATGAGCTGGGAGTCCAGAGGGGCTGGGATCAGGGGGATGATCGCCTGCTTGACCATGACAATGGCGCCG
Organism: Deltaproteobacteria bacterium; assembly: GCA_020444205.1. Classification (GTDB taxonomy): domain Bacteria; phylum Desulfobacterota; class Desulfarculia; order Desulfarculales; family Desulfarculaceae; genus Desulfoferula. Next base: position 28,366 of record JAHLLJ010000011.1, on the reverse strand, counting down.
AACAGGCTGGGCGCGATGCCCACCTCGCGTCCGGGAATGGGCGCATAGAACCAGATCACCTGGATAACCACTCCAGCAGACAACACCAGGGCCTGCCATATCCGGGGCCCGCTACGCTCCAGCGCGGCGCGCAGCACAAACAGCGGGGCCAGCACCCAGGACATGGGCGAGCTCAGGGTGGCCAAAAGCAGCACCCCCAGGCGCAGCAGACCCATCAGGCCGCCCCGGGGCTCCAATGCCAGAATGATGCCCGTGCTCAGGGCCAGATGATACTGGCTACAAATGGAGTTGAGCCACACCTCTTCGGAGTGGGGCGGAGTGGCGATGATCAGCAGGGCCACCATCAGCACTGCCCGGTGGCGCAGCCACTCCAGGCGGCTGGTGAGGATAAGCATGGCGGGCAGGCACTGGATGATCAGGGCGATGCCGGTGCTCACATAGGGCGCGGCCCACAGGGGCACCAGATAGTGGGCCAGCAGCCCCGCCCCATTGGCGGTCAGATTAAGGTAGCCCGCGTAGGAAAAGAACAGAGCCTCCATCCAGGGCGCATGCCAGGCGCGGGCAAAGAAAACGCAGCCCTCCTCGGCCCAGAAGCGCCCTTCCAGCAAGATACGCGGCAGGCGCACCGCAACCAGCAGGGCGAAAAGCCCCAGATAGATCCAACGCTCCAGCCCCGGGCCGGGCGAGCTCATGGCCCAGCGGCGCAGGGCTTCCCACCCTTTGGCAGGGCCCCTTTTTACCGCCGCCTGCTCTGCTTTGATGGTAGATGATGATGCCGGCAAGTCTTCCCGCTTTTTTTAAGTGTCCGCTGACTGTGCGCCGAAGGCTTTGGGGCAGATTACACCAATCGGCTCTGATTATAACCCAGCGCGAAGGCCTTGGGAGGCCCCCCCGAGTGCGCCAGAGCATTGCCTGGCAGATTTAATCGAGCTACTATGGGCCCAATAGCTGCAAACAATCAGGTCATCGCTCGGCGGTGGCCATTCACCGCGAAGGAATAAGCATGAAAACCATCTACAGCTTCATATTTATTGCCATGTTCGGCCTGTCCGTGGCCTTGGTCGGTTGCGGCGGTGCGGACGTCAGCAACCAGACCACCACCGTCTCCGAAGGCCAGCAGCTCATTGACCTGCAAAAAGCCTATAAGTCCGGGGCCATCACCAAAGAGCAGTACGAAGACCAAAAGGCTAAGATACTGGACAAGTAGTAAATCTTGACGCCCTCGTAACCCGGCGGGGGCCGCGATTGGGTACTGCCAGACCCTTTCTAATTCAAACAACTCTTTGGCCCTGGGTCCTGTCGGCCCCCCAACCCAGGCCAAAGGTGGCGGTGATTTATGCTCAGCGGCCGGGTAAAAAATCCCATTGGTCCTTTTTAATCGCAAAGCACTCGGCGCGTTTCAGCGGAGTCAGTGGCAAGTTCCAATAAATAGGCCTGCTTGGTTTTTACGAGCTGCCGCTTGGCGTAGATAATCACCCGGCCTTTGGGGACGTAAGAAGTCCTCTGGTCATAGGCCTTGAAACAGGCCGCTTTTGCCGCAAATGGCCCAATGGACAGCAAAACAGCACATAAGATTATGGCCATGAAAAACGGGACTTGATCCCCCCGGATCAAAAGGCTGCGACTTGTTAAACAAACGGTTTGCCAGGCCCGGCGGCCCGCCAATGCCCCGCAACCATAGCCCCAAAAAATCATCCCGGTCAACCTACCTCCCTTGCGCCTGAACGATCCGGCCCGCTGCCATGGGTAATTCACCCCATGGACAATGGTGTTTCGGCCCATCGACTCCAGTGCCTAGGGCCCATATCAAGGCCGCGCCCCGAAGTTTTATCTTGAACTAAGGTCTAACCTTCGCATCCCGCGCCAGCGTTTGCCTAGGCATGGCGCGGTGCGGGTCAAGGTTGGCGGAGAGGCTCTTAGGTTACACAACGAGGAGTAGCGAAATGAGCGACAAAGAGCACACCGCAGGCAAGAGCATAACCTCTCGGCGAAACTTCTTTAAGCAAGCGGGCGGAGCGGCCGCGGCCATGGGCTTGGCCGGTTCCGGACTGCTGATGAAAACCAACCAAGCAGGTGCCGCCGAATTGCCCAAGAAGTGGGACCAGACGGCGGACGTCATCGTAATCGGCAGCGGGTTCGCCGGTCTGGCCGCCGCCCTGGAGGCCAAGAAGGCCGGAGCCAAGGTAATCATCCTGGAAAAGATGCCGGTTCCCGGGGGCAACAGCATCATCAACGGCGGGCTCCTGGCCGCCACCGGCTCGCCCTTGCAGGCCAAGGAGGGCATCAAGGACTCGCCCGAGCTGATGTATCAAGACATGCTCAAGGCGGGCCTGCACATGAACCATCCCGAGTTGGCCATGATGGTGGCCGACCAGTCCCTGGACGCCCTGATGTGGACCCTGGATTACTTGAACGTGGACTACAAGGGCCGGGTGACCCACCTGGGCGGCCACTCGGTGCCCCGCAGCTACCTGACCGACATACGCTCCGGCGCGGGCATCGTGCGCCAGGAGCTCAAGAAGGTAAAGGAGGAGGGCATTCCTCTGCAGAAGAGGACCTACCTGGAGCATTTGATTCTGGACGGCAACAACGGGGTAGTGGGCGTGGAGGTCCTGGGCGGTTACGCCTTCCCCAAGGCGGGCAGCGGCAAGCGGGCCTTCATCAAGGCCAACAAGGCCGTGATCATGGCCAACGGCGGCTTCTCCTATGACATCCCCTTCCGCATGATCCAGGATCCGCGCCTGGATGAGAAGCTCGATTGCACCAACCACCACGGCGCCACCGCCGAGGGCCTCATCGAGCTGCTGCGCATTGGAGCCACGCCAGTGCAGCCCTCCTGGATCCAGCTGGGCCCCTGGGGATGCCCCCAGGAAAAGGGCATGGGCATCGGCTACATCTTTGCCATCAGCGGCTGCTTCCCCTTTGGCATCATGGTGGACCCCAAGACCGGCAAGCGCTTTGTCAACGAGTTGGCCGACCGCAAGGTGCGCGCCGACGCCATCATCAAGACCGGCCACTGGGCGGTGGGAATCGCCGATAAGGATGGTGCCAAGTACGTGGACAAGTTGGACAAGATGTTGGCCCGGGGAACGGTAAAGCAGTTCAACACCCTGGATGAGCTGGCCCAGGCCTTCAAGGTAAACCCGGCCGGGCTCACCGAGCAGGTCAAGCGCTACAACGCCTTCTTGGCTAAGGGCAAGGACGAGGAGTTCGCCAAGCCCCTGCGCGAAAGCTCCCGCCCCATCGCCAAGGCTCCCTTCTACGCCATGTACCTATGGCCCAAGGTGCACCACACCATGGGCGGCGTGCAGATCAACCCCAAGGCCCAGCTCTTGGACCTGCACGGCAAGGTGGTGCCCGGAGTGTACGCGGCGGGCGAAGTTACCGGCGGAGTGCACGGCGCGGTGCGTCTGGGCAGCAACGCCACCACCGACTGCCTGGTATTCGGGCGCATCGCCGGGGCCAACGCGGCCAAGGAGAAGTCCCGGGGCTGATGTATCGGCCAATCCTCGGATAGTCGGCCCATGCCTTTACCGAAAGTCCGGGCCATCACGGCCCGGGCTTTCGTAACCGTGCCCACGGGAAACGGATAGAACATCATGACAACCTCACATCACCGCCGCCTGCTCTGGAGATGGCTCATGCCGGGCCTGATCCTACCGGCGGCCCTGCTTATTGTCTCTTGGGGCGCCCAGGCCTCCGGCGCCGGAAAAGGCACTGCCCCCAAACAACTGGAGAACGCCCAAGCCGGTGACTGCGCGGCCTGCCATGGCCCGGCCCTGGTGCTCCCCAAAGGTCACGCGGCCACCAAGGACCAAGACCTGGGGCAGTGCCGGGAGTGCCACAATGGCAAAAAAGCGCCCCATCTGCGGGGCAACCTGCCGCTCAGCCACCTACACGCCCTGGAAGGGGTGTCCTGCGCGGACTGCCACGGCGGCGGGGACAGGTATGCGGTGGAATCGGGAAAGTGCCTGGAGTGCCACGAGTCCGGCGAGGCGGTGGCCAAGCTGACCGTACCCAAGGACAAAGTGCATAACAACCCGCACGAATCCCCCCATTACGGCACGGACCTGGACTGCGAAATGTGCCACCACGCCCACGCCAAAAGCGAAAACTACTGCTCCCAATGCCACGATGAAACCAGGGTGGTGCCCTGAGTCGCCGCCCTCCCGCCTGAACCTTCGCCAAAAAAAATGGGGACCGGGCAGAAGCCCGGTCCCCCAGTGACCACAATCGCGCGGGCTCTTACTTGTCCGGGAAATACACCATGACTTTGGGGTAGCCCAGGGTGCGTAGCGCGTAGTAGGTTGCCGCCGCCTCTTGGGGCTTGTCGGAATAGCAAACCACCTCGGCCTGCTTGTATACGCCGGCATCTTCGTAAAGCTTGATCAGGTTGGATGCGAAGTCCAAGATGCCGTACCCATGGAAGTTCTTACCCGCCGGGATGTGCACCACCTTGGCGCCCGCCGGATTAAAGGGCAGCTTTTGCGCCTGCTGGGATGAGATGATGTACACCCTGGGATAGCCCAGGAAGTCAGGCTTTTGCCCGGGATCGCTCAGGCGCTTGGCCGCTTGGGGCCGGGCCTGCATTTGGGCCGGTTGGATGGCCACATCGTACTTGGTCTTGGCCGGTGCGATTATGGTTGGCTTATTGGTTGTCTTCAGCTTGTTGTCTTGCCAGGCCTTCATGCCGCCGTTGAGCAGGGAGGCCTTGGGATGGCCCAGGTACTCGCTGAGCCAGAACATCAGGCAGGCGGCGGGCGAGGACTGATCATCCACGATCACCAGTTCCTTGAAATCCGCCACACCGTGCCGGCCCAACACCTGGGCCCAGCGGGCCGGGTCCGCCCCCTGCTTGGCCACCAAATCCATCACCGGGATGTTGACCGCGTAGGGGATGTGGGCCGACTTGAAGGCCTCGGGAGAGCGCACGTCCACGGTGAGCACCTGGGAGTCGCGCACCAAATATTGGATGCGCTTTCCGCCCCACCAGCGCACGAAGTAGGGATCGCGCAGCAGGTGTTGATTCCAGTAGGTGTGCAGGGGCAGGTCGCGGGGATCGTCCAGCCAGCCCATGGTGGAGCCCTTGTAGTAGTAGCGCACCTTGGGATAGCCCAGCACGTGCTTCAGGGTGAAGTACAGGCAGGAGGCGGCCGGATTGCCGCCGCAGTAGCAGATGATCTCTTTGTCCGGGGTGGCCCCCACCGAGGCGAACATGCGCCGCAGTTCGTCCTGGGACTTCCAGGTCTTGTCTTTTTGGAAATAGTCGGGGTAGGAAACCATCACCGAGCCGGGGATGTGGCCCATCTTGGAGTAGGCCTGATGGGGACCGTAGTACCACACCGGAGTTACCGCGTAGACGATCGCCGCCTCGGGCTTGAATTGCTTGCTCAGGATGTAGTCGGTGGTGGCTATCTGGGATTCATCACCCGCCTTGGCCGTGAAGTCACCCTGCTTCACCTTGGGAATCTCGCTGGTCACCGGCAGGCCCTGAGCCTTCCACTTGGCCATGCCGCCGTCCAGGATGTAGGCGTCCTTGCAGCCGTTAAAGGTCAGGGTCCAGTAAAAACGGGGGGCCCGGAAGTGCCCACCGTCGTCATAGATCACCACCTTGGAGTTATTGTTAATGCCCAGGGAGCGCATCACCTGCTGTACGTAGGGAGTGGGGCCGTCTTGCCAGGGCAGCGGGTCGGTCTCGCTGTTGATCAGGTCGTTGCCCCCGTAAGAGGTGTCGATGCCGTAGGACATGTAGTGGTCTTTGTCAAAAGAGCAGCTCACCGCCCCATTGATGTGGCCCTGCAGATAGCTCTTGGTGCGCGAGGCGTCGATAATCACCAGGTTGGGGTCTTTCATGTGCTGCTGGAGCCACTGGGCGTCCACCAAGCGGCCGTCCGCCGACTGGGGCGCGGCCAGGGCCGGAGCGGCCAGGCCAAGGCAGAGCAGGCCAAGTCCCAATAATATCAACCAGGGCGAAGTTCGAAATTTTCTGGGGCAAGCGGCGGTCTGAATTTTCATCTCATCCTCCTAGATGCATTAACGCGTGGGGTTGCGCGGTGCCCGGCCTCTGCCCGCCAACGGGGCGTATAGACCGGAGCGCGGCCATATGGCCGGTTACGGCTCCATGGAGTCCCTTGGGAATTGTGGCGCGCGGCAGGCTGCTGATCGCTTCATCCGGGTGTGCCCTCTGAACCTTAGTGGTGTGAAAGGCCAGGCCCTTTGCATAGATTATAGGTCTTTTGGGGTGGGCGGGGTAAATGAGGTCCATACCTTATTGGGCCCCCGTGGGGGGCCCAAAGGCGGGAAGGAAATCGCCCGGGTTTACCCAGAAGAATGGAACAGGACAAGGCAAAAACAAAGGGCCCGGTCGAAGCCGGGCCCTGTGCGTGGCTATAGATAGAACACGTAGGTCATGGCCACCAGGGCCACCATGTAGATAAAGCTGAGGATGCCGCCTATGCGGATGTAATCCCTGGTCTTGTATTCGCCGGGGCCCATGTACAGGGCGTTGACCTGGTGGGTGGGCAGCAAAAAGGAGTTGGAAACCCCCAACCCCACCACGATGGCGGCCACTCTGGGGTCAATGCCGATATGGTGGGCGATGGAGATGCCCAAGGGCACCAAAAGGGTGGCTGCTCCTACGTTGGAAATGACCAGGGTGAAGGCGCAACTCAGCACCGCCAAGACCACCAGCAGCAGCAGGGGAGACATAAGGCTGCCCAGGCCGGCCACCAGACCCCTGGCAATCCAGTTGGCCGTGCCGGTCTGGTCCACGGCCATGCCCAGGGGGATCAAGCCACCCAGCAAGAACACGGTGCGCCAATCCACCGCGTGGTAAGCCTCGCTTATGGTTATGACCTTGGTGAGCACCATGCCCACGGCCCCGACCATCAGGCACACCGACAGGGGAATGGGGTTGTAAGGGAGGCTTTGGAAATAGAAGCTGGATATGAGCATCATCACCAAGGCCACCAGGAAGCTGACCAGGGCCCACTTGGCCTTTTCCGGCTTGTGGAACTCCTTCTCAAAGGGAGTGATGATAATGAAGTTGTGGTGGAATTCCTGTAGGGCCTGGAACTTTTCCCAGGTGCCGTGCAGCAGCAGGGTATCGCCCGCTTGCAGGGGAAGGTCGGCCAGCTCCTGGTAATAGGTGTGCCCGGACTGATGCACTGCCAGGGGATTGACGCCAAAGGTCTCGCGGAAGCGTATCTCCTTGATGGTCTGGCCGATCAAGCTGGAGCGGGGGGAAACCACCCCCTCGACGATCCCGGCCAGCGAGGGGTTGAACATGGTGTCCTTGAATACCTGAGGATTGTCCTTGAGGACCAAGCCGTATTGCTCCACAAACGACCGGACCTTGTCTTCCGGCCCATAGGCACACAGGGCCAGCCCGGGCTGAATGGTGGTGCTGGGCAAGGGAGAGTAGTTGCATGACCCGTCGCTTTTGGCCACGGCCACGATGTTCACCAGATAACGCCGCCTTATCTGCACCACCTCCTGGGTGTCCTGCTCCGGCCGGTATCCTTCGGGCACCACAATCTCAAAGGGCCCCTTGATTAAGGGGTAGGAATTGAGAAAGCCGTCCTCGCCCGATCCGGTCTTGTCGGCCTGGAAATCCGATTGGCCGCCTGAGATTTTGGCCAGCATTTTCATGCCGCCGGTGGAAAGATAGGCAATGCCTCCTATGGCTATGGCCAGGCCGATCGGGGTCAGCTCCAAAAAGCCGAACTTGGCCATGCCCGGCGGTAGGATGTCGTTGAGCAGGATCAGGGGGCTGGTGCCGATCATGGTCAGGGTGCCGCCCAGGATGGCGGCCATGCCGATGGGCATGAGCACCCTGGAGATGGGCACCTTGAGCTTCTGAAAAGTAACCGAGCGGATGGCGGGTAAAAACAGCACCGCCGCCCCGGTGTTCTGCATCACCCCGGATATGGCCGCGATAAGCGAAGAAAAGGTGACCACCAGGCGGGACGGGCTTTTGCTCACAAACCCCAGGATGGGCTGGATGATGCGGTGCACCAGGCCCGCGCGGTTCAAGCCATAGCTGATTATCATCACCCCGATGATGGCCACCACCGCGTTGCTGCTCAGGCCCCGGAAGGTGTCCGCGGAGTTTAAAAGGCCCAGCTCGGGCAACAGCACCATCATCACGATGGCCACCACGTCCACCCTCACCCACTCCACGATGAACAAGAACACCGCCGCCGCCACCACGGCAAGCATGAGAAGCTTGGTCCTGAGATGGGTGTCCACTTCAAAGGGCATGCTCATTACTCCGGCGTCGTGGACCAAGCCGCCGCCCGAGTTTTTCAACTCTCCGAAAATGTCCAACCAGAAGCTATGCTTGCCCGCCTTGGTGCGGCTGTTGATGGTGTATTCAACCTGGGCGGTAAGAGGCTGATCAAGGTTTCCCTCTGAGCGGTTGAAACGAACCAGGATGTGTTGGTGAGGGCGTTCGGGATGAGCCTTGTCCAGAAAAAGGATGCCGCTTTTGCTGCGGGTGGCCAGCCACAAGGTAACCGGATTCTTTACCCCGGGGGCCCAGGTCAGGGTCTGGCCCCCTGCGTCCTTGGGCGGCTTTAGGCTCGCTTCCAGCTTGAGCACGCCGGTTTCGCCGGCCACCAGGGCACGGGATGAGCGCTCCATGCGTATCTTGACAAAGCTGGGGGCGCGGGATGATTTGCCGGAGAGATGTTGTGAGGGGCGCGGGGGCTGGGGGGTGTCTGAAAGTGGGGAAGCCGCGAGCGGCTCAGCCAGCCAGCTTCCCCCCATGAAAATCATCATGACCGCCAGGCTCAGCCCCAACAAAAAGCGCTTAAAATGTTTCATGCGCTCCTACACCCCTCGCTAGGATTCCTATTTTAAAATACTCACACCATCCTTATCTAAAATCGTCATCCGCCATGCCCACGCCGGTTGCCCCAGCCGGGGTTTTGATCACACTTTGAAATTTGTATGGGTGGATTAGAGTGAATCTCGACCTCTCCAGGGTGGCGAAGTGTAATGAAAATATTCATCCCCCTGTTTGAAAATATGGTATCCCTATTCGCCCGACATATCAAATAGGGGCCACGCATGGGCTGTGCATAACAGCCAGAAGGGATGCCCCAAGGCGGGCACCATTAATTTTCAAGTATTTATATCAGGATGTTAATTAATTCGACCGGGCCTATATGAAAAACCACCTCGCCTACTCGGGCCTGATGTGCGCGGCCATTAAGACGAAAGCCAGCTGTCCAAAGAGCACACCTTTTCGCGCAAGGCATAGCGCACCAGGCCTACCATGTTGCTGATATTAAGCTTTTCCATGAGGTTGTGCCGGTGGGCCTTTATGGTTTTCTCGCCCAGGCCGAGCCGTTGGGATATCTCGCTGACGCTGAGCCCCTCGGCCAATAGCTGCAGGACCTCCCGCTCCCGGGGGCTAAGGCTGCTGGCCGGCGGGCAGGCCAGGCTACCTTCCATGCGCCCCACAAACCCCTTAACCACCATATCGGTGATCTCAGGGGTAAGATAGGTAAGGCCCTGGCCCACCAAGCGGATCACCGCCAGCATTTCCCGGGCGGTGCAGGTTTTGATCAGATATCCGTGAGCACCGGCCTCCAAAACACCAGCCACGAAACGGGGATCGCTGTGCATGGAAAGCACCAGCACCCGCGAGGGGCCACCGGTCTCCACGATTTTGCGGGTGGCTTCGATCCCATTGAGGTCGGGCATGGAGATGTCCATGAGCACCACGTCCGGTTGGTGACGCTGGGTCATAAGAACCGCCTCACGCCCGTCGGCAGCCTCGGCCACCACTTCCAGGTCATCCTCTTCGTTGAGCAAGCTGCGGATGCCGCTACGAAAGACCTCATGATCATCAACCAGCAATATACGTGTCTTGCGGCCGCCGGCCCGTTCAGCCTGGTTCAGTTTCAGCTCAGCCTCGGTCATGGCGGGCAGGTGGTCGGTAAGCACCTGGAACACCCTTACCGGCTCTGCGATGTTCTTAACCTGGTGCTTGCCGTGATCGGCGAAGCTTAGCCTGAGCTTGTTTTTGACCTGCTCGTGGATGCTGGCCGAGACGCACACCCCGCCCGGGTCGGCCAAGCCCTCGATGCGCGCGGCCAGGTTGACCCCATCGCCGTAGATGGCCCCACGCTGGGACACCACGTCGCCCAGGTTCACCCCGATGCGAAACTCCATGCGCCGGTGGCGGGCCAGGTTTTGGTTTTCTATCTTAAGCCGCTCTTGAATGGCCACGGCACAGCAAACCGCGTTCACCGCGCTGGCGAACTCAACCAGGAGGTTGTCACCCGAGGAGTCGACCACCCGGCCTTGTTGTTGCTGCACCAGCTGGGCTATTATGCGGCGGTATGCGGTGAGGGTTTTTATGGTGGCATTTTCATTGTCCGCCATCAGGCGGCTGTAGCCCTTGACGTCGGCAGAGAGTATGGCGGCCAGTTTGCGGGGCATGGCTTAATAGTCCTCACGGGCTTGTTCACAACCGGAGAGCCCCGGGGCCGCGATTTCAAATCGAGCAAGAGATATTCTTAGGCGTGGTACCGTCGGCGGCGGGCTCCTTGCGCCCCCCATTTAGATAAAATACCATGTTACTAGGTGGATTTTCAGCAAAAAATACCGTTTGGCCCACAGGAAAAGTTGGGGGGAAGGGGTCTTCAGCCGAAGCTTTGTGACCACTCAAACCTAACCTAAAGGCATTTAAAGGCAGGCGAAATGAATAAGTCGGCAAACTTGCAAAAGCGCGTGGCGGAGCTGGCTGTCCGGGCTTGGGATGTGCAAGGCATCCGCAACAGGCTGGAGGCGCTACGCAAACGGGAAATTGCCCCAAAACAGGTGGATTGGCCCGGACTACTGGCCAAGCGCCCCGAGGTGCTGGACCGGGTGCAGCTCAGAGCGGAGGAGTATGAATACCTCACTCACAGCTGCGCCAAGGGTTCACTGCTCGCATTGATGGATGAGTTTAACCTGGGCACCTGGGACCTGGTCAGGGCCATGTCTCCTTTTCCCGGTTTCGGCATGACCGGTGGCATCTGCGGTGGGGTCACCGGCCCCATGATCGCCTTGGGGTTGTTCTTTGGCAGCGATGATCCGGAAGATTACCAAGGCACCGGGCGAACCATGGAGGCGGCCCGTGCATTCATCGCCCGCTTCAAACAAGAGCTAGGCACCATCATGTGCCCCCAAATCCAGGAGGATACAATTTTCGGCCGCTACATGGACCCTCGCGCCAGCCAGGAGAATTTCGCGGCATTCCAAAAAGCCTTGGGTTATGAAAAATGCGCCCTGCCTCCGGGAATAGGAGCCCGCTTGGCGGCGGAGATTATCTTGGACAGCAAGCCCGCCTGACGTCCAGCCCACCCCAAACCGGCTCTTTTGGGTATTCTGCCGTTGACACGGATAGTGGATATCGAAGTACATGCGCCAAACCTGCCCAGGCCGCTTGAGGCCAAATCTCTGGGTTTACTAAGTTTCATGCGGCCTGCTCCAAAGTGCAGGCCATGATGCATCTGGAATCATCGCCTTGGGGCGAGAAATCGAAATTGAATTTTCTATATAACTGGATCGCCCGGATGTTGCTGAGCTGCACCTTGCTAAAAACCCTTCTTATCCCTCGCCGCCTTAAATAGTCCATTGCCAGCTCAGTGAGGGTAATTCCCAGCCCTTGCTTTTGATAATTCGGCAGGACAAAGATGAGATACTCAGCCTCTTTGCGACGCTTGTCCGCTATGGCCGCGGCGTGCCCCACCACCTTGTATCGTTCCCTTAAGACGAAATTCCAGCTATTGCCCATGATGGCTTCGACCCAAGTGCGGCGAGTGTAATCGGCCACCGGGGGCATGCCTTGAACACAGCCCTTTGGCTCAAAGGCGTCGTACATCATTTGGACGGCCCAGCAGGCTTCCATGCCGCAGGAGTCAGCTCTTAGTCCAAAACCCAACCGCATTTTTACCCTCCCATGGTTTGTCCGGCCTTTGGTTCGGCAACGGTTCTGCCTTTCTTGCCCGTTGTGAACCCAGGCTAAAACGTCCCCGGAAAGGCGGGTTAGGAGCTTTCGTCCGGAATGCTTAAGGATTTGGTGCAAGTGTTTTAGGTGAACGGCGTGTTGGCCATAGGGCTTGGAGACCGAGAACTTGCCCTAAAAACCAAAAAGACCCGGCAAACGCCAAGCCCTTATAAAAACCGGCGCACCAGGAGAAACGGTCCCCCTGGCCGGAAGCTTGGAGATTGCATAATGCGGATGGTCTTCTTGGCAGCTCGTAGCTTCTTGGCCATAATCGCCGCCCTTTCTAGGCCCAAAATCCCGGGTTTAAACCCGGATCAGCTGGGGACCGGATTTCAGGAGCCAAAGTCTAGTGGCCAATCTCAACTCATTTTAAAAGACCATCGTTAGTCATATTCCATAGTGTGCTACAATGGTTTTGATTTGGGGCTATGGATACTACCTGCCCGCATCTACAGCCTGAATCACCAAGCTTGAATTCGCCCTACGACTTCTTTTTATCCCCCATCGCCCCGATAGCTGAAAATTTTTGTCTATGACACTGGCGTGAGCCCTTCCCGTTTGCCGGATCGGAACCTTGGGCAATGGATTCAAGTGTTAGACAAATGTACCGGCCCATGCTTTGGGCTGGTCTTTTGACCATGCTGTGGCTGCTGGCCATGCCGGCCGGCACCATGGCCACCCCCACGGCCAAACCCTGCACCAAGCAGTCCCTTAACGAGTACATAACCGAGGCGCGCTTCCTTGTCCTGGACGAGCAATATCACGCAGCCCTTGAGGTTATCCAGCACTGCCTGATCACTTCCCGTCCCGCCCCAGAAGCCATCTATTTAAAGGGGGCCATATTAGAAAACATGGGACGCCGCAACGAGGCCGTGGATTTTTACCGCAAAATTTTAGCCAAAGACCCAGTAGCCTATGGCTTCCTGCACTTTGACCTCGCCTATCTATATATCCGAGCCAAGCAATACGATGGTGCGCTGGAGCAATTTCGCCGGTCCGAGACGGTGGACTTCCAGCGGGCGGTACGTGAGCAGGCCCTCCTCCATCTGCGATTGCATGACTATGCTCAGGCTGAAGACCAACTGCGACGCCTGCCCCAGGGCGATCCCAATGTCTATTATCTGCTTGCCCAATCGCTTATGTATCAGCACAAGTATGCCCAGTCTCAGAAGATGATTAAGGCTGCTCAAGCAGCTCAGCCCAGCCCGCTATTGACACGGGACCTAAACAGTCTCTCTCGGCAAAGCGATGCCGCCGAGCTGGCCAACCGCCGCTGGCGGTTATGGCTAACCTTGGGAGCAGAATATAATGACAACGTATTTTTAGACCCGCTCACCGACAATCCCGCGCTTGTAGTGCCACGCGAAGAGGGTGATTTCGCTTGGCTGGCCAGAGCAAATTTCCATTACCGATTAACAGAGGGCAAAAACTGGGCCCTGTACGGCGCTGCCGGCTTTTTTAACAAAAGCTATTTTCAGCTGGGGGAAAGTGACTACGCCAACTTCTCGGGCAGCTTGTACGGGCAGATTAACGGTGAGAAATGGCTGGTAAGAGTGCCCTATGAATATGCTTATTATTTCTACGGGGCGAGCCATCGGTCACGTCTGCAACAGCACAGCTTATATCCCACGCTCAAGTGGGACATGACCGAGCGCATCACCACCTATGTGTACGGTCAGGTGCAGCGCCGCCTCTATTTCACCAACGAATCCGACATTTGGCGCTTAGGTCTCCGGCTGGAGCACTTGTACTACTTTGGCACGCAGACCAAGTTCATCAAGCTCGGCTACGGCGTTTACCAGGACGACGCGGATGATGTTTCCAGCGGTTACACCAATTACGAAGTGGGCCTGGCCGCCGGGAGGCCAATTTGGGGACCGCTGAGTGGGGAGGTGGGTATCATCTACGCCTACTACGAGCATGAACAACGTCTGGAAGTCAGCAACGGATCCCCCACCCCCGTACCCTGGGATCGCGATGACGACCAATTTCGAGCCTATGCCACCCTGCGCTTCCGGCCCAACGACCGCTGGGAAATATTGGCCACTTACTATTTCACCAACAACGACTCCAACGTCTCGGGCGATGACGGCTTCGACCCCTACAACTACCGCCAAAACATAATCAGTCTCATGGTGGTGATAGGCCTATGAGACCTTCAGCACTAAACAAAGCCCTGACAGGCGCGATTAATACCGGGTTGCTGTTGGCCTGCTTAGCCTGGTTATTGAGCGCGGCCCTGGCCACTGCGGGTAAAGGCCCGGCAGTGGGCCGCGTCTTCGCGGTGGATGGCCAAGTGGAGGTAGCTGCCCCGTCGGCCCATACAACTACGCGCGCGGCCAAAGGCATGGCCTTGAAGTTACACGACGAGGTGCATACGGGGCCGGAGAGCTGGGCCAAGCTGGTGCTGAAGGATGAATCTTTGGTGCGAGTAGGTGCGGAGACAATCTGCAAGCTGGACAAGCTCACCTTGCAGGCTGGAAAAGGCGAACGCGAGGCCAGAATCGGACTTCCCAAAGGCAGCCTCAAGGTGCTGGTCAATGACCTTTTCAATTACCGGCAGCGCACCTTTGAGGTTGAGACCCCCACGGCGGTGGCTGGAGTGCGGGGCACCCGTTTGATCATCATTGTAGAGTCGCCGGACAGCACCCTTGTGCTTAGCCTGGACAACCCCATAAAGGTGTTCAACAAGCTAATCCCTGGTCAGCCCGTATATCTAAACGGGGTGAAGATCACCCGCATTTCCAAAGACAAACCGCCCACTCAACCCCGCGATCCTACCCCTGAGGAGTTACGCTTCATCTACAGCCTTTTTGGCCAAGAACCTCCCGATAGTGGTGGACCCCCGGGAGGAGCGCCCTTGCCCTCCCCTATAGCAGGTTCGCTGCCTAGCACCACCACAACTACCACCACCTTGCCGACTACCACCACGACCTCGACCACCAGCACAACCAGCACCTCCACGACCACCACCACCCGCCCAACGACCACGACCACCATCACCACGCGACCGACCACGACTACCACTTCAACTACCACTACCAGCACCACCACCACCACCACGACCACGACCACGACCACTACGACCAGCACGACGACTACCGACACTCAACCAACCACCACCACTGAACCAACCACCACCACGACCACCACAACAACGACTACGACGACAACGACTACGACGACAAGCTCCAGCACAACCACTACCCTTCCTCCTGTAGAGGAAATACCTCCTAGTTCGAGCACGACCACAAGCAGCGCCACGACCACCACCACTACCAGCACCGGCACGACCACTACCGAGACCACCACAAGCTTCAACACGGACATCGGCTGATGGCCCATGAGGACATGCTTCAGGTTGCAAAGACGGGCCTTGTCCGGCCCCTCTTTCCTTCCCTGGTATCAACATCGGTAAAAGACGGAAACCTTTGCTGAAGCGCTATCTGGTCACGCTGGCCATCGGCCTATTGGCTGGATTGTTGGTAGTGGGCCTTTACCTTAGCGGCATGCCCTTCCTGGAACTGATGGAACTCAAAAGCCGCGATGCGATATTCCGGCTGCGGCCCCCCCTCAAAATGGACCAATCAAAGATTATGGTGGTGGCCATAGGTGAGCGCAGCCTGGACCAATTGGGGCGCTGGCCATGGTCACGCACCCTAATCGCCGACCTGGTGGAAACCATCATGAGAGCGGGGGCTGGAGTGCTGGCCCTGGACATGGGGTTTTTTGAGCCAGACAACCGCCTGGCCCTGAGTGCGGTGCTGGAGCTACAAAAGGCAGCCCAGAAATGCAGGCCTATGGACTTGGAAGAGTTTATAGGCCGGCACCATCCTGATTACCGCTTGGCCTTAACCATTGCCCGCCACCGGGAAAGGATATGTTTGGGATACTTTTTCCACACCGACCGCCGTCAAATTTCCCACTTGGAGGGCAAGGCAACCAAGGAGCGCATAAGGGCCATAACCAAGTTCGCCTTCCCTATTGTTCGCTACAGTTCTCCCGCGGCGCTAGAGGCCAATCTCCCCACCGCGGTGGCTCCGGAGAACAATCTTCCCTTGCTAATCAAGGCTTCACGTTGGGGCGGTTACTTCAATGTCCTACCCGATTACGATGGTGTAGTGCGCCGCATTCCCATGATAATGCGTTGCGAAGAAGAAATTTTTCCCTCCCTGGCCCTATTGACTCTGGCCCGCCTGGCCGGCAAGCCTCTGCCCCCCCTCACCGTAACCACCCACGGCCTAGCGGGCATTGAACTGGCCGGGGTACACATTCCAGTGGACGAACAAGGGCGTCTCCCAATCAACTTTCGTGGAGGATCGGACGTGGTGCCGGTGTTGGAGGCCGCGGACGTTATAAACGGCAGAGCGCCACCCGACTCTCTGAAGGGCAAGGCCGTGCTGCTCGTGGTCAGCGCCGCTGGTGTCATGGATCATTGGCCAACGCCCATCGCCACCCTGATGCCAGGGGGCTTCATCCAGGCCCAAGCCATGGATAACATCTTGAGGGGCGATTATCTGGTCAAAACCAATTTTAGCTCTCTGTGGGACCTGATCGCCTGCTTATTCCTCGCCCTGGCAGCGGCCGTGCTCCTGGCTTGGCTTCACCCGGTTGCCGGTGCAACCTCGGCCTTGGGCTTAGCCGCCACCTATACAGCAATGGTCTATGTGGCCTTCACCCGGGGCCTGCTGCTCAGCCTGGTACACCCCCTGGTTGCCCTGAGCCTGGCCGGGGTGGCGGGATTACTTTACCGATATTTTGTGCTGGAAAAGGATAAGCAATTTATTCGCCGCGCCTTTGGGCAATACCTGAGTCCAGCCATTATCGAGGAGCTGACCAAGAACCCAGAGGGCCTGGAACTGGGCGGTGAAAAAAAGGAACTCACGGTGCTCTTCGCTGACATCAGAAATTTCACCAACATCAGCGAGGTAATTGAGCCTGAGGTATTGGCCTCAGTGCTCAACACCTTCATGAACCGGCTCACGCAAGAAGTGTTGGCCCAAGGCGGGGTTCTGGACAAGTATATAGGCGATGCCATAATGGCTTTTTTTGGAGCCCCAGTGGAGCAGCCGGATCACCCGGCCCGGGCTTGCCGTGCCGCCCTGGGCATGGTGCTGCAAGCAGAGGGGCTCAAGTTCCATTGGGAAAAAATGGGGGTGCCACCCCTGGACCTTGGGGTGGGGATAAACACTGGAATCATGGTGGTGGGAAACATGGGATCAGACCTGCGGTTCGACTATACCGTGATCGGCGACAGTGTAAACCTCGGCTCGCGCCTGGAGAGTCAGACCAAGGACTATGGCGTGTCCATCGTAGTTAGTCAGTCCACCCGCCTTTCCTGTGATGAGGAATTTCATTTCCGGGTATTGGACCTGATCCGGGTCAAGGGCAAGAACGATCCGGTCTTAATCCACCAACTCATCGGCCCAGCTGACCAGCCCGCCCCACCATGGCTGGATGCGGCGGAGGAGGCCTTCGCCTTGTACTTGGACAGGGATTTTATCGGCGCCTCCAAGTTCTACGATAGGGTGCTGGCTTTAAACCCTGGCGACTACGCCGCTGAGTTGCTGGGTGAGCGATGCCTGGGCTATCTCGAGCAGCCCCCTCCTTCCGATTGGGACGGAACCCTTTCCAAAGAGAGCAAATAACTATTTGAGCTTATCAAAAACGCGGCTGGATCATCCGGTATTGTCAAGATGGCAGCCGCCATCGGTTTAGCCGACGGCGGCTGCCCTGCTATACAGCGGAGAAGGTTTATAGCTTAACCCGGGTTCGTGTGTAGCGGAATCCCGGGGCCGACACACACACCTCAATGTAATCACGAAGCGTGCTGGGCCGGGCTGTGCTCAGCAGCAGCTCGCTGACGGGCAGGTTCATCCGGGTGGAGCCCAAGGCGCTCCGCTTGACCACCCTGCCTCGGTGAATCACGGTCAAAACGGTTCCCTTGGGCAAGGTGTTGAGCCGCAGGTACAGCTTTTTGCGCAATATTTCCGCCTTGATCACCAGGGTGCGAGGCCGTTCGGTATACAGCTGCAGGGTGGGGTCGCCCACCACGTGATAGATTTCGAAATGCGCCTTCACCCCCGAGTTAACCCCATGCGCCACCAGTAGATAGGATTTGCCATAGTTGAGCACGTCGCCCAAACGGTGGTTTTTGATCGCATAGCTGGCCGTGCTGCCCGGGAAGGTGGGGATGACCCCCGGCCAAAGGGCGTCGAACAAGGCTTTGATAAGGCTGTCGTTGCGCCAGGTGCCGGAGACCTCGGTGGCGGCTATCAGGGAAGGGGCTCCCCCCCGCCGCTCCAAAAGATCCTCGGCAAAGCTGTCGCTGGTGGTGTTGTCAAAGCGGCCGGTCAGGCAGTTGATGCTGTAGAAGATGGAAGGCATGTGACCCACAATGGAGGGCAGATGGCCCGTGGTATAGGAAGGATGAGACCAACCCGAGTCGCCGCCATGATCCCTGTGCCCAATGACCAGTTGACCTTCCGAGGTGTCGCTTAGCAATAGATTTGTTGCATCCCCGCCATCCATTATCGCGGCCTTTACCGCTGCCGGCACGTTGCTGCCGTCCTTATACTTTTGCGGGTTGGGGTTGCTGGATACATACACCCTTTCCACGCTAAAGCCCTGGGACACCATGTGGGAGCGAATACTTTCCATGGTCTTCATGTAGGCCCGGTCGGCGCGCCCGTCCTGGGGATAGTCGTCTTGGAAAAACGCGGCAAAGGTCATGCGCAGGTAGTAATCAGGGTCTGCGGGAGGGTTACGCTCGAAGTCTATGATCTGAGTAACCACTGAATCCGCATCGCTTAGGGAACTAACCGGGATGCGGCCTCCGGACACCCAGGGCAGCAGGCAGTCATTGCTGCCAGAGGGGTCGTTTTTGGTGAAGTAGTAATGGTCGGTGGTGTTACCACCCACCTCTTCAGCGCGTATGGAGTTCACATCGCCGAAAAGCAAGACATAGCGCAGGCGGGAGAGTAGGAATCCACGCTGCTTGCGGATATAGCTCTTGATTTTGGCCACCGTATTTCCAACCGTGGAAATGGGCACGGTGTCGGTTTGCAGGCCCTTGCGGTTTTTCCACCGCGCCAGCCGGAGCGCCGCGTCTTTCAGACCGTCATCATAGATAATCAGGAACTCCGGCCCGCGCGGTTTCAAGACAAAGCCGGAAGGCACCCGGGCGATGGGTATGCGCTCCACAATACGCCGGTTTGGGTTCAAGACCAGGTTGCCGAAGCCCTCCAGATTGGATTCAGGATCCCCGAAGCCGAACTCGTTCAGTTCAGCGTCGTCCTCTTCCTTCTGGGTGAGCTCTATGGTCACCTCGATGTTGCTGTATCCCACCAGCTGTCTTTTTGCGGCGTTGTACTGCAAGGGGCAAACATGTATCGGCAGCACCTTGTAGCCGTCCAGGTTCTGCTCTTCCCCCACCTCCACGATGTTTTTGGGATACAGGGCATCGCGCTGGTAGGCCTGGCGATCAAACTCGAACTCCCCTGACTCATCGGCCTGATCGGTGGCGTTTTCCTGGGCCGGGGTCACCAGAAGGTCATCGATTTTCACCGGTCGGTTCTTTTTTGTCGAGACCTTGTAGTCGCAGCCCGGAGGAATCTGCACAAAACGGCCCAGGCTGGGCAAAAGGGGGCGGCCGCTTACCGAGACGAACCCAGCGCCGGAAATTCCCACCTCCTTGAAGGGCATGGCCTCATCGCCCACCTGCTGTTCGTTGTCCCCGACCGTGAATCCGGGAAAAATGTAGTTAATGGATATGCTGTCTTTTTTCTCTTCCACCGAGACAATGGGTTTTTCACCAAAGTTCTCGATATCAAAATCTTTTGCCAATCCTGATGGTGACAATGAAATAAAATCAGACATAGGGTCCCTCCTTCCATCGATAGTAAAATGCGGACCCATACTCCTCGGCAAACAATCTTGCACCACATCTGAGTGGCGGGTTTCCCAGTTCCCGAAGAGGCGGGGAGACGCATTCCGGCCCCATCACCCTTCCAGGAATTGCAGGTATCTTTTGTGGCGCGGTCTGGGCTGTGTACCCAAGCCATGGACTGAAGCGTCGCGCCTCCGCTCTGGTGGCGGGGGCGGATTTTGGGGGAGTTATGCGCTGGTTGTAACGCCCTTCGGCCATCGGACGGCCGAATAGTGGCTTTGGCCGCAACATTTTGACCTACTACGCTTTACGGTTTTAGGTCTTGCGGACCGACTAACTACTCACTGGCGAGTGTAGGGCGTCTGAAAAAAGAGGGCGTGCTTGTTTCGGATGGGAAGTTTTTAACTTTGCCAGTGTACTAAAAATTTTAGCATATGCCTCCCGGCAATTAGAAGCCCCCGTCCGAAAATGTCATATAAGCGTTACTTGGTATTGGCGGCCCCAAAGACCTGACAATGCGTAAAAGTTGCGCATGTCGCAATGGGAATTCATACAAGCTGTAAATCTAAAACAGGTCAACAATTCAAAGTAGGCTAAGCAAGGATATCCGCTGAATTTGGTTCGATCCTTTATCTTTGCGACCCCTCTTTAAAATTGCAGATGGTGACGCCATTGCATGGCGCAGCCGACGACCTTCATTTGACGGATGCTGTTATCAACATCTTCACGGATGGTAAAAATTGCGGGATGGATAACCTCATGATTGAGCCCCTGTGGTGCTCTCTTAAATACGAATGAATCTATCTGCTTGCCTTTGAGACGAAAAGCGAGGCCAAACGAGTAATCGGATCCTGAATTGGTTACCACAACCGACAACGGCCCCAATCCCGACTGGACGCCAGAAGGCCGGACAAGGCATACTGTGCCCTGCCTATTTCGGGACTGATCGAAGTGGCGGCATGAAAACACCAAGGGCCATCCACCTTAATAACGCCGCTGAACTGTTCAACCAGTGAGGATCACCTCTCCCAGCACAGGGGTAAGGGGCATGTCGCCAGGCAAAAACTCCGCGCATCGTCACCAGCTGTTTTACGGTTGGGTTATCGTCGGGCTTTGCCTGGTCAACCTGACCGTGGTCTTTGGGGTTTGGTACTCCTTTTCGGTTTTCTTCATAGCCCTGGTGCGGGAATTCGGCTGGAGCCGGGCCTCTACCGCCTCCATATATTCCATCTTCATCGTGTGCAATTCCTTTAGCAGCCCTTTGGCGGGCTATCTGCTGGACCGCTTTGGGCCCCGCCTGGTCATGCCTTTGGGAGGCCTGCTACTGGCCGCGGCCCTGGTGCTGGTCAGCACCACCCAGAGTCTGTGGTTCTTCCGTCTGAGCTATGGCCTGCTCGCCGGTATCGGAGCCAGCTTCATGGGCTTTACTACCAACTCGGCCTTACTCTCCCGCTGGTTCGTGCGCCGGCGGGGAACTGCCGTGGGCATCGCCTTCGCGGGCATCGGCCTGGGCATGCTCATTCTGGTGCCCCTGGCCGAGAGATGGATAGCCGCCTTGGGCTGGCGCGGGGCCTATCTGTGCCTGGCCGCCGTGGTCACCTGTGTGGCCTTGCCTCTGAACCTGGTGTTGGCCCGCTCTGATCCCGCTGCCATGGGCCTGGAGCCGGACAATGGTGCCCAGCCCCGCTCCCGGCGTGGGCGGCCCTCCGGGAAAGAGGTCCGCATTGTCAACCCCGCCTGGGCCGACCAGCCCTGGACCCTGGCCCGGGCCATGCGCACCCACCCCTTCTGGCTGATGATGGGGGCCTATTGCTTTGGCTCCCTGTGCTTTCAGTCCACCTTGATGCACGCTGCCTCGGCCATGGTAGACGCCGGTCTAGCGCTGCGCCTGGCCGGGCTGTACATGGGCCTGGTGGGCATGTTCAGCTCGGTGGGCAAGATGCTGTTCGGGTATATTTCCGACGGCCTGGGCCGCGAACTGACCAACACCATCACCTCGGTGATCTGCACTCTGGGCCTGGTAGCAGCCATGTTCATCAGCCCGGAGCAGCCCTATTTGGCCCTGGCCTTTGTGGTGCTCTTTGGGCTTGGCTACGGCGGGGCTACCCCCCTTTACCCCGCCGCCGCGGCCGACCTGTTCATGGGCGGGTCTTTCGGCTTGATCTTTGCCGTGATCTTCTTGGGCAACGGAGTGGGCGGCGCCCTGGGCTCCTATGCGGCGGGGTTGCTGCGCGACCTGACCGGCGGCTATCTGTATGCCTTTCTGCTGTTCATAGCCTCCCTGTGGGCCGCCTGCCTGTTCATCTGGAAGGCCGGACCCCGCAAAGTAAGGCGCATGGCCCGCCGCGCGTCCTCCTAAATCCCCTCCAGTTTCCGCGCCGAATTTGGCCTTGACTTTGGAGAGGCGGATTTACTATTTTATAAAAAAGAAACGTTATTCCGATTATCGGAATATATGGTGATCGCCACTCCGCCCGCAAGGAACGCTCATGAGGATTTACGAATACGAAGCCAAGCAGTTGCTCGCTCAAGCTGGAGTCGCCGTGCCGGACTCGGAGCTGGCGGCCACCGCCGCCCAGGCCAAACAGGCGACTGAACGTCTGGCCTGTTCCGTGGTCATCAAACCTCAAACCATGATCAAGGCCCGGGGCAAGGCCGGGCTGATAGCCTTTGTCGACACTCCCCAGGAAGCCGAGCAGGCCGCGGCCCAGCTACTGGGCCAAGAGCACGCTGGAGAACAGATCCAAAACCTGTTGGTGGAAGCCAAGGTGGACTTTGCCCAGGAGCTTTATCTGGGCATCACCGTGGACTACACCGAGGGCTGTCCGGTGTTCATCGCCAGCCGCGAGGGTGGGGTGGAGATTGAGAGCGTGGCCCAGGAGCATCCCGAGCGGGTGATCAAAAAAGCTGTCTCTCCCAGCCAGGGCCTTACCAGCCAGCAGGCTGAAGAGATCGCCGGTTTTCTCTACGGGCCCCAGGATGGCTTGGATGAGGCGCAACGGGCCGAGCTCTGCCGCATCATCACCGCCCTTTACGGCGTCTACACCAAGTTCGACTGCGAGATGCTGGAGGTCAACCCGCTGGTCATGGCCAGCGGCTCTTTCCTGGCCCTGGACGCTACCGCGGCCATTGATGAAGACGCCCTGTTCCGCCAGGCCGATCTGGTGCGCCCCCGGGGGCAGAGCGATGCCGAGTATGAGCTGGAAAAGGACCACCGCAAGCGGGGCTGGACCTTCCTGCGCATGGACGGCGACATAGGCATTCTTTCCAGCGGGGCGGGCATCACCATGGCCATCCTGGATCTGATGCGCGCCGGTGGCGGCAAGCCGGCCAACTTCCTGGACACCGCCCAGATGAATCGCCAGGGGATCTACGACGCCTTCCACCTGTTCCTGGATGACCCCAGCATCAAAACGGTGCTGGTCAACATCTTTGCCGGGCTCAACCGCTGCGACGACCTGGCCCTGGGCATTCAGGACTTCATGAGCGAGTACCAGCCCTCCTTCCCGGTGGTGGTGCGCATGGTGGGCAACCGCGAGGATCAAGGCCGGGAAATTTTGCGGCAGGTGGGTATCGAGGCCATTGCCGGCCTGGAAGATTCGGTGACTCAGGTAATCGAGATTACGGAGGGTCTTTCGTGAGCATCATAGCCTTTAAAGACACCAAGGTCCTCGTTCAGGGCATCACCGGCTCCGCCGCCCGGCATCACACCAGCAACATGCTGGCCTATGGCACCAAAATCGTGGCCGGGGTTCGCCCCGGGGCCGGTGGCCAGGAGGTGGAGGGGGTGCCGGTCTTTGACAGCGTGGCCGAGGCCTGCCAAAGCCAACCCCTAGACGCCAGCATCCTGTTCATCCCCGCCGCCGGAGTAAAGGCCGCGGCCCTGGACGCCATGGAAAACGGCATCAAGCTGGTGGTCATCGTTACCGAACACGTGCCTCTGCAGGACGCCATGGTCATCATGGAGGCCAAGCGACGCCTGGGCGCCACGGTTATCGGGCCCAACACTCCCGGCATGATCTCCCCGCCGGAAAATACCATGCTGGGCTTTGTACCGGCCCGTTACTTCCAGCCAGGCCCCATTGGCCTGGCCTCGCGCAGCGGCACCCTGACCTATGAGTTCGTCTCCCGGCTCACCGCCGCGGGCCTGGGCCAGAGCACCTGCATCGGGGTGGGCGGCGACCGCATCGTGGGCCTGCGCTTTAGGGACGCGCTGCAAAAGTTCCAGGACGATCCCCAGACCGAGGCGGTGGTGCTGGTGGGCGAGATCGGCGGGACCATGGAGGAGGAGGCCGCCGAGCTGGTGGCCTCCGGCGCGGTAACTAAGCCGGTGGTCACCTACGTGGCGGGCCACACCGCTCCCGAAGGCACCAAGGTGGGCCACGCCGGAGCCATAGTGTCCGGCACCCGGGGCACCATGAAGAGCAAGCTAACCGCCTTTGAGCGGGCGGGCATCCGGGTGGCCCTGCAACCAGCCCAGGTGGTGGAGTTGCTCAAGGACGCTCTCAAGTAAGCAAGAGGCGCTATGCCGGACCGCCAGAAAGCCAAAACCCTGACTAACGGTCTCAATCTGCTGATTCTGCTCAGCAGGCAGGAGGCGGCGGCCAGTTTGGATGAATTGACCAAGCTTTCCGGTCTGTCCAAGACGGTGTGTTTCCGTTTGTTGGCTACCCTCAAAGAGCTCAATTTCGTGGAGCAGGACGCCCAGACCAAGCGCTACCGCCTGGGCGCCCAGAACATATCCATCGGGGCCTCGGCCCTGAACAGCCTGAGCCTGCGCAACGTGGCCATGCCCTTCATGGAACAACTGCGCTCCCTGAGCGACGAGACGGTGAACATGGCGGTATTGGAAGGCACTGATATCGTGTTCGTGGCTCGGCTGGAGGCCAGCCACATAATCAACACCCGCCACCGTATCGGGGAGCGTCTGCCCGCCCATTGCACCTGTCAGGGCAAGGCGATCATGGCCTTCTCCCCGCCGGAGACGCTGGAGCGGCTGCTGGATCAAATCAAATTCAGGGCGGCCACCGTGCACACCATAACCACACCCCAAGCCATTAAAAAGGAGCTGGCCCTCATTCGGCGCCGAGGCATTGCCCTCAACGCCCAGGAGTTGGAAAAGGGCCTGTGCGCGGTGGCCGCCCCGATTCTGGATTACACCGGATACGCGGTGGCCTCTCTGAACATCGCCTTTCCCCTGCTGCGCCACTCCCAGCAGGAAGCCACCCATGATTTCGCTCCCGCGGTGGCCAAGGCCTGCCAGGAGATTTCACGCATGTTGGGCTGCACTCAACCGGCGCCCTTTAACCCCTCGGCCTAACCCGGGGAGACAGGCAATGAAGGATATGGCAAGTACGGACAACCCCCAAGCGGTCATCGTGGAGGTGGGTCCCCGGGACGGCCTGCAATATGAGAGTGGCTTCTTTCCCACCGAGCAAAAGATCGAGCTCATAAACCGGCTGTCGGCCAGCGGGCTAAAGCGCATAGAGGTCACCTCCTTTGTGCACCCCAAGATCATCCCCGCCCTGCGTGACGCGGTGGAGGTCCTGAACGGCATCCGCAAGGCTCCGGGCGTGGTCTACAGCGCCCTGGTCCCTAACCTCAAAGGGTGTGAGCGCGCCTTGAACACCCCGGCGGACGAGATCGCCCTGTTCGTCTCGGCCAGCGAGGCGCACAACCAAAAGAACGTGGGCATGTCCATTGCCGAGTCCCTGGCGGGATTCGAGGAGATCGCCAAGCTGGCCCTGGCCGCTGGGCGCAGCCTGCGGGGTTATGTGGTCACCGCCTTTGGCTGTCCCTACGAAGGAGCCATTGCCGAGGAGCGAGTGCTGTCCATCGCCAAATCCTACGCCGACATGGGCGTGGCCGAGGTATCCCTGGGGGACACCACCGGCATGGCCAATCCCGCCATGGTGCGCGAAAAGATGGGGCGTATAGCCCAGGAGCTTAGCCAGGTGCGCCTGGCGGCCCATTTCCACAACAGCCGCGGCCTGGGCCTGGCCAACGCCTATGCTGCCTACCAAGCCGGAGTGCACATCTTCGACAGCTCGGTGGGCGGCCTGGGCGGCTGCCCCACCGCGGTAGGGGCCATGGGCAACGTGGCCAGCGAGGACTTGGTGAACATGCTGGAGGAGATGGGGATCGACACAGGGGTGGACTTTGCCAAGCTGCTGGAAGCCACCGCCCTGATCCAGGAGGTATTGGACACCCAGCCGGCCAGCTTCACCAGCCGCCAGGGCCGGCCGGTATGGGAGTCCGCCGAGTCCAAGGGGCAACCTGACAACTGTTCCTGCTGATAAGGGCCGGGGTGAAAACCATGCAATTGACCGACTACGAAAAGCGGATGCTGGAGGGGGGCGAGGGCCCGGCCCCCCGTTTCGCCATGGAGGTGCTGGTCAAGCTGGGCCAGATCTATGGGGCTGATCGCCTGGTGGAGGTCTCTTCGGCCCAGATCATGGCCCACTACGGCTCCCTGCACGACGCCGGCCTGGAATTGGCAGAAAAGTTCGTGGCCTTGGGCGGCCGGTTCATTATCCCCACCACCGAAGACCCCCTGTCCATCTGCGACCGCCACTGGCGAGACATCGGCATCCCGGAGGAGTACGCGGCCAAACAGGAACGCCTGCGCCAAGCAGTGCTGACCCTGGGGGCCCAACCGGCCTGGACCTGCACCCCCTATCTGGCGGGCAACCTGCCGCGCTTCGGGCAAAACGTATCCTGGGCCGAATCCTCGGCAGTGTCCTTTGCCAACTCGGTGCTGGGCGCGCGCACCAACCGCACTCCAGCCGGTCTGAACTACTGCGCCGCCCTTACCGGGCGCATGCCGCGCATGGGGCTGTACCGGAGCGAGAACCGGCGGGGCCAGGTATTGGTGCGGGTGGCGGCCGGGGAAATGAGCAGCCTGGACTACAACACCCTGGGCCTGCTCATAGGCAAGAGCGTGGGCAACCGCATCCCGGTGGTGGAGGGCCTGCCGGACACCACCGG
This sequence comes from Deltaproteobacteria bacterium, assembly GCA_020444205.1. Taxonomy (GTDB): domain Bacteria; phylum Desulfobacterota; class Desulfarculia; order Desulfarculales; family Desulfarculaceae; genus Desulfoferula. The sequence goes on along the minus strand of JAHLLJ010000011.1, from coordinate 1,487 downwards.
CGTGGATGACCTGAAGTACCTGGGCGCGGCGGCGGCCTCCAGCGGGGTGGTGGCCCTGTACCACGCCCCCGGCCTCACCCCCGAGGCCACGGCGGGCGACCCCTTCGCGGGAGACAAGCCTCAGGAAAGCCTAAGCTTCGGGCGGGACGATTTCACCGCCATGCAGCGGGAGATGACCACCGCCGCAGGCGAGGCTGAGTTGGGAGTGGTGGGTTGCCCCCACTACTCGGTGCCCGAGATGCAAAACCTGGCCGGCCTGCTGCGCGGCCAGAAGCTCAAGCCAGGATGCGAGCTATGGGTTTACACCTCGCCCACGGTGTGTGAGCTGGCCCAGGGCATGGGGTTGGTTGAAGACATCACCGCCGCCGGGGCCCGCATCATGGACGGCAACTGCCTGGTCATCTCGCCCCTGGGCAAAAACCACTACCGCACCATGGTCACCGACTCGGCCAAGGCGGCGTACTATCTGCCCTCCGAGCACCAGGTGGGCATGATCTACACCGATACCGCGGGCCTGGTGAGCGCCCTGGTGGAAGGATAGAGCGGCATGGGCAAGATCATTCTCAAGGGCCGAGGCATTCTTCCCGGGGTGGCCGAGGGACGGGCTTTGGTCAGCGACGAGCAGATCGTATGGTCCCACGGCGTGGAGCCCAGCCAGGGAGTCATCGACGACCGCAAGGTGAAGCTGCACGGCCAAAGCATCAAGGGAAAGATCTTCGTCTATCCCTATGGCAAGGGCTCCACCAGCAGCAGCACTTGGATATTGGAGACCATCCGCTGCGGCAATGCCCCGGCGGCCATCATCAACCGGGAAACGGAGTTGATAATCACCACGGGTTTCTTGTACGGTCGGCTCCTCTACGAGGCAGCCATACCGGTGGTGGATCAATTGGATCAGGACCCCTTGGCGGTTATCAAAACCGGGGACCTGGTGCGCGTGGACGGCGCGGCGGGCACGGTGGAGGTTCTGTCGGCCTGAAGTTTTAACCGCCAAACGAGCATTAACGAATACGGGGAGACCGCCTGGCACCAACATCTTAAGACCCCCTGAATTCTCGACCTCAAATATCCCGACGGTGTGTTTTTTCAGCTTGCTTCGGCTCCAGGCTGAGTGGCGATCAGAACCACTGAGTGAACATGGCCGAAAAGCTAAAGCATTTAATTGGGAAAGGCGCGCGCAAAAAACTTCAGGCGCGCAGCCGATCCGTAACTAGGGAGGAGGCAGTTATGAGAAGGTTTTGGGGGCTGTTGGCCCTGGGGCTGGCCCTGGTGCTGTGCCTGAACCTGGTCCAGGCCCAGGCGGCGGACAAACCGGTAACCCTTATTTTCGAAAACGTTTATTCCACTTCCCACATCCGCCTGGGCGAAAAGGCGGTGGTGGGTATGTATTTGGACAAGCTGGAAAAGGCTCTCAAGGGCAAGGTGGTGCTGCAAAAGCACTGGGCGGGCGAGCCGGTGCCCACCAAGCAGACCCTGGAGGCCCTGTC
>JAHLLJ010000236.1 GCA_020444205.1 Deltaproteobacteria bacterium | reverse complement strand
GCCAGGGAATGGCGGCTCATAAGGTGGCCGCTCCTTTCTGGTGGAAACGCTGGCTAATGTAGGCGGCCACCAGGTTGAATCCGAGGGTTAAGAGGAAAAGCACGATGCCGATGGCGAACAGGGCATGATAGTGCTCGGAGCCAAAGGGGGTTTCGCCCATCTCCGCGGCGATGGTGGCGGGCAGGGGGCGCACTGAGTCGAAAATGCTGGAGGGGATCTGGGCCGCGCCGCCGGCCACCATCAACACCACCATGGTTTCACCCATGGCCCGGCTCATGCCCAGGATGGTGCCGGTTCCGATGCCGGACATGGCGCCGGGAATTACCACCCGGGTCAAGGTCTCAAAACGGGTGGCTCCCAGGGCCAAGGAGGCTTCCACCAAGTCCTTGGGCACCGAGTGCAGGGCGTCCTCGGCAATGGAGGTGATGGTGGGGATGGCCATTATGGCCAGCATTATCGAAGCGTTGAATACGTTGAGCCCGGTGGGGATGTCCCACCACTGCTGCATCAGCGGAGCCAGCACCACCATGCCCACGAAGCCCAGTACCACCGAGGGCAGGCTGGCTAAAAGCTCCACCGCCGGCTTTAGTATCTCCCGGGTGCGGTGGCCGGCCACCTCGCCCAAGTACAAAGCCGCGCCCACTCCCAGGGGCACGGCGATGGCCGAGGAGATGACGGTTACAGCCACCGAGCCGGCGATCAGGGGCAGGATGCCGAAGTCCGCCGGATCGTAGGTGGGGTACCAGAACTCACCGAACAGGAAGTCCTTGACGCTCACCGTGGAGAAAAGCCCCAGCCCTTCCTTGAACAAAAACAGAACTATAAGCCCCATTACGATGACCGAGAAGAAGCCGGAGGCCACGAACACGCGCTTGATGCGCGCTTCTTGCACGGTGCTGGTCACCTTGCGTTTGGTCAAGGGGGCGGCGGCCACCGGCGGGGCGTTGTCCCCGGCAATGGCTTGGGCCTGTGGGATTTGCATCATTGCATTACATCCTTAGTAAAGCACATCAACTTGCGCTAAATGTAATGCCCGGATATTTCCTAAAGGTGACTGAAATGTTACAGGCGTGTGACAAAGAAGGCTGGGAGGAAGGTATTTTCCGGCCAAAAAGAAACTCCCCCGGGCCCGGTGGCCCGGGGGAGTTGGGTTGTAAGCTAGAACTTAAAGATAGTATTGACGAAAATGGTCTGGGACTTGTTTGCCGCGCCGGGTATGGAATCATCCTCGGGCTCGGTGTTGTAATAGGTGACCTGCAGCTTGCCGTACTTCCACATTTTGTACTGGAAGTCCAGTTGCCAGCCCTTGCGGTTGACATAGCCGGAGTCGCTGTCGGCGATGAAGCCCGGCGTGGCGTCGGCCTCCACGTTCTTGTAAAGCACCGTGAACTTGAACTTGGCATAGGAGACAAAGGCGGCCACACCATAACCGGTGTCCTTGTCCTGGTAGGGCCCCTCGGCATCGGTGTTTTGCAAATACTGGCCCCACATGCCCACCGAGCCCTTGGGGTTGAACTTGAAGGCCGCCTTGGCATAGACGTCCCACACCTGGTAGTTGGTGGTGCGCGTCTCGCCGCCTTCGGTGTAGGTGGGGGTGCCGTGCAGGTTGGGGGGTAGATTGCCCGGATCGCCCAGGTCGCCCCAAGAGGTGTAGCCCGCCGCGCCTTCCAAGGAAAAGGCCCCGGCCTTGCCCTTGACGCCCAACTGCCCGGCCGGGGCGTAAGTGTTGTTGCTCCACTCGCCAGGCTGGTTCACGGTCATGAAGGCCGCGGTGACAAAGGGCCGCCAGTTGCCGCCCTTGTTAAAGGTGTAGTTGATAAAGGCGCCCTCGGGGACCACGTCCGAGTCCCAGATGATCTTGGTGGTGACAAAGGGCTGGGGGACCTTGCCGAAGCTGAAGGTCAGGCCCTTTTGAGGCACCAGGGAGGGGGTCCACTTCACATAGGCCTGGTCCACGCCCCAGGAGTCATACTCGCCGAAATAGCCTCCCATGGTCTGGTTGGTGCTGGTGGGGTCGTCGTCGCTGCCCAGGGTCATGCGCATGCCCAGCTCCACGTCGGGGTGGATCTGGCTGCGTGCCCCAAAGCGCAGACGCACCCGGAAGCGGTCCTTGTCGGACTTGTCCACGCCGTTCAACTCATCATAGCTGGTGTGCTCGTAGCGGAAACGCACGTCACCAAAAAAGGTGATGCGTTCCACCCAGCTGGGAAGTTTGTTGGCCGCAGCGGCCTCAACCGCCTGCTGCTGATTTTGCTGTTGCTGTGTCACCTGGCCCAGTTGGGCCTTCATTTCCTGAAGGGTCTGTTCCATGGCCTTGATCTTGGCTTCCAGCTCCGCCTGTGTGGCCGCGGCCGCCCCAGTGGACGGCAGCATGGCGAGCCCCAAGGCCAGGGCCGCTACCATAAATAGCCTTTTCATGTTAGCCACTGTTCTCCTCTCCTGCTTGTGCTTATCAATTTCAGTTTAAACAACGTGAGATCGCCACGCGAGGCAAATTTGGTCACTTGATTGTAACCTGGTTGCGCTAACATTCACAACCTCTTGTCTAATGTTGCCCTAGCCGGGCAAAGGGCGTCAAGCTGCAAAAAAACTTAATTGTAAACTTAGGCGCCGATAACCATAAGTAGCTAAAAAAGACAAAAAGATGGCCCGGGGCGGGGAGCCCCAGGCCTGGGTCCGAGGAGGGATCGCGGCAGGTTGGGTGGGGGCCGCGATCCCGGGGTGGGTTCTTAGAACTTAAACACGAAGTCCGTGAAGAAGGTCTGAGAGCCGTTGCTGGCTCCATCGATGTCGCTGTCGATGGGGTCGGTGTTGTAGTAGCTCAGCTTAACCTTGCCGTACTTCCACAGCTTGTAGGAAGCCGAGACCACGAAACCCTTGCGGTTGACGTAACCGGAGTCGCTGTCGGCGATGAAGCCGGGAGTCGCGTTGGCCTCGATGTACTTGTACCAAACGTCGAAACCGAACTTCTGGTACTTGACGCCCGCGCCCGCGGCCCAGCCGGTGTCCTTGTCCTCGTAGGGTCCGTCGGCGTCCTGGTTGGTCAGGTAGTGACCCCAGGCGAACACGGAGCCCTTTTTGGCGAACTTGAAGCTACCCTTGGCGTAAATGTCCCACACCCCGAAGTTGGTGATGCGGTCGCCGCCGCCCTCTACCCATACGGGGTTGCCGTTGGTGTTATCGGGCACCTTGCCCACGTCGCCCAGGTCACCCCAGGAGGTGTAGCCGGTGGAGGCCTTCAGCTTGAAGGCGCCGACCTTGCCCTTGACACCGATCTGACCGGCCGGAGCCAACACGTTGTCGCTGAACTCACCGCTCTGCTCCACGGTCATGTAGGCGCCCAACACGTAAGGCTGCCAGGTGCCGCCCTTGTTGAAGGTGTACTGCAGGAAACCACCCTCGGGCACCACGTCGCCGTCCCAGATGGCCTTGGAGGTCATGAAGGGCTCGGGGTCCACTTGACGTAGGCCCGGTCCAGGCCCCAGGCGCTGTACTCGCCAAAGTAGTTGCCCATGGTCTGGTTGGTGCTGGTGGCGTCGTCGTTGGCGCCGGTGACCATACGCATGCCCAGTTCCACGTCGGGGTGAATCTGGCTGCGCACGCCGAAGCGCAGGCGGATGCGGAAGCGGTCCTTGCCGGATTTGGACTTGCCGTTGAGGTCGTCGTAGCTGGTGTGCTCGTAGCGGAAGCGGGTGTCGCCGTAGAAGGTCATGCGTTCCACCCAGGAAGGCAGCTTGTTGGCCGCGGCCACTTCCACCGCCTGTTGCTGCTGGACCTGAGTAGTCTGCACTTGTTGGAGCTGACTCTTCATCTCGTTGAGAGTCTGCTCCATCATTTTTATCTTGGCCTCCAGTTCGGCCTGGGTGGCCGCCTTGGCCGGTGCCGCCGACCAAATACCGATGGCCATCGTAGCCGCCATTACTATGGCCCCGGCTACCTTGCCAACTCCTTTCATTTAGCCTCTCCTTTCAGGTTCATTTAACTGCGCCGGCGGCCTTGGGGCCCGCCGGACGGTTGCTTAAAGTCCACGGCCCAGCCAAGGGCCGTGGACTATTTCATGACGATTGAACTACTTAACCGGGACGAAGCCTTCTTCTTTGGCGATCTTCTGGCCCTCGTCGCCCATCACGAAGGCGATGAAGTTGCCGACCTTGCCCTTGGGCTCACCATTGGTGAACATGTACAGGCCGCGGGCGATGGGGTAGCTCTTATCCATGGCGGTCTTGGCGCTGGCGGCCACGCCGCCCACGGTAAGGCCCTTGAGCTTGGGGTTGAGGTAGCCGATGCCTACGTAGCCGATGGCGTACTTGTTGCCGGCCACGGCCTGGGCCACCGCGCCGTTACTGGCCTGCAGCTGAGCATCCGGGCGCACTCTGGCTTTCTTGCCCAGCACTCGCTTGTTCCACACCTCAAAGGTGCCGGAGGAGCTGTCGCGGCTGACCACCACGATGGTCTTGTCCATGCCGCCGACCGCCTTCCAGTTCTTGATCTTGCCGGTGTAGATGTCCTTGAGCTGGGCAAGGCTAAGGTCCTTGACCGGGTTGGCCGGGTTGACCACCGGTACGATGCAGTCCAGGGCCACGGTGAACTTCTTGGGGCTGACGCCTTTTTCCTCGGCCAGCTTGATTTCCTTCTTTTTCATGTCGCGGCTGGCGTCGCCGATGTCGGCGGTGCCGTCGATCACGGCCTTGATGCCGTCGCCGCTGCCGGTGCCGG
>JAHLLJ010000010.1 GCA_020444205.1 Deltaproteobacteria bacterium | reverse complement strand
GGAGGGATGGACACCCCCACGGTAAAGGGCTGGGCCGCCGCGGCCGGAGAGGCCAGGAAGGCCAGGATAGCCAATAGCAACAGGCGCACGCGCATCATCGTCCCCCAAGGTTAAGTTGGTATTACATTATAATACCATAAAGCCAAATCAGCAAACCCGCCTTCGCTGGGATGGCGGGGATAAACCCCGCCACTACATTTGCCGCTGGTTTGAAAATGATCGTTGTCGTCGCGAGGCGCGGCTCCCAGGCGCAACGAAGCGATCTCTGCTCGCCAGGAGATGCTCCCGTACAGGCATTAACGCTTCGCTCATCATTCTAGTCAATAGCCGTCATGGCGAGGAGCGGCGGAGGCAAGGGTTGGTAAAACCAGGGTGGCCCTCCCGCCTGGGGGAAGTCGAGGATCACCACGTCACATCTCCCCGGAGATGCTCCTCGTGATGACGGCTATTGCTGAATTGGGAAAAGACTGAGTGCGTACAAAAACCGGCACAGTCAGGGGTTCGTGGGCAAGGCGTCCGGTGAGCGCAGGCCGCAGGCGTAGCCCAAGCTACGTCGAGGCCTAAGCGATGCCGGCAACGCAGCCCACGGGCAGCTGGCGAAGCCGGCGAACAAGGCTTAAACGATGTCAGTGCGCAGATTGATCCCGTAATCCTTGATGCGCTTCCACACCGTGACCCGGCTAACCCCCAAGACCCTGGCGGCCTGGGACTGGTTGCCCCCGCACTGCCTGAGCACCTCCACCAGGTGTTGGCGGTCCAGGGAGGGCCTTCCCCGGCGGTGGGCCGGGGCGGCCTGGCCCCCGGCGATCTTTGGGGGCAGGTGCTCGGCCGCGATGAGCCCGCCGGGGCAGAGGACAAAGGCGTACTCCACCGCGTTGATAAGCTCGCGCACATTGCCCGGCCAGGGATAGGCCAGCAGGCGCTCCATGGCTCCAGGGGTGACCCCGGTGATGGGCTTGCCGCTTTTCAGGGCGATGCGCTGGATGCCGTGGTTGGCGATCAGGGGAACGTCTTCCAGGCGGCGGCGCAAGGGGGGGACGTTCAAAGGCACCACATTGATGCGGTAAAAAAGGTCCTCGCGGAACTCGCCCTTGGCGATGAGGCTTTCCAGGTCCTGGTTGGTGGCGGTGATGATGCGTACGTCCACCTCGATGGGCTGGTGATCACCCACCCGCTCAATCTCCCGGTTTTCCAAAACCCGCAACAGCTTTACCTGGGTGGCCAGGGGCACGTCGCCGATCTCGTCCAGGAAGATGTCCCCACCGTGGGCCGCCTCAAAGCGCCCCACTCTGGTGCGCTCGGCCCCGGTAAAGGCCCCGCGCACGTGGCCGAACAGCTCGCTTTCCAAAAGGCTCTCGTTGAGCGCGGCGCAGTTCACCTTGATGAAAGGCTCGTCACAGCGGGGGCCAAGCTGGTGTATGGCCCGGGCCACCAGTTCCTTGCCGGTGCCGCTTTCGCCGTGGATCAAGACCGGGGCCTCGCTGGAGGCCACGTTCTCGATGAGGTCGAACAGGCGCTGCATGGCCTCGCTACGCCCCAATATGCCGTAGCGGCCATCTTCCTGGCCCCGCAGGGTGCGGCGCAGGTCGGTGATTTCCTGCTCTTTTTTGGCCAGCTCGCTGATGTCGATAAGCGTTTCCACCGCGCCCAGGGCCTCGCCGTTTTCATCTTTTAGCACCGAGGCCCGCTTGATGACGTCCACCTGCTTGCCGTCTTTGTTGGTGATGGTGCAGCGCTTGGCCCTTACCGCGCCGTCCACGAAAAGCTGACACCATTTGGCCCCCGGTCCCTGGCCCACGATGCTGCACCCGGTGCAATTGAGCACCTTGCAGTTTCGGCCCACCAGCTCATCTTGGGTGTATCCGGTGAGGTCCTCGGCCGCCGGGTTCAGGGCCACGATGGAGCCGAAGTCGTCCACCACCAGCAGGCCGTCCTGCATGGTGTCCATCACCGTTTTCCAATAAGGGGTCAAATCCATAGTAAGCCGCCCGGTGTTAATTAATAACTGTTAAGGTTACAATTAACCGTTAACATGGTTCCTCGATGCCGGTTATGCTAATAATCCACAATAAACAATATGTTAACTGTATGGGCCCATCATAGGGCCTGACAGGTTGTCCCCGCCTGACCCTGATAAAAGCAAAACACCTGCCAATTGCGCGCTCCCACCTATTCTTCTACCTGGCGCCTATAATCGTCCCGTTCGGGCCACTGATATATATCCCCGGCAATTAAAAGACAAAATCGCTTTGAGCTTCGATAGACACGTTGCAATAGAAAGCTTTTCTACCGGCGTACTAGGCGTTCAACGAAGCTATTCAATATTAACACGTATTAAAAAACTGAACACAAAGTTCCTTTGTTCAGATGGAATTGGGTGTGCCATATAGGCCTAATCAACTGAAAATTAGTCAAATAAAAGATAAACATGATAATGGCATGGGAGTTGCTCTATCTGCGTATACAGCTTTGTCTCCTGAACAGTGAGCAGGCGTTAAGCCGTAATTTACAGGCCGGGACGGAGTTGGCAGCCGCACCGGCGTGTTAGCAATATCAACCACGGAGGTATCCCATGATTGCAAAAGCCTTAAGGCGCGCATCCTGGTTGGCCGTAATGTTGGCCGCCGGGGTGACCGCCTCCTTTGCCCTGGGCGGACCGGCCTGGGCCGAGGTGATGGCCAACAAAAAGTGCCTGAAGTGCCACGCCGAGATAAAGGACATGGAAAACGTAGTGGCCGGCGACTTCCAGAGCCGCTCCAACAAGGCCAAGTCCATTTCGGTGATGGTGGCTCCGGGCAAGAACATCATCGTCAAGTTCACCCCCCAGACCACGGTGTCCAACGTCCCGGGCATCAAGGCCCTTAAAAAGCCCATCCCGGTGCAGGTCACCTACAAGAAAGTGGGCTCGGACCTGGTGGCCACCGATATCGTGGCCAAGCCGGTGATCAAGGTGCCCGAGAAGCAGCTCATGGACGTGAAGGAGCTGGCCGCCCTGGTGGCCCAGGGTCCTGAGAAGGGCAAGTACACCCTGGTGGACTCGCGCCCGCCCATCCGCTTCAACGAGGGCAACATCCCCACTTCCATCAACATCCCCTTCCCCAAGATGCCCGACATGATGGGCAAGCTTCCCAAGGACAAGAGCCAACTGGTGGTTTTTTATTGCCAGGGATTTAGATGAGTGCTCTCGCCCATGGCCGCCAGGTTGGCGGAAAAGAAGGGTTACACCAACGTAAAGGTCTTCCACGCCGGCATCCCCGCCTGGAAAAAGGCCGGTAATCCGGTTCTCACCACCTCTGATTTCGTAAACAAGCGATTGGGATACATCGTGGTCATCGACGCCCGTGGGGTCGAGGCCGCCAAGAAGGGCCACGTGCAGGGCGCGGTGGCCATCGCCAAGGATAAGATTCTCTCCCAGCGCGAGCAGTTCCCCCTGGACCGCAAGGCTTACATAGTCCTGTACTCCGACGGCACCGATTTGGCCGGGCTGGGGGACATCGCCAAGCAGATAGGCTCCTGGGGATACCAAAACGTGACCATCCTCCAGGGAGGCTACAAAGGCTGGGTCAAGGACAAGGGCCCCATCCAAAAGGACCTGGTCAGCACCAAGATATTCTACCTGCCCCGTCCTCACCCCGGAGAGATCACCGGCGACGAGTTCATGAACATCGTGCGCAATCAGCCCAAGGGCGTGCTGATCCTGGACGTGCGCACCCGCGCCGAGGCCGCCTCGGGCATGCTGCCCGGAGCCAAGAACATCCCGGTGGACGAGCTTAGCGGCCGTCTGAGCGAGCTGCCCAAGGATAAGGAGATCGTCACCCACTGCCGCACCGGCCTGCGGGCGGAAATGGGCTACAACATCCTGCGCAACGGCGGCTTCAATTCGCGCTTCTTGAACGACAAGGTCACCATTCTGCAAAGCAAGGTGTTCTGCTGCTATAAGTAAGCGGCTTTTCACATACCCTCGCGGCGGCGGTTCCATAGGGGGGCCGCCGCCTTTTTATTGGTGGTGCGGCTTCGCCAGACGGCGCTATGCTTCGTTGCGGGCGGCGCTCGCCTCCTCGGCGTATTGGCATATACGCCTGCGGGCCTCGCTTGCCCGACGCCTTGCCTAGCACCGCCTGGTTAGGCCGCGCGGGTTCGCCAGGCGGCGCTATGCGGCGTTGGCCGCATCGCTTAGACCTCGGCGTGTATAAGAATACGCCTGCGGTCTGCGCTCGCCGCCGCCTTGCCCTGCGGTGCCTGGCTGTGCCGCCAACTTTTTTGTCGTTGCGAGGAGCGTAGCAACGAAGCAATCTCTGTTTGAATCTGGCACCCTCCCAAAGGCATGATGGGCTCGTCCTTGCCGGATACCTTGTCTAGCACCGCCTGGCGAACCCGCTTAGAAGCTCCTTGTCGTCGCGAGGCGCGGCTTCCAGCCGCAACGAAGCGATCTCTGCTCGAAGCTGGAGCCGCCCCCTTGTCATGACGGGCTCGTCCTTGCCTGCCGCCTTGCCCTGCGGCGCGTGGCTGTGCCGGTTTTGTGCGCCGCTCCCCAATCCAGTAATAGACGTCATCACGAGGAGCATCTCGGAAGAGATGCGACGTGGTGATCTTCGTTTTCCCCCAAGCGGGACGGGTTGTGGATTGGAGGGCTGTCGGGCCGCGTCTCATTGAATTGTTGGGTTTCGGGCAGGGGAGCCCTTTACCCAACAAACCCCTATTCGCCTTTAGCCCATCGGCCAGGGTCCTGGCCGAGGCCCTTGTAGCCTCACCTCCAGCGGGGTATCTTGATGCAATCACCTTGGCGGGAGAGAGAATCAAGCATGATCCGCGTATCGCAGCCGGTCACTGGAGCAGAGGAGCTGGACGCCCTGAAGCGCGGCCTGGAGATGGCCTACTTCGGCCACTCGGCCAACGTGGTGGAGCTGGAAAAGGCCTTGGCTGATTTCTTGGGCACTGGCGAGAGGCCGGTGGTTTGCGTCAACTCCGGCACCGCTGCCCTGCAACTGGCCCTGGCCTGCCTGGATCTGCAGCCCGGCGACGAGGTGCTGGTGCCCTCGCTTACCTTTGTGGCCAGCTTTCAGGCCATAACCGCGGTGGGCGCCAAGCCGGTGCCCTGCGAGGTGCGCGAGAACGACCTGCTGCTGGACCTGGACGACGCGGACAGGCGCATCACCCCGCGCACCAAGGCGGTGATGGTGGTGCACTACGCGGGCAACCCCGGCGACCTGGCCGGGCTCTACGCCTGGGCCAAAGAGAGGGGTCTTCGGGTGGTGGAAGACGCGGCCCACGCCTTTGGCAGCTCATACGGCGGCAAAAAGGTGGGGTCCCAGGGCGACATGGTCTGTTTCAGCTTTGACTCGCTCAAAAACATCACCTGCGGCGAGGGCGGGGCCTTGGTCTGCCCGGACGCGGAAAGCGCCCGGCGGGCGGGCCTGATGCGCGGTTTGGGCATGCAACGGCCGCAGGCCACCCAGGGCGGCCCGCCCAGCCGCTCGGCCTATGACGTGGTGTGCCAGGGCTGGCGCTATCACATGAGCAACCTCAATGCCCTGGTGGGCCTGGAGCAGATAAAAAAGGCCCCAGGCTTTTTCGCCCGCCGCCAGGCCATTGCCAAGCGCTACGACCAGGCCTTGGCCGGGGTGCCCGGCCTGGCCCTGTTGCCCATGGACTACGATCAGGCGGTGCCCTTCCTCTATACCCTCAGAGTTTTGGAGGGCCGCCGGGCCGGGCTGATAGAGCATCTGCGCGGCCAGGATATAGAGACCGCGGTGAACTACCCGCCCAACCATATGCATAGCCTTTACCAGGGCCTGACCAACGCCCCCCTGCCGGTCACCGAAAAGTTGTGCGAGCAGATCCTCTCCTTGCCCATGCACGGTGCTCTTTCCGATGAGCAGGTGGGGTTCATCATCGAGCAGGTGAAAAACTTTTTGACCTGAACCGGCAATGGAATTAGATAGGGGGCTGCCACTGTAGAACGCTTACCGGCTGAGGGGTCAGGCGTTGCAGCCGTTCCCAGCTTCTTTGCCCAACCCTTTGTACCAGCAGGTGCAGCACCTGCTTTTGCCGCCAAAGTTCGCTGTCAAAGGTGGGTTCCCAGGCACCCACCGGCTCCGAGGTAAGGTCTTGGCAGCGCCAGCCTGGGTTATGCAGATCCTCGCACACGGCCAGGGACACCCGGTCACCGCGCTCCACGTCCCTGAACACCAGATAGACCCGGGTTCGGCCCTCCCGTTCCGCCAGCAATATTAGGGGGCGGGAAATGGGAATTCTTAGGGTGCCCTGACCGCCCAGCTCAAAAGGCGTGGTGCGCCGGGACACCTGGTGGGCCCGCCAGGACCCGCCTTGGCGAAAGACCACGAAATACTGCGGGACCCCACTTCCCTCCGGGGCCCAGTAAGTGGCGATGCAGGGGGCGCCGCTGCTGTCCACGGCCATGGAGGTCTGGTTTATCAGGGAGCTGTTTGGGGGAATGCGCCAGGCGTATTCGGCCGAGGCCGCGGTTATGGGCAATTGGTATGGGCTGCCGTCCGAGCGCAGCCAGGTACGACCGCCATCAGGGGATTTGGCGTAACAAAGGTCGTGATTGGTGGCCACGTCCGCAGTCTCCCGCCACACCCAGGACAGGTGAATCACGCCCCGCCGGTCGATGGCGATTTGATGATAGGCGCTTCGTTGCCTTTGACCGTCCACCAAGTCGTCCTGGAGCTGGGTCCAGGTTCCGGCTTTGCTGTCGTAGCGGTTCATCATCAGGTTTCCCTTGCCTGACGAACCATCGCGAAAGGTGAAAATCAGGTCGCCGTCCGGTAGGCGGTGAAACTCGGGATAGGTGACTCGGCGCTCCTTGATGCCGGTCATGGCGGTTGGGGGCCCCAGTTCCAGTGAGTGAGGCGCCTTGCTCCGGCAGTAATTCAAAGGCGAGTCGTGTTGGTTCCAGGCCATGTGCAAATAGCCGTTCCCGTCCACCATGATGCTGATGGAGTTATGCGCGTCGCGCACCCGGCCCTTGTAGGGGGTTTTGGCCACCTCCCAATAGCCGCTGCCCAGCTTGCGCTTGGCCAGGATTACCCGCCCCCGGCGGCCGTAAAAGGCGGCGTATTGCCGTCGCCCGTGAGTAACCAGGGAGTTGTGCCGGAAGATGACCGCGTTAATGGAGTTGCGGGCCCAGCCTTTGGCGATAATTGTACTGTTGGCGATGTTTGGCGAAGAACTTGCCGAAGGTGACGGCAAGCCATCGGCAGGTCCGGAGATTGGGGGAGTTTGACACGTCCTATCAAACATATATGCATTATACATTTTTAGGTCATTAGGGACTCTCAGACGAGGCTGGCGGCGAACCGATCCAGGCTTGAAGTCGCTAAGTCGTTGTGCTCAGTTTTTTTCGAAGGTAATAAATACATTGTCGAGATGCTGCCCACCTTGATAATCATTATTTGGTAACGTCTGATTTTTTAGGTGACGGTAAGCGTGAACATGAAGGCAATACTCAATCGAATCTCGGAAATTTTAGTCAAAATTTATTGCGGCTTAGTCCCTCCGGGCATAAACGATTTAATTCCTAAAAAATTACGCTCCAGCCTAAAGCCTCGCTTGGAGGACTTGGGAAAAGATAAGCAAAGCCTGCTACAAGAGGATGATACTCTTTTCGACCATAAGCACGGCGAGACCAAAATCGAGCAAAGCGTGCGTTCGCGCTTGGCCGGGCTGTCCCAATACCGGGAGAGCATCGCCGCCTACAACCGGCGACGCGCCTCAGGGCCTTTGAAAATTGCCGTATATGTAGCCATCACCAATAATTACGACTCCATCAAGCTCCCGGAAGAGCTGAATCCAAATCTGGACTATGTGCTGTTCAGCGATAGGCCGGTGGCTGATACCGGGGTTTATCAGGTCCGTCCCATTGCATACTTCAATGCCGACCCGGTGCGCGCGGCGCGTTTTGTCAAAACCCATCCCCACCTGCTGTTAAAAGACTACGACCTCGCCGTGTGGGTGGATTCCAACATCATGTTATTGGGGGATTTGTCTCCCTTGATCGAGGATTTTATTGCTTCCGGAAAAGTGATGGCGAGCAATCCCCACCCATGCAGGCAAACCGTTTATGAGGAAGCCCAAATATGCTCTAAATTCAGGAACGACAGCCTCGCCATTATTAGAAAACAAGTTAAAAGCTATAAACGAGCTGGTTTCACGCACAATAATCTGTCGGAAACCAATGTGATGATGTTCGACCTGCGCCATGAGGCGACTCGCCGGTTCTTGGATCTGTGGTGGACGGAAATGGAGCGCAACTCCAAGCGCGACCAGCTCAGCTTCAACTACTGCGCGGCTGAGTTGGGCCTGGAGTGGCACCGCATCACCGGAGGCGAAACTCCGGTGCTCAACCACCCGAATTTTGCCTTGATGGTGCATGACCACGGCAAGGGCCCAGCCCAAAAACTGGTGGACGCGCTTGCCCATGGGCATATCGATCCCAACCGGGGCCCCAGTTTCGGCCAGCACAGGGAAGCCAGAATCCGGGCCCAGAAAGACCGGGCTATCGACATAATAGTTTGCGTGCACAACGCCCTGGACGACGTCAGGCTGTGCCTGGAGTCGGTGCAAAGCAATAGAACCGGGGACAACCAAAAGCTGATTTTGATAGACGACGGCTCGGACCGGGACACGGCGGATTATCTGGAGCAATTTGCCCGGGACAGGCAATGGGCGTCCCTGCGGCGCAACGAGCGCGCCCTGGGTTTCACCTTTGCGGCCAATCAGGGCCTGCGCGCCTCCAGCGGCGATTTGGCCATCCTTTTAAACAGCGACACCATGGTCACCGACGGCTGGGCCGAAAAAATGGCCGACGCCGTGTTCACCACTCCCGGCGCGGGAATAGTGGGCCCGCTTTCCAATGCCGCCAGCAACCAGTCCATAACTCAAATCGCCGCCTCCAAGGATCAAACCGCCATCAACCCGCTTCCGAATGGCCTGGGCCCCGAGGATTTGAACCGCTATTGCGAGCAATGGGCCACCCTTGACTTGCTGCCCATGGTCCCTTTGGTTCACGGATTTTGCATCGGGATCACCCGCCAAACCATGGACCGCGTGGGCTTATTCAATGAGAGCGATTTCCCGGGCGGGTATGGGGTGGAAGATGATTATTGCTTTAAGGCAACGGATTGCGGGGTTCAAATGGTTGTGGCCAGCCACACCTACGTGTATCACGCCAAGTCAAAAAGCTACTCGAATGACCAGCGCGTCGCCTTAATGCAGACCGGATCCAAAGTTTTCTTCCAGAAGTACGGGAGTGAGCGCATCGGCAGGGCCGTAGCCAGCATGCAAAAAAATCCCCTCCTACAAAAAATCAGAAGCCGGACCGCCGAGCTCTACCACAAGATCAACGCGGCCTGAATGCAGGTGCAGCAGCACCAATTGTTTTGCGGATGGCTTTATGAGCCTGCGGCCTATTTTTTAAGGATGCCGAAGCTGCTGATCAATCCCTGTCTCTGGAAAGAGTCGGCTTCTTGTATGGCTTTCTTGCGCTTTTGGTAGGGGCCCAGCATCACCCGCACCCAGAACCCCCTGCCCGTCACCTGCTTCCACTCCATCCAAACCGCCTGACCCCGCCGCCGCCAGCGGCGCATCTCTTTGGTGGCCAGATTTTGGTCGCGGAATGAACCCACCAGGACGTAATAGCCCGGCACCGTGGGCGCGGGCGCGGCCAGCTTGGCCGGGGTGGCCTCTTCCGCCTGGGGCGAGGCGGGGGCCTTGACCGGGGGCAGGGGAGCCGCACCGGTTCCCAGGGGATCGCTTTGGGGAGCTGTAGCCGCTTTGACCGGAGCTGGCGGCTTGGCCTTTTTGGCCGGTAGCGGGGTACTCCTGCGTTGGCCCAGGCGGTCCACCACCTCGGGCGGCAGCTTGAGCAGGGCTTCGGCCATATCTTGCTGAAGGCCCTTGCTTTGGGCTCCCAGCGCGGCGGCCCGGTGCAGGCTAATCACCGCGTCGGCGTACTCGCCCCGGGCCTTTTGGATTCGCCCCAGGGTGTCCCAAAAGCGGGGCTGCCCTGGCTCCATCTGCACCGCCTTGGTTGCCAGCTTTTGGGCGCGCTCCAAGTCCCGCTTCTGCTCCAGCAGGGCCCAGGCCAGGTTGTGCATCAACAGCGGGCTGCCCGGCGCCAGGCTCAGGGCCCGCTCGTAGAGCATCAGGGCCTCTTCTTGTTTACCCATGCGGGCCAGCAAGGAGGCCTTGTCGTTCAAGATGGCCGGGTTTTTCGGAGCATAGACCAGGGCTTGGTCCAGGGCTTCCAAGGCCGGTTCGTTCTTGCCCTGGGCAACCAGGGCATCGGACAGGGCTTGCCAAACGGCGGTAGCGTCGGGGTGCAGCTCCAAATGGCGGCGCAGGCTGACTTCGGCCTGGGCATAGTCGCCTTGCTTAAAAAGCGCAGCCCCCTCGCGCCAATATTGGTCAGTGGTGCGCATCATCAGGGCGGTGCCGTCTTGAAAGTCAAACAAGGGGCTGGTCTGGCCTATGTCCAGGCCTTCAAGCTGGCTGTCCAGCAGCGGGTCCAATTGCCCGGCGGGCATGCAGGTGGCATTGAGCCGCGCCGCGCCCTCGGGCAGGGGCTTCATTATATTCCGGGCGGCCAGGGAGAAGTTCTGGCCCCTCTGCACCTCGGCCAGCAGGGTTTGGGCATTTTCCGGAGCGCGGCTCCAAAAAAGGTATAGGCAAACGTTGTTTTCCTGAGCGGCATGCAATGGCGTGGTGGTGGTTTCCTGGCCGGCGGTATCCACCGCCTCCGGCTCCTCGACCTTTTTGCCCCCGCAAGCGGCCAGGGTCAGGGCCAGGATCAGGATAACCAGGGCAGCGCCGATGTTGCTTCGCATATGACTCCTCGTTCGCCAGGGCAGACAAGCACCAGGGCATTATGCCATAAATAGGACATCACGTATTTTGAGGAGGTTTTGCCGTGCCCCGCCGCCCGCTGAAAATTCTGCCTGCCTTGCTCGCCCTCATCCTGGCGTGGGCCTGCGCCGCCTTGGCGGCCCCGGCCGCCACCTCGCCGTTGCCCGTGCAAAAGCTCATCCTTGGGTCTCCGGCCTGGGACACCGAGGCCACCCGCCAAAGCCAGGCCCTGGGCGGCCTGGCCCTGGAACGGCCCTTTCCCGGCGAGGGCCTGGCCGCGGTGTTCACCGGCAAGGCCCCAGGCGCGTTGGTAAGCCACCCCTTGAGTTTGGAACCCGGCGCGCTCTACCGCCTGCGCCTGTCCCTGCGGCGCCAAGATTTTGTCAACGACCACTACTTGTGGCTGAACCTCTGGGGAGTGGAGCACCGGCTGGATGCCCACTGCCTGGTGAATGGCTGGCAGGAGGTGGTGGTTGAAGGTGAAGCCCCGGCCGACGGCAAGGGGGTGGTGGCCATAAGAAACCACGGCACCAGCCGCCTGATGGCGCGGCGAGTGGCGCTGGAGAAAGCTGAGCAAAACAAGGGCCCGGGTTACGCGCAGATATGGCCCAGACAGCCCTTTCCCTGGGGGGTGTATCTGTCTTCCAAGGATATGTCACAAGCGGCCGCCCTGGGCTTCAACACGGTGATCACCGGGGCGGCGCCCGGCAAGCTGCAAGGCATGCTGAGCAAGGCCAATAGCCTGGGACTCAAGGTGATTCTCTTTGCCTCGCCTCAACCCACCGCTCTAAAAAGGCTCATCAAGGCCCTGGGTGAGCTGCCCGAAAACCTGAGGCCCCTGGCCCTGTACCTGGTGGATGAGCCGGAGATACGTTCCTACTCCCTGGAGCGCCTGCTGGCCGCCCGCGAGGCGCTCATCAGCCAATTTCCCTGGGTGCGCTTGTGCACGGCCATGGTGCGGCCCGAGCAGGTTGCCCGCTACGCCGGGGTGTACGACGCGGTGTTCATGGATCAATACCCCGTGCCCACTCAACCCATGAACTGGCTGGCCGACAGCATCCTGATGGCCGGCGCCCTGGTGCGCCCCGGCGGGCAGGTGTGGGCGGTGTTGCAGGGATTCGGCGGGGGCAAATTCAAGGCCATGGGCTGGCCCCGTTTGCCCACCCCCCAAGAGGTTCAAGCCTTGGGCGCCTCGGCCCTGGTCTCCGGAGCTCAGGGCATGCTGGTGTTCACCTGGCGCTATTTCAGCCAGGACCCTGACCTGCGTCAGGCCTTTGGACTGATGTCGCGGCGTTTGGGGGATCTGCGGGAGTGGTTACCCTTGGTTCCCGGCCTGCCCCATGGCGCGTCGCTCACTCACCTGGGCCGGGTAAAGACAGATCCGGGCGGCGGCCCGGCGGTGCGCACCGGCTGGTCGGATGGCCCCCGGGGCCGCTTGATCCTGATGGTCAACACCACTCCCTATCGCGCGGAGGTGGCCCTGAGCGGGGTGCGCGGCACCGCGCAACGGTTGTGGTCTAAAGCAAGCCTGCCCGCGGTGGGCGGCCAGATACGCTTTTCCCTGGAACCCCTGGAGGTGCGGGCCTGGCTCTTTCCCGTGGTCAAGAACAAGGACTGAGGGGGCTAATCTTCAGAGCGCGGCGCGCTCCAATAAGACAGGCCCACGGTGAGCCCACATAGGGCGAACCAGGTGAGGGCGTTGGCGGGTATGTGCAGATTGAAGTCGGTAATGCCGTGGATGAGCAATGCCGCCACCCCGCCCAGGCTGCCGGTAATGAGCAGGGCCCGCTCCATAAGGGCTGGATCTCCCCTGGTGCGGCGGGACAGGGCCACGAAAATGATCCGCACCCCCCGTCCTATCACCCAGACTACGAACCCCAGCACCAGCAGCAACCCCGGCCAGCCCATCTCGGCCAGGATCTCCAGATAGTCGTTGTGGGCATGGGAGAAAAGGCCCTGGCGATCCAGGGTCTTGTAGCCGGGATAGGCCACGGCAAAGGTGCCCAGGCCGGAGCCGGTCAGGGGTATCTGGCTGCTCATGTGGAGCACGTCGCCGTAGAGCCTCCAGCGGATGTTGTCGGTGGGGTTGTGTTGGAACAGGGCGTGGAAGCGGGGCAGGGTGCGGGACCAGTCGGTGATCTGGCTGGATAGTCCCAGCAAGAGCACCACGCACAGCCCCAGCCCCACCAGGTAGCGGTTGACCCGCCAGGTCCGCCCGATGGCTATGAGCAATACTACCTGCATGGCCATTACCAGCAGGGTGGTGATGATCCCTGCCCGGGAACGGGACATGAACACCGCGGCCATCATTATCACCACCATGGTGGCCTTCAGCAACATCCGTCCTTGGTCGGCTCGCTGCCCTCTCAGGAACAGGTCCCTGGCCAAAAGGCTCAGGCCCAGGGGGATCACCATGGCCATGTAGCCCGCGAAATGGTTGTAATTGACATAGGGGCCCAGGAACTGGGTGGAGTGCAGCGGCTTGAAAAAGCCGTATATGGCCTTGGCCCCCAGACCAAATTGGATGATGGCCACGGCGGCCAGCAAAACGCCCACCACCAGCAGCAGCCTAAATGCTATAGGCGTTCCGCCTGGCTTGGCGCTTTGCCTTTTGCGGGCGGACAGGACGGCCAGGGCCGTGGCGGCCAGGTAGGTGAGCAGCAGCAGCCCCTGGCTGGCGGTGGCAAAGGGGTAGAGGCTTATGGGCAGCAGGGAAGGAGCGCCCTGGGCGGTGGGCAGGGTCTCCGGTTGCCACATGGCGTAGCTGCCCGGGGCCAGGAGCTTGACCAGCCCAGAGGGCAGGGGAAGCAGTTGCAGCCCAGCCAAAAAGACCAGGCCTGCCAGGCAGACCATGCCCCATCCCCAGGGAAATCCCAGGCCATCCGCCCGAGCGCCGCGCCATGGGAGCAGCATCAGGCTAGCCAGCACCCCCACTTCCAGCAGGCCGTAGGCCCAGGGGTAGACCGAGCCGAATAAAAAGGGCGCCAAGGCCACAATGGCGAAGAAAACGGCTTCCCATGCCGAAATTTTTTGGGTGTGGCCGGATGGCAATTTATTCTCCGGGTTGGTTGTGAGGCTACGGTTTCCTATTGGATAAACGCCGCGTGAGCAGCTTCATACCAAAGGCCCGCGGATTCATCGCGAATCATCGTGGCACAACCGGTGCTCCCTGGCAAGATGCGGGGTAGCTCAATACGGGCCATAACCCGGCCCGGGGGCTGCCGGAACGGGAACAATGACCAAGAATAGACTGATTTTGGGGCATTAGAGCCTGGACAATATTAAGGAGAACCCCTAGACTTGTCGGGAGCCAGGCGCCGAACAGGGGGCGGCTCCATTATTTTTTAAAGTAACATTCCCGCCTTTTCGGCCTTCCGCTGAAAGGTGCATAAACGAAACTACGGGAGGCACTCATGCCCGAAGCCAAACGTGCGCTGATCACCGGCATAACCGGCCAGGACGGATCTTACCTAGCCGAGTTGCTATTGAATAAAGGCTATCAGGTGTGGGGTATAATCCGCCGCAGCAGCTCCTTCAACACCAGCCGCATCGACCACATCTTCCAGCCTCCCTGGGAGCATGACGCCCAGTTTAAACTGGTTTACGGCGACCTCACCGACTCCTCTTCCATCAACCAGATATTGCAAACCGTGCAGCCCCACGAGATATACAACCTGGCAGCCCAAAGCCATGTCAAGGTGAGCTTCGAGACTCCCGAGTACACCGCCGATACCACCGCCCTGGGGGCCCTGCGCATCCTGGAGGGCATGCGCCAGTTGGGGGTGAAGGCCCGTTACTACCAGGCCAGCTCCAGCGAGATGTTCGGCCAGAGCGAAGCCGACGCCCAAAAGGAGACCACTCCCTTCCACCCGCGCAGCCCCTATGCCTGCTCCAAGGTGTTTGCCTACTGGATCACCATCAACTACCGCGAGAGCTACGATCTGTTCGCGGTCAACGGCATCCTTTTCAATCATGAATCTCCCCGGCGCGGCGAGACCTTTGTGACCCGCAAGATCTCCAGGGCCGTGGCCCGCATCAAGATGGGCCTGCAGGACAAGCTGTATCTGGGCAACATGGACGCTCAGCGTGACTGGGGCTATGCCGGTGACTACGTACAAGCCATGTGGATGATGCTCCAGCAGGACGAGCCCGAGGACTACGTGATCGGCACCGGCGAGACCCACAGCGTGCGCGAGTTCGTGGAAGAAGCCTTTGGATCGGTGGGCCTGGATTGGCACGACTATGTGGAGATCGATCCCCGCTATTTCCGTCCGGCGGATGTGGAGTATCTGCGTTGCGACCCCACCAAGGCCAAGGAAAAGCTGGGTTGGGAACCAAAGGTTAAGTTCCATGAGCTGGTCAAGATGATGGTGGAGTCGGACATGGCTGAGCTGGAAACGGACTAGCGTTGTCCTTTTTCGCCGACAAAAGGGTGATGGTCACCGGAGGGGCCGGTTTTCTGGGCCGTCATCTGGTGGACAAGCTCAAACGGCGTGGCTGCCGCAACATCTTTGTGCCTCGCAGCGCCCACTATGATCTGGTGCAAATGCAGGACGTAGAGCGGGCTTATCAGGACGCTGACCCGGATATAGTGATTCATCTGGCCGCGGTGTGCGGCGGCATCCAGGACAACAGCAAGCGGCCGGGCACCCATTTTTACAGCAACCTGATGATGGGGGTGCAAGCCATGGAGGTGGGCCGCCGCCGGGGCATCGAGAAGTTCGTGGCCCTGGGCACGGTGTGCGCCTATCCCAAATTCGCGCCCATTCCCTTTAATGAAGACGATCTCTGGGATGGTTATCCCGAGGAGACCAACGCGGCCTACGGCCTGGCCAAGAAAATGTATTTGGTGCAGAGCCAGGCCTATCGCCAGCAATACGGCTTTAACTCCATTTTTTTGCTGCCGGCCAACCTCTACGGTCCGGGCGATGACTTCAACCCCGAAACCAGCCACGTGATCCCCGCCCTGATTAAGAAGTGTTTCGATGCCAAGGAGCAGGGCGAGGAGTTCATCGAGGTTTGGGGCACCGGCAAGGCCACCCGGGAGTTTCTCTATGTGGAGGACGCGGCCGAGGGAATCCTTTTGGCCACCGAGCGCTACAACCGCTCCGACCCGGTAAACCTGGGCTGCGACTGGGAGACTTCCATAAGGGACTTGGTGGATCTGATCGTGAAGCTGACCGGCTTTCAGGGGGAAATCCGCTGGGACTCCAGCAAGCCCGATGGACAACCCCGGCGCCGGGTGAGCGCCCAGCGGGCCAGGGCGGGGTTTGGTTTTGAGGCAACCACCAAATTGGACGACGGCCTAAAAAAAACCATTGAGCATTACCGCAAAATGCGACAGGGTTAAATCGCCTGCTCCAACAAACAGCATTGAAGCTCTTTGGCCTGGAACAATTGCCACAGGTCTGTCTGTTACTTGTAAAAACGATCGCCGGCAGCCAAGCGGGTAGTGGGGCAAAAAATTGATTCCTTTAAATAGAGCCTCCTTTTTCAAGGAAAAAGAGGCTATCGACGGCTTGTGCGAGTATTTGCGCGGGTCGGACAAGTTCAGCATGGGCTCCAAGTGCCGGGAGTTCGAAAACCGGTTTGCTAGGTTTCAGGGCCGCAAATATGGGGTTTGCTTCAACAGCGGGGCCAGCGCTAATTTGTGCCTGCTGCAATCCCTGCTTAACCTGGGGCGGCTTCAGCGCGGCGATGCGGTGGGTTTCTCGGGCCTAACCTGGTCCACCAACGTCATGCCGCTTTTCCAGTTCGGCTTCACTCCGATACCCGTGGACTGCTCGCCCGAGTTCATCAACGTCTCCTCCCGTGACCTTGAGCGGCGCCTCGAGGATCAGACCCTCAAGTGCCTGTTTATCACCAACGCCCTGGGCTTCACCGGTGATCTGGATAGGATCCGCGACATCTGCGCCAAGCGGGACATTTTGTTGTTGGAGGACAATTGCGAGTCCCTGGGCACTGAACTGCCTTCGGGCAAGGCGGGCAACTTCGGCCTAGCCGCCACCTTCTCCTTTTACGTGGCCCATCACATGTCCACCATCGAAGGCGGCATGGCCTGCACCGATGACCAAGAGCTTTACGAGATGTTGGTCATCAGCCGGGCCAACGGTTGGGACCGCAACCTGGACCCGGCGGTCCAGCAGCGTTGGCGGGAAAAGTACGGGGTGCCCTCGGAATTCGAGTCCAAGTACACTTTTTACGATCTGGCCTTCAACCTGCGGCCCACCGAGATAACCGGTGTGCTGGGCTTGCACCAGCTCAAGCACCTTGAGGAAAACGTGGACCTCAGGGAAAAGAACTACCTGGCCATCGAGCGCGCCTTCTTGGCCAACGATGAGCTCAAGGCGCTGGACCACGGCCATATCACCAAGCTTTCCAGCTTCGCCGTGCCCATAGTCTGCGCCAGTCCCCAACTGCGCGCCAAATACCTGGCCAGGTTTCAGGAGGCTGACGTGGAAGTGCGCCCCATGATCGCGGGCAACATCTGCGAACAGCCCTTTTACCTCAAGTACGCGGATTGCAAATACGACCTGCCGGGCACTGATTTCATCAGCCAGTCTGGTTTCTACTGCGGCAATTATCCGGAACTAACTGAAAGGGATATTCAAATCATCGTGGGCTGTCTGGGCTAGTAAGGTTTGTTTGTCATGAGTTGACGATCTTGGAGCCAAATGCATCTTCGCTCTTTTCAGACCCCCCAGAACGCCAGGCTCCAGTAGTATGGGGGCAAATTCGTCTATATATCAAATCCCGAGCTTAGCTTCCCTCCCCAAGGATCCAGACCTCTTTATTCCACTCCGTCTTGGCGCGAGACCGCTTAGAATAATTTTTCTCCTGTCCGCTTAATGGCCTGGTTTACCTATTCACAACCAGTCGCGGCATCCTCAAAAACAAAGAGAGGCTAATCGAAGAAGAGTCATACTGATAAGGGGCAAGTCATACTAGCGATTGAATCAAATTATGAATGCCGTAAACGGAATAGAGGAGCGTGAAAACTCATATATCAAGCCCCTACTTTATTTGTAATATCTAGTTTGAATGGCGTGGTGCATATTATAAGCAAAAACAAAGAAAACTAAGGATAAAACAAAAAGAGCTACGGCGATGAATATGGTTTCAAGAGTGCTCCCATAAAATATATGGGAGCCAACCCAAAGAAAAAGTAAAAACGCCGCAATAAATGAACACGTGCCAGCAAACAATAAAAGGAAAAAATATAGTTTTGCTAATTTGCGGTTGACCACGTTTCACCGAAGGCAAATTTTGCAAATACATAAAATTACACGGAAAAGGATATTGATCCTTTTTTATATGCCTTGTGATTTTAAGCAGAGATATCGGAAAAAAGGCAATATTAGTTAATTATTAGCCAGATATTAGGTTAAAGCGGCTGTTCGGCTGCGATTGAAGATTAATAATTGCCGGTTCAACTAATTCTTCGTAAAAAGATTGTAAGACGCTCCTTATTACCTATCAGCCCTAGCTTTTTCCGAATATTGTTGCGATGGTACCAGACGCAGCTAAGAGTTATATTCTGCATCTCGGCGATCTCGTCACTGGTCCATCCGCTGCGGATTAAGTTGGCCACTTCCAGCTCTCGAGGGGATAAATCATAAACAGGAGAGGAAAGCTTTTTAGCAAAGTCGATAGTCAACTTGTCCAAATTTAGCCGTAAGAGTTCTGCCCATTTCTTTTGTTCATCAGTAAGCCTGCTTGAGGACAGTTTTTTGAGTATGGGATCGATAATGCGCGCTTTGTTGGCAGCCACCGATTCCTTCAGCTTGTCTAACTGATCTTCCTGTTTTTCCAGCAGGACCTTGAGAGCGACGTTGACCTCTTCAAGCTTGTCGGATGCCTTTTGTTCTTCCGCCTGATCCTGTTTTTGTATGGACAGGTCTTCCATGTCAAGCAGGTATCCTTCCAACTCATCGCCTTCGATATAGATGGAGGAGAGGCGAACCAGAAATGGAGACCGTATTCCCAAGGCAATCTTCAGGGTGATTTCCTGCTCCACTTTACGTCCGTCATATGCTCCCTTGTGCACCAACCGGTGGAAATCTGAAATACAAGCCTCGTCGATAAAGGTGGCGAAAGAACTACTCAATAAATGGTGCCTTGGTCCTAACAGCTCCAGTGCTGCTTTGTTGGCATCAATTACCTTCAGATCTTTGTCAAGACGCACTAAGGGAGTTGGGGTCAGGTTGAGCAGACGAAAATAAAGCCTGTGAGATCGCTTCAGTTGTCTCTCGTTTTCCCGAATCCGCTGATTTTGCAATTTCAGTTGGTTGCGGCTTTGTTGCAGTTCATTTAAAAGGAGCATTCTGTTTTGAATTTCAGGGACATTGGGCTCAAACCATTTTGGATCAAAAACCTGATCAAATAGCCTGCGCAAGCGGGCGTCGCTTCCAATCCTGGCAGGTAACATTGGCAACCTCGCTAGTGATGACTAGGGTAGAAAAGAGGCAATTTGACTGGGTTTAAAAAAAGAACGGCGCTGAGGCAGGTGCTTATCGTGATGGAGTGATTCATATCCCCTGGGCGCGGACTTTCCCAGTGAAAATACATCCATATAGCTTCCGGACTAATAATAGTTAGTACTATATGATATTTGAAAGCGAAAGCCAATTAAATTAGAACACTAGTTATATATTAGTTTAATATCAGGTTATTACTGATATTTTTATTTTCGCTAAATAAATGGAGATGATAAGGCGCTCAAGAGGATACTGACCGTAAGAAAGAATGGCATAACCGGGACTAAACCCAACACTTTAGACGCAATCAATGGTCCGCTTCCAAGGTTGAGTAGTCGTTTAGGTCATTGCACCAACGCTCGGTGGCGCAACCCCAACCAATGTCAAAAGCAGCACCCCAAGCACACAGCGAATAGTTTGTTACGGTCAGCGGTTTTTATAATAGCTCCTCAATAATGTTCATAATTAATCATGTTAAATATATGCAATTAACTCAAAGAACGAAAAATCTGTTCAGACAATTTTCACACCGATAAGGGAATATACCCATAAAGGATAAAAATCTTTCCCACCCATTCCTCCTGTGTGAACGACGTAATTCTTTAGACTTACAAATGGGGCAACGGCTAATGCCTACGGTAAGCATCCTCATGACGTCCCCCCAAACATCTTAGTCGTCTCCTTTATGGGTAAGGTGTGAATTATTTCAAATAATTTGACTCGCTGTGAATTTACCGGTGAATACTTTTAATGGCCATATTTGCTTCTGCGGTTTGGCTAGCTTATAGCGCAGAGCTGGCTAACTTGAAGAAACAGACGGGGCGCGCCTAGGCATTTTTTCACCTTTAGAAATAATTAAGTGCTTTGTCAAGCCTTTAAATAATGAAACTCGTACTGAGCTGAAAGGATGAATTGTCCCCCTGGATTTAGGACAACCCACTTGGAATCAATAGGGCACATGAGGATCACCCCGATTTAGATCCGGCCAACAGGTGAGATTTGGCCTTAAACCCTACTTCCCAGGCATAAAACCTGAAAACATTTTATCCAATTTACGAACAGTGGCCGCCGTTTTCCTAGATGCCCTGATGATACCGGGAGTGACCAGCATTGATTCGGTCGCCTTTCCCTTTGCATCGTAGAGAGCGAAATAGAGATCGCCTTTGCTGGTCAGGTCAATACTTGCCCTGGCGACGCCCTGCTTGTCGATAAGTCTAATTTCCTGAGTGTTGACCACTTTTTGCACGTTAGCCTTGGCCTGGACCAGCTGGTTGCCGAAAACCCCGCCGATAAAACCAGCTGCCATGGCTAGCAGCATTAATACAAAGACCAGTTTCTTGGACATAACCCTCTCCTATCCTTGGGACTCGGTGGTATTCCAGCAGAGCTTATGACAACGTCTGAGTCAGGCCACCATTGCCAATGCCGAATCCTGCGGGAATCTCCCGGACCGTCGCCCGCTTAATTTTCCAGCAAAATATCCTTGATGACCTCAACGTAGTCTCGGCTACCCTCGTCGGCACTGACAAGCTGAATCTCTTTGGCGCTGGACACCCCCAACCCGAGTTCCACCGCATGTCTGATCTGCTCCTGGTCGAAAATCGCTGTTTCGGTTATGGCCTTGTTGGCACCTAGGTGCTTCAGGCAGGCCAAGCCAGCGGCATCAACTGCGATCCGGTCGCTGGAGGCCAGCATTACATTACACTGAGCCCTAGTTCCGGTCATTGGCCCTCCGTCAACAAAGGCGTCAACACCGTCCAAGAGCACCAAGGCGGGCGAAAATACGGTGTTGATCTCGGCAATCATCTCCCTTTGATGGGGAGAGCTGTGCAGGGTATTCATATAAATCGGGTTTTGTTCCCTACCCGGCACAAAACCAACCGCAAGTTTCAACGACATTGTGAAGACCCCGCCAAAGGCATGGGTTTTCAGACAACAGGTCTCCACTACGCATTCCGCTTCCATGAGCACTCGCGGCACCAGGAATCCGTCAGGCCAATGATGTTCGGGCTTCTTAATCTGAACCCATCCACTCTCCGGCAACTCATCAAAAACCACCAATTCAACCTGCTTGGCTTGCAGCAGTGGAGCTAGGCTCTTTTGTTGGATAACGTCCCTGGTCACCTTCCAACTGCGCTCGCCCAGGGTTATGGATTTGGCCCCCAAGCCCCAGAGCTCATCGATGAGCGCTTCCAGCGTGGAATTGTCCGTGGATCCGGGCGCGGGATCTGCAGTGTTAAAGTTCGGCTTCAACAGGACATGCTCGCCCTTTATGGGATTGCTGGATTCATCCCACTCCATGGCTGCCACCACGGCCTTAACGCCGTAGTGCCTATCATTGCTGTTACAAAGGGTTACTAAACTCACGGTCAACTCTCCTGTTTAATCCGTTGTAGATAATACGCCCCATGACGCTCTCCTTTACTTTAGCCTACTGATATCCTAGCAGAGCTTAAGCAAGCAACGGGGTTCTTGGTGAATCCTTGAGATGGCTATTGGTGTAGGACAGGCATGAAAACATTTAGATCCCAGTTAATCACCTTCCAGATGGTCCTGATGTTGCTCTTCGCCTTGGTGCTCACTAGGTGTTTTTAGCAGGACGTTGTTCACAATTTTCCAGTCTAGAGATTGGCGGTTTGTAATTTAGAGCGGAGTGGGGCCTAGCCTGGTTGTAGTAACCCAGCCAGGGTCCCAGCCGTTCGGGTCTTTTCTCAGAGCTTTGGTAAGCCCGCTTGTAGGCCCGCTCCTTGATGCTGCTTTGGATAAAGCGCTCGGCCTTGCCGTTGGTGCGCGGCGTGCAAGGCCGGGGGCGTGCCTGCCGGGCACCCAGGCTTTGCCCGGCGGTGTCGAAAAGATAAGCGCGGTAGCAACTGCCGTTGTGGGTCATCACTCGCCGCACCGTGATACCGTGATGCCCCAGCCAAGCAGCGGCGCGAATCAAAAAGCAGGTCGCAGTAATGGCCTTCTCGTCGGGCCGCAGCTCGGCATAGGCCAAACGGCTGTGGTCGTCCACGCACACGTGCATTTATTCCCAGACTATGCCACGCTTGCGTTTGGAGCGGTCGCCATGGATACGGTGGCCCCTCCCGTCTATCTTGCCTAATTTCTTGCTATCCAAGTGGATCATGTCGCCTGGATCCTGGTGTTCGTAGAGAATCACCGGCAGCTTTGGCTCCAGGTGAGGCAACCGGTTCAACCCAAAACGCCGCAGCTCAAGCGTCACCGCGGAAAGAGGCATGGAAAGAGAAAAAGCTATCCCTGAGGAATGCATGCGCATACGCCGCATGGCCGCGATGGTGGCTACCCGCCCCACCGGCAGAGGCCGGGATCTGCGGCGAGTCCAGGAGCCTCTGCTATGCAGTGCTGCCTTGCCGCCACTCCGATATCCAGCCAGCCACTTGTAAACCGTGCGCTGGCTCACGCCCAAGGCCTTGGCCACTTCCCGGACCCTCTTTTCTTCCTTCAATACCCCTTGCACAATCAAGGCTCGGCTAAAAAGGGTGCTCCCGGCATTCTGATGATGGTTGTTCACGCGGCTCTCCCCGCTTGGATTCGATGATCGTTTCAACCACCAGCCTCCAAAACTGGAATCGTGTGAACAATTTCTTTAGCAGCTACACTTAGACCAAAATAGGCAAGGAGAATAAAATAATTAAATACAACTCAAATAACGCTGCCGCGGCGATTATTATTAACTCCAATTTAGTAGGGCAGCAAACAAACTCAAACGGAGTATAGAAGGAGTCCTTGTTTTCGTATTAGGCGAAAATTGTATTAGCATCGCCGCAATAGGTGATCATGTCCAACGAAACCTAGGAGCAATGGTTGGTTTGGAGGTGCTTTCCATCAGGTTGCGATAATAGCGATAATAATTGCCTGCAGGCATGGAACATGGTTTTCGGAGATGTGATATTTATGTGGTGTTTTTGTGGATTTTATAACACAAACGATGTGCTTTGTGGGTTATATGCGTAGCACATATGGCCAGGAACAGCCTTTGTGAAGTATTTTTTTGGCACTTAATTCCGATTTCCGTATGACAGTTTTGTAAAAAACCTAATTTCAACATAAATATGCCTTGACGATAATTATAATGACCGGTATCTAGAATTTAGGAAAATTATCCAGGTTGTCCGTTACCCTTATCCTGCCAAGGACATCCCTCGATTTCAAGTCTACCCCGTTGAATCTTGGGGCGGTATTTTTACCGTCGCAAAAGTATCAATGTTTGTGTCAATTAGTAAACATAGTAATGGTTATTTGATGGCAAGCATTATTAATGATGTTGAATTAATAACAACTAGGTCCGAGAGGGGAGGGTATGGCAAAGTTATCTTTCAGTAAAAAAAGATGTCCGTGTTGTAAAGGAGGCGAAGTGCGTAGATCTCATCGCAGGCGACCTTGGGAAACACTTGTCTCCAAGTTTGGCCTGTTCCCATACCGTTGCCGTGATTGCTACTATCGCTTTTATGCATGGTAGCAGAGATTGTATATAGCTGTTACCTTGGCTTGATTAGGAACAATTACCGCTTATTAAAATCCGAGTTTTAAGGTTGTCATTACCCTTATGGGTTTTAAATCCCTAAGTTGCATTCCAGGGAAGCGGCACAGCGCTGCGCGGTACGGCCATCCCAAAGCTCGGGCACTTGTCCCGGAGGTCAATCTCCGGTCAGTATCCGCTCCACCGCATTTTCAATTTGCACCACCTTAACAAGGCGGTTGGTTCCCAACTCCACCGGGATGGGGCGTTCAGTGGAGGGGCGCACCGTAAGGCAGGACAAGCGCTGATAGGTAGTTTCCTCTTGGATGCCACCGCCGTCCGTTATTATTAAGCGGGGACCGACCACCCGACTCATGAAATCCAAATAGCCTAACGGGTGCAACAGCCTTATTCTTCCGGCCTGAACCAACCTATCCATGAACGGTCCGAACAACCGACCTCCCAGCCCTTCCCTGTAGATATGCCCTACAACGTGTCATCCCTAGACAGCAGTAAAGCATGGTATATTTGTTCCAACTCATTGAGAGAAAATCAAAAAGGACTTCCCGCCATTAGCGAAAGCCTTGGCTGCGGTTGTTGAGGAATGATAAGGCCTGAGATGACCGCGAACAAAACAATGAACGAAGTTTTTTGAGTGCATGGGTAATGTGGCTCCCGATTTCAATCTCTACATTTTTTGCGGACCTAGTGGCCTGGGCTGGACTTAGGGTAAGCCGCAGCCTTTCCTGCGGTAGGATGCAGTAAGATGCGCTTTACCTATTCAAGAGACGGAAATCCTAAGCTAGGTGGTTCTCATGAAATTGCGAATACTAATAATCATATTATGCATGATCACTTTTAGTTTTATTTTTTTGGCGTGTGGAAAACCGGGTTCTAAGATTGCATATCAATATGCCCCTTCATCTGACCCTAACGTAAAAGCTTGCATAAATCAGTGCCAAAAGATGAAAACCCAGTGCATCAAACTTGCATCCCCGGGGTTAGAAAACGTGCGGAACATAATGGAACAGGACTACTATGAGTGCCAAAGGCTAAAAGCTTCATTTGCGGGACCTACGGAGGCGGCCTATCTGTGTGAGGACCCTTATGCTGCTAAAACAGCTAATATTAAACGCTGCGATGTCGAATACATGGAGTGTTATGCCAGATGTGGTGGAGAGATTCGCATCATCAAGCAAAATGTCAAATAAGGATAGCTTATACAGAAAATAAGACCAATCAAAAGTGGGTGGGTAAGCTACTAGTCATGCTCAAATTAACCCAATTTCAGTGGCATCTGTGGATCTGTATTTTTTCTGCCGAAGAGTGGGTATGTGGCCCCAATAATTAGGGTTAGCGAATCCTAAATTTGAAACCTTGTGCCCTGCATGCCATAAAAATGGAATGACAACCGTGGGCAACCTAGGGGCGGGGTGGGCAAGGCCACCTTGGCAGTCAGCGTGGGCAATTTCTAGAACGCTGACCCATTCGTGGGATAGAGCATGGCAAGGATCAATACCAGGGACACATCTACTGTGTAAAGAAAACCCCAACGCAAGCCAAGCAAAAGATCCAGCCCCCATGCCAACACCGCGCCATAGCGCCGCACCACGGGCATTTCCCTGTCCAGGGAAGATCACGCCCTACTGCATGAGGTAGCTCACCGTAGGGCCATCAAGGAGAGGGGGCGCTCCAACATGAGCGCCCCTTCCTTCAAATTGAAGGCCATAACATCCAGTAGTAGTGTAGCCCCTCCTTGGCAGCACCCAGACATCTTCCCTGGGCCATCTGATGGCTCTGCTTCTGGGTGCCGAAGGCTCTTTCCACTTAAACAATATAATTTATTATTTTCTGCCCTTTTCGGCGGAATTTTGACTATGGCAAGCCATATATATCATACTAAAAATGTCAGAGATATACGCCGTCATACATCTGGGGGAAATCACTTTATAAGGTGCTGGAAAGTGCGTTTACGGTGCACTGCTTCCTGTTTTTTGAGGGCATATAAGAGCCAGGTGAAGCTTATCAAATAATTCCGTGCTGCGGTGACATGGGCCGGAGAGCGAATGATGAAGTCATCAGACGACGGGCCGCCCAAAGGGGAAAGCCCCGGAAGCAAACACACTTCCGGCCAGGGACTATCGGCAGCAGCACCTGGCATGCGTCCGCCCTCGGTCTCCCTGCCCAAGGGAGGCGGCGCCATCCGCGGCATGGGCGAAAAGTTCTCCGCCGCCCAGGTCACGGGAACCGCCACCATTACGGTGCCCATATTCAGCTCGCCAGGCCGTTCTGGATTTGGGCCGGAGTTATCGCTGAGTTACGATTCGGGTGCGGGCAACGGCCCCTTCGGCATGGGTTGGCATCTGGGCCTGCCCCAGATTGCGCGGCGCACGGACAAAGGGCTGCCAATCTACTGCGACGCCGAGGAATCGGATGTCTTCACCCTCTCGGGCCACGAGGATCTGGTCCCGGCCCTGAAGCGGCATGATGACGGCTGGCGGCGTGAGAGACTGATTCGAAACCAGGCGGGACGCCGCTTTCGGGTTCAGCCTTACCGCCTGCGCCGGGAGGGCCTGTTCGCCCGGATCGAGCGCTGGACAGACACTGACAGCGAAGAAATCCATTGGCGCTCCATATCTCCGGATAACATTACATCCATTTACGGAGACACTCCGGGCAGCCGCATCGCCGACCCGGTTGACCCCAGCCGGGTATATCGCTGGATGATTTCCACCAGCTACGATGACAAGGGTAATGCGATTGTCTACGAATATGAGGCGGAGAATTCAGCGGGAATCGACCTCTCGGAAGTCCATGAGCAGAACCGCAGTAACCTGGACCGCACGGCCAACCGTTATCTAAAGCGGATCAAATACGGAAACCGCACCTCACGGCTGGTTCAGCCTGATCTCAGTGCCATGCGCTGGATGTTCGAGGTGGTCTTTGACTATGGTCAGGGTCATCTGGAGGAGCTGTCCGCCGGAGACGATGGCCAGCATACGGCCCGGGCCTCCGTGCATGAAACTCGGCAATGGCCCGCCCGCCGGGACCCGTTTTCATCCTACCGGGCCGGTTTCGAGGTGCGCACCTATCGCTTGTGCCGCCGGGTGCTCATGTTTCACCATCTGCCCGAGGAGCTGGGAACGGATGACTGCCTGGTCCGCTCCACCTCATTCAGCTACCGCCAGGACGCTGTGGCATCTTTCATGACTGGGGTGGAACAGTCAGGCTATGTGCGCCAGGCGGATGGCAGCTACTTGGGCCAATCCCTGCCGCCCCTGGAATTTGGCTATTCCCAGGCCGGATTGGACCGGACCGTGCGCAAGGCTGATGCTGACAGCCTGGCGGACCCAAGACGCCACTGGGTGGATCTTAACGGGGAAGGGCTGTCCGGCATTCTTTCTCAGGAGGGAGGCGGCTGGTTCTACCGGCCCAACCGAAGCCCGTTGTCCTCGCAGCACGAAGCCGGAGAGGAACCAGCCGGGCCCCTTTTTGGGCCTGCGGTGCTGCTGTCCGGCCAGCCGGCTTCGGTCATGCTGGGTACCGGCCAGGCACAATTTATGGATCTGGCCGGAGACGGGCGCTTGGATGTGGTGATACCGACCGGACCCGGGCCTGGCTTCTATGAACGCAGTCCGGAAAGGGGCTGGGACCGGTTCGTACCCTTTGAATCCTTCCCCAACCTGAACTGGGATGATCCCAACCTGACCCTGGTCGACTTGACCGGTGACGGGCACTCGGACATCCTGTTGACCGGTGACCATGCCTTCACCTGGTATCCCTCCCTGGCCGAGCGCGGTTTCGGTGAGGCATCGCGCAGCATACAGCCGTTTGATGAGGACCAGGGTCCCCGGTTGGTGTTGGCCGATGGCACCCAGACGGTGCATCTGGCGGATATGTCGGGCGATGGGCTGAGCGACCTGGTGCGCATCCGCAACGGGGAGGTCTGTTACTGGCCAAACCTGGGCTACGGACGCTTCGGCCCCAAGGTGACCATGGATAATAGCCCCTGGTTTGATGAGCAGGACCAGTTCGAACAGACCCGGCTGCACCTGGCCGATATCGACGGTTGCGGAGTGGTTGACCTTGTTTACCAGGGAAAAAACGGAGTTCAGCTATATCTCAATGAATCAGGCAACAGCTGGCGCAAAGGGGACCTGATCGAGGACTTTCCTCATCCCGGCGGCCGATCATCGCTGGCGGTCTTGGACCTGTTGGGCAACGGCACCGCCTGTCTGGTGTGGTCCTCGGCCCTGCCGGCCGACCGCGACGCTCCTTTGCGCTACCTTGAACTCACCGGCGGGGTCAAACCCCATCTGCTGGTATCACTGGTGAACAACCTGGGCGGCGAGACCAGATTCAGCTACGCGCCATCGACCCGGTTTTATCTGGAGGACCAAGCGGCGGGAAAACCCTGGAAAACCCGGCTGCCCTTTCCGGTTCAAGTGGTCGAGCGCATTGAGACCCTTGACCGGATTCTGAACCACCGCTTTGTCAAACGCTATGCTTACCATCACGGCTATTTCGACGGTGAGGAGCGCGAGTTCCGGGGCTTCGGCATGGTTGAGGAATGGGACACCGAGGAGTACGCCTGGCTGGCCGGTGCAGGAGATGGAGATACGGCGGCCAACCTTGATCAGGCGTCCTTTGTGCCTCCCACTTTGACCCGGACCTGGTTTCACACCGGGGCTTATTTGCAAGGGGCCGCAGTCTCAAGGCACTTTGAAACGGAGTATTACCGTGAGCCGGGTCTTGGCGGGCCAGAGTTTCAGGCCCAGTTATTGCCTGACACAATCCTGCCGCCGGGGCTGAGCACCGGGGAGATGCGGGAAGCATACCGGGCGCTTAAAAGCAGTTTGCTGCGTAAAGAGGTCTACGCCTTGGACGGCTCGGCCCAAAGCCCGCATCCCTATGAAGTGAGTGAATCAAACGCAACCGTTAAATTACTGCAGCCCCGGGCGGAAAACCGTCACGCCGTTTTTTTCGCCCATCCGCTGGAGATCATACACTACAACTACGAGCGCAAGCCCGCCGATCCGCGCATAAGCCATGAGCTGGTGTTGCAGGTGGATCGCTTCGGCAATATCCGAAAATCGGCCACCGTATCCTATGGCCGCCGGACCGCTGACCCGGCCCTGGCGCCCGAAGAACGCATGCCCCAGATGCAGACCCGGATAACCCTCAATGAGAACCGGTTCACCAATGCGGTCCGCACAGATGATGCATACCGCAATCCGCTGCCCTATGAAGCCCTGGCCGCCGAGCTAAGCGGGCTGGAATTGCCGCCGGATACCCTGCGTTTTTCGGCCCGGGATATACAGAGCGCCTGGGATGCAGCCGAGGCAATTCCCTACGAGGCAGAACCAACAGACGGTAGGCTGCAAATGCGCCTCACCCAGCAGGTGCGCAAGAAATACCGCAGTGACGATCTTTCCGGCCCGCTGCCCTGGGGCAGCCTGGATTCTAGGGCCCTGCCCTACGAATCATACAGCCTGGCGTTTACCCCTGGGCTATTGGCGCGGGCATATGAAGACCGGGTTAGCGATGAAATGCTGCTGGAGGGGGGATATGTCCAGTGCGGGGACGATCCCGGCTGGTGGGCCCCATCTGGCCAGATATTCTATGCACCGGAGACAGTGGATACAGGAACCCCGGAGCTGAACTTTGCCCGCGAGCATTTCTTTTTGCCCCACCGCTCAGTGGATCCGTTCGGGCAGACCCAAGGCACCGTCTTTGACCCATACTGCCTGCTGGTGCAGGATACCTGGGACCCAGCCCAAAATCGGATCAGCGCCGGAGAACGGGATGCCGCCGGAAACCTGACCACCAACGGCAACGACTACCGCGTATTGGCCCCGAAATTGGTTATGGACCCCAACCGCAATGTCACCGAGGTTGCGTTTTGCGCTCTGGGAATGACGGTGGGGATGGCAAACCGAGGTAAACCGGAGGAGAGTCAGGGTGACTCACTGGCCGGATTTGAGCCCGATCTGCCTCAGTCCGTGGTGTTGGAGCATATAGCTCACCCCTTGCGGGACGGAGCCTCCATATTGGGACGGGCCACCAAGCGCACGGTCTATGACCTGTTCGCCTACCGACGTTCACGCGGGCAGTCTGATCCGCAGCCCGTAACCGCCTATACCCTTGCCCGCGAAACCCATGACGCCGATTTGGGACCCGGCCAATCATCCAGGCTGATGCACAGTTTTTCATATTCCAATGGGGCGGGAAACGTAATCCATCATAAAAACCGGGGAGAGCCGGGACCGTTGAGCCCTGGCGGACCCATCGAAGCCGTGCGCTGGATAGGCAGCGGCTGGACGGTCCTCAATAACAAGGGGCTGCCGGTGCGCCAATACGAGCCGTTTTTCAGCGCGAGTCATGAATTCCAGCCGGTTCAGACGGGAGCCGCGTCCACCCTGTTTTACGATCCGCTTGGCCGCAGCATCGGAGTTCTGCATGCCGACCACAGCTATGAAAAAACCGTATTCGACGCCTGGGAGCAGGAAACTTGGGATGCTAATGACACCGTTTTACAGGCGGACTCGGCCACAGATCCCCACCTGTGCGGTTATTTCCAGAGGCTGGCGGAGGATGAATACCTGCCCACTTGGCACGCCCAGCGCATGGACGGTGGGCTGGGGCCGAATGAACAGGCGGCCGCCCAAAAGGCGGCGGTACACGCGAACACCCCGACCCGAACCTTTTTTAACAGCCAGGGCCAGGGCTATCTGAGCCAGACCCACAACCATTATGAAGCTGATGCGGGAGCAGTTGAACAGCGCTGCACGGTGCGCACCCGAATGGATATCCAAGGCAACGTGCTGGAAGTTATAGATGCCCGTAAGCGCAGCGCCATGCGCTACAGCTACAGTCTGGGTGGAGCAGCCATACGTATCCAGAGCCAGGACGCCGGCACCCGCTGGATGCTGCCTGATCTGGGCGGCAACCCGGTTTATCAATGGAGTAGCAGGGGGCATGTCATACGGACCGTGTACGATACCTTGCGCCGCCCGCTGGAGATTTGGGTGCAAGGGGCAGAAGGTCCTCCACGCTTGGTGCGGCGCACGGTGTACGGCGAGAGCCGGGCAGACCCGGAAGCCCTCAATCTTAGGGGCAAAGCATATGAGGTCTTCGACCCTGCCGGCCTGGTGACCAATGAGAGTTTCGATTTCAAAGGCAATGTGCTGCGCAGCACCCGCCGGCTGGCCCTAAATTACCGGGACCTGCCGGATTGGTCCTTACCGGTTTCACTGGAAGAGGAGGCCTACAGCATAAGCACGGCATACGATGCCCTGGACCGGCCGGTAAGGACCGCCAGCCCAGATGGAACAGTGCTGTTGGCGCATTACAACGAGGCTAATCTACTGGAGCGGGTGGAGGGTAATTTACGCGGCGCCGCGGAAGCAACCACGCTGGTGGCGAAAATCGACTATGACTCCAAGGGCCAGCGCACCCGTTTGGAATACGGCAATGGAGCCAGCACCGGCTGGGAGTATGATCCGCTCACTTTCCGCCCCACACGGCAGCACAGCGCAGGCTCTGGCGCTGCGGCCCTGCAAGACCTGAATTACACCTATGACCCGGTGGGCAATATCACCCACATCCACGATGCCGCCCAGCAGACGATCTTTTTCCGTAACCGGCGGATTGATCCCGACACCGAATACACCTATGACGCGCTCTACCGCCTGATTGCGGCAGCCGGCCGCGAGCACCTGGGCCAAAGCGGTAGCCCCGGCGGTCTTATGCCGCCCACACCCAATGGTCCCTCTGATTCACGGCGCTGCGGCCTGTCGCACCCTGCCGATGGCAACGCCATGGGACGCTACCTAAGGCGTTTCGCCTATGATGAGGCGGGGAATCTGCTGCAGATCTCGCATAGCGGCCTTGATCCGGTCCATCCGGGCTGGAGCCGGGCCTATGCCTATAACGCAGAGAGCCTACTGGACCCCTCACTGGAGGGGGACCGGCTGAGCGGCACTGCCGTGGGGGAAGATTCCGGCTCCTACTCCTACGACCGGCACGGCAATATGACGGCCATGCCGCATCTGCCCCTTATGCAGTGGAATCATTGGGATCATCTGCAGGCCACCGCACGGCAGGCGAGGGATGACGGCGGCAGGCCCGAGACCACCTATTATGTGTATGACTCGGCCGGACAGCGGGTGCGCAAGGTGACCGAGCGCCAGGCAGGACCGGGCGACCAACCCACCCGCAAAGAAGAGCGCATCTATCTGCCCGGTCTGGAACTGCACCGGGAATACAGGGCCGACGGTGAGAGGGTCCGCCAGGAAGTGCAGACCTTACGACTGGTGGACGATCAGCAGCACCTGGCCCTGATCGAGACTAAAACCATAGAGTCAGGGGTGTCGCTCTCCGACATCAGGCCCTTTGTGCGCTACCAGCTAGGCAGCCACCTGGGTTCCACAGCGCTGGAGCTGGATTCGATCGGCCAGGTTATTTCATACGAAGAGTACTATCCCTATGGCGGCACCTCATTCCAGGCCGGTACCGCCGCTCTGGCACCGATTCCCAAACGCTACCGCTATAGCGGAAAGGAACGTGATGCGGAAAGCGGGTTGTACTACCACGGCGCTCGCTACTATGCGCCCTGGCTGGGGCGCTGGACCAGCTGCGATCCCATTTGGGGAAACAGCGGCCGAAGCCTCTACAGCTATGTAAACGGCAATCCGGTGAACGCCACCGACCCCACAGGCCGCTGCGAAGCCCGGGTGCTGCGCTCGGTCGAAACCCAAGCAGGAAACCGAACTTTTTATCACGTGGTCGACTTTCAGCGCTATGGCTTTGAGTTCGGGACGCCTTCAGAAGGCATGAGCACGGTGGGTGATGACATGGCCCGTATCGATGTGCAGGGCCTACGCGCCGGGAGGGGGCTGTATGGCGAGGGGGTGTATGCCTTCCGCAGCGAAGAAGGGGCCCGCGCTATTTCCGCCACCAGAGTTGTTTCCCCCAGGCCATATGCGGCATTCCGGGTAGCCCCGAACACGATGGTTACCGAGCTGACCATACAACGGGCCACCGGGGAAGTCGTGGAATATATATTGATCAACGCCCAGGAAGGAAGCCATGTCCAGCTGGTGCATCTGCGCTTCCGCAACGTATCGGACTTGCAGCGGGCCGCATATGTCCGCATGCGCCTGCAACTGGCCAACGGCGGTTCATCCGGATCGTCCCCACCGCCAGCCCCGGAAACCCCGGGCCGCGGCTCCGGCCCCCCGAGTGCAGGGGCTGCTGAGGGCAGATCGGCCAGACCACCTGCTGCTTCGGCTGCGGCCCGATCCTCATCACCACCGCGGCCGGCTGCCGCATCCCGGTCCGCAACGCCGCCTGCCGGCAGGGCCCCCTCTTCTGAGGCTCCGGCAGCCAGCACCCGTGCGCCCAGACCAGGAGCCCGCGGGGGTGGCGGCGGTGGAGGGGAAGGTGTGGGTGTGGCTATTACCGCCGCGTTGGTTATTTACCTTTCGTATCGGGCCCGGAATGCCAGAACCAGCCAGGAACGCCACGAGGCCCAGGCGGGTTTGGTTATGCTCATGAGCGGTCCGGCCGGTGCGCTGGCGCCCTTACTTATGTCCGAGCCGGTGCAGCGGGCGCTTCGGCCCGTGGTCGAGCCCGCAGCCAGAGCCATGGCGGAGCGGGCGGTGGAACAGGGCGCGGACGCACCGCCGTCCAGCCTGCTAGGCCGCGCCGTGTGGTTTATGGAAAGGATGGGAATGCCAACAAGCTGGTCCATGGGCTTGTTTTAAAGCTGATTATAGATGGTCACGGGCAATTCCCATTTTAAATGGTGAGGCCATGCCGATAGAAAGGGGAATGCAAAATGCCTCTTAAAACCGACCGGAAGCTATCTTTGCGCATGCGGGGGGCGGATGTAGCCGAACTGCAAGCCAAGCTGCGTCTTTTGGGCGCGGTTATCAAGGATTCACGGGGTTACTTCGGCAAGTCCACGCGAGAGGCCGTGATCGATCTGCAGGACCGCCATGCCCTCAGACCCACCGGGGTAGTCACCCGCAGTGTGACCGGCAAGATAGATGAGTTGGTGAATGCTCTGCCCGAATCGCCCGGCACCGAGCCCCGGGAGTGGCAATTCCTGGTGCGCGGCGAGGTGCGCTACCGCGATGGGCTGCCCATTCCCGGTGTCAAGGTCCGCGCCTTTGACAAGGAACTGCGCACCGAAAAGCTGTTGGGCAGCACCACCAGCAACGCCGAAGGCATATATGAAATCTGGTACGGCGAGGAGCAGCTCAGCCGTCCGGACAAAGACAGCGCCGATTTGCTGGTGCGGGCATACAGCCGTCCCAGGGGCAGCCGCAAGGAAACCGTCATTGCCGAATCGGAGATTATGTTTTCGGCCCAGATGGTGGAAAAGGCCCGGCTCTGGGTGGACGGCGGCCCTGAAGGCACCTGGTCAGAATACGAACAGCTCATGCAGGAGATCGAGCCCTTGCTGGCGGGCGCCGAGATCAGCGAGCTGGCCGAGGATGAACAGCAAAAGGATATCACCCTGCTCAGCGGCAAACTGGCCCAATCCCCTCAACGGGTTGCCACCCTGGTAGTGGCCCATAAGCTGGCCGCCCGCACCGGAGGACCACCAGAGGTGTTCTATGCCCTGTTCCGGGAAAACCTGCCCACAAACCTCTATGAGCTTCTGGCCCAGAGCCGCCAGTCCCTTACCCGGGCCCTGAAGGCGGCGGTTAACAAACACACCATTCCGGGCCGTTTCGCAAAAGACCTAAAATCCGTGGTCGAGGATTTCGCCGCCAAGGCAGCGGACTATACGGCTTCCGATACGGATGATACCGGCCGCAGTTCACTGAACTCCTTATTGGCCCTGGCCATAAGCAACAGCCGCACCCGCAGCAGATTTTTAAAGAAGTACTTGGAGCATAAAGGGAAGATCGGGGATTTCTGGGCCTCGCTGAATGAGACACCAGAGTTCCGGCGGATAAAAGCGGATGCGCAGATCACCTTGCAGCTCGGTGCCCTTACCGGAAACCACCTGCCGCTGGTAAAGCACCTGTTGGGCCTAAAGCAGAATGGAAAATTCAAAACCTTTGGGGACCTGGCTGCGTACGGGACCAAGCAATGGCAGGACATCATCAACAGCCTTGATGTGCCCCAAGATCAGCGCCACCCCAAATCGATTCCCGGCAAGACTGCTAAAAAGAAAACCGAAGTATATGCGGCAACCCTGGAGCGCATTCTGGATGACACTATCCCCACGAGCCGCATCGCCCATCGCATCCAAAAGGACGCCAGCCAGACCAGCGATGTACGCCGGTTCTTTAGCAACCTGACCAAGCAGGCTGCGCCCTTCGATCTCAAAGCCACCAACCTGGATCAGTTCCTGTCGGATAACCAATTCATACTGACCGGTATCCGCAACCGTAGTGCAATGCGCATGGATGTTCTTAAGCTGCAGCGAGTAGCCAAGCTGACTACGCATTATGATGGAATGATGGGGCTGGTGAAAAGCGGTCTGGATTCCTCCCTGGCCATTGCCGCCCTGGACCGCCGCTCCTTTGTGAACACTCATAAAATGATACTGGGCGGCGAGATGAAGGCCCAACTGGTCTATCAAAAGGCCTCACACATTGCCGCCACGGCCCTGAACCTGTTCGCCAGCTACAGCCCCAGCTTCAACGCCATAGGCATGAGGGTGTTCAAGCGACCAGATGAACAGGGCATCCCGGACATCGAAACCCTGTTCGGCTCGCTGGATCTGTGCTCCTGC
This sequence comes from Deltaproteobacteria bacterium, assembly GCA_020444205.1. Lineage (GTDB taxonomy): Bacteria > Desulfobacterota > Desulfarculia > Desulfarculales > Desulfarculaceae > Desulfoferula. The sequence goes on along the minus strand of JAHLLJ010000010.1, from coordinate 20,863 downwards.
AACCACTGCCAGTCGGTCTACAGCCCTTCGGCCTACCTGGCCGAACTTTTGGCTTTTTTGAATGAGCGCCAACAAACCAAAACCCTGCCCGGCGGCGCTGAGGTGGCTACCACGGCCAAGGATGTACTATTCGAGCGGCGGCCTGACCTGGGCAATATCGAGCTGACCTGCGAGAACACCGATACTGTGCTGCCCTATATCGACCTGGTGAATGAAGTGCTGGAGAACCGCATCGCGCCCTTCCAGCCTTTCAGCATATCGGGCGGCTATAGGACACAGCTTAACAACCGCACCATATCCACTTCGTTGCGCCAAGCCTTTTCCCAAAAGGGCATCGATTTTGGCGATGACTGCAGCGTGGTGCTGGTCGAGCCCTCCAAACACTGGCTGCTGACGGACCGCACCAGGCTGGCCGTGATTAATAGGAGCGGTTCATCTTCGGCCTTGCAGGTCACCGCGCTGGGCAATCAGACCTCGGGCAGCAGCGCCGAACGCAGCGTAAGCCCGCAGCACACCAATCCCGTGGCCTATGACCGGCTGCGTGCGGCAGTGTTCCCTTGGAGCCTGCCTTTCGACCTGTGGTGGCAGGAGGCGGACACCTATCTGGGGCAGATGAAGCTTAAGCGCTTTGAGCTGATGAGCGATTTTTGCAGCAGTGATCCTGCTGCGGCGCTGAGCGATGTGGCAATAGCCGGGGAATACCTGAAGCTGCCCTCCATTGAACGCCAGATCATCACCGGTGGGGCTTTGGTGAACCACGCCACCGTAGGAGACGAAGGCGGAGCGCTGACGCTATCGGGCCTGGGCACCTTGGATGGGGTCCGGGTTCATGATGGCAATTTGGTATTGGTCAAGGACCATACCGACCCTGCCATGAACGGTGTGTATATCGCTCGGGAGGGGGCATGGAAGCGCTATCCCTTCCTGGGGCAGGGCCCGGCTTTTATCCGCATACTCAGCGGCAGCCGCAACAGACGCAGCACCTGGCTGCTCAACACCGGATCCGGCGGCATCACCACGGCCGAAAAGACGGAGATATGGAATTTTTGGAATATGGAGCGGGTCGGCAACCTGGTGACGGTCTACAATCCGACCTCGGGCCGCGACATAAAAAGACGCCTGAGCTGGGTAACCGCTCTGCGCCACGTGAGGCTGTTCTTGGAGGGGTCGGAGCTCACCTACGCCGACTTGCTAGGGCTTTTACGTACCAGCTTCGTCAATCCGGATTCCAGCCTACACATCGTCTCGGCTGACCCGGAGGACCTGACAACCTGCGACACCGCCAAACTGATCATAGAAAACCTGGACGCCAACGCCCTGGTCCGGGCCCACCGCTTTGTCAGGCTGTGGCGCAAACTGGGCTGGAGCATGCGGGATCTGGACCGGGCCATCAGTGCATTTTCCAGTGACGCCGCCAGCGGTGTGGAGCGGCTCAATGACCGGTTGATGGTGCAACTGGCCCATGTGCAGCGGGTGCGCACGGACCTTAACCTGACGGTGGAACAGTCGCTCACCTTCTGGTCTGATCTCAATACTGATGGATCCAACCCTCTATATGAGCGGCTGTTTCTCAATCCGTCCGTCATCCAGCCGGTGGACCCGGATTTTGAGCTGGATGGTGAAGAGCTGGCCATCGTTTCCAGCGATCCGGGCAGGGCCAAAATTTCCCTGCACGCCTCCACGGTCATGGCCGCCACCGGGATTACCTCAACGGAGCTGGCTCTTTTGACCGCATCAGGTCCGGAGGCCGATGTATTGAACCTGGCCAACCTTTCCAGAATCCACCGCTACGCTCTGTTGGCTGAAGGTGTGGGAATCTCGCTACGCGAGGTGCTGTCCTTTAAGAAGCTTTCCGGTCTTGATCCTTTTGATCCCGACCACCCTGAAAACCTACTGCGTTTCACCAGGTTGATTGACCGGATAAAGGACTCGGGTTTCAGTATTGCCGGTCTGGACTATGTGCTGGCCCACCGCTTCGCAGAAGGCACAGGGGTGGCGCCTGATGATAAGACCATCGCCCTGGTGCTGGATGAGATCCGCGGCGGGATGCATAAAATTTGGAATGAAACTGCGGTGAAGCCGGACCCGGCCGGAGATGAAACCGCCAAGCGCCTTTCCAGCCTGCGCTGGCACCCTGACCAGGTCAGCCAGGTAATCGACACCCTGAGCGGCCGCATGAGCTATCAAACGGAACTCAGTTCATTGCCCGGCGGCCTGGTGTGGCCCGCCGGATTGGCTTCGCGGATATCCCATGATACGGACCAGGGGCTATTGATGATAGACGGCCCGTTGACCACAGCGGAGCGGACCGCCCTGCGGGGGCTTTCAGGCTCTGCGGTTTACCGCCAGGCGGTTGAACGGCTTTACCAGGCTCCGCGCGACTGTGTAGCCAACCGCATGAAGTCTTTTGAGTATCCCGACTTTAGCGAGCCGCTTGCGGCCCTGCCCGCAGGGCTCGAATTCCCGGCTGCCCTACGGGACCGGGTGCACTATGATCACACCGCTGCACGGCTTTGCTTTAGAGGCATGATGGCCGATTCGGAACGGACCATCCTGCTGGCCCTTTCGGCGGACACCGATTACCAGAGTGCGGTTGGGAAGCTCTATGATGCGCCGCTGGCTTACAGCCCCGCTCCGGACAAGGTTTATCTGACATCCACGGATGCTGCCGGCATGTTTGATACAGCCCAAACGGCTGAGCAGCGCTTCGCGGTTGCCTTGGAGAAAGCCAGCACATATCTGCGCAACACCTCCAGCCGGGGATTGGTCGTGCGCAAGCTTGCCGAAGCCCTGGAGCTGGAAGCCAAGAGCGTGGAGTTGTTGTTGTGCGAGCAGATTAAAGCCCTGGCAGTGCCCGGGCAATATGCAATCGAGGACTTCTTGGCCAAGGGCTTTGCCGAGAGCAGCCCGAATATGAGTGTAAGCGCGGCAGCCTTCCCGGCCCTTTTTCAAGACTACATCAGGCTGTACAAGGCTAGCAGGATAATCAACACCCTGAAGATAGACAACGCGCAGCTAACCTGGCTGGCCGGCTATCTGCCGGATGCCGGACGCAGGCAAGTGCCCTGGATTTATGATCGCACTTTGCGGGTAGGATGGCTGGACTGGAGCGATCTACCCGTGGAGGAACCGGCCGGGGATGAACCGGTCTTGTTCGGCGCCTGGCTGAGGCTTTTGGAAATTTGCCGTCTGCGTGATCAGGTTCCGCTGGGTGAGCAGACGCTGGACGAGGTATTCGGGCTGGCCCGAGGCACTTACCCTGACAGGACTGCCCATGCAGAGGTTTTGGCTGCCGCTTTGGAGCGGAGCACCGGCTGGGATGCGGATGAGGTGCTCTACCTGATCGGCGAAAACGGGCTGGGCCTTAGGGTGCCGGATGATTTCAAGGACGAATTCGGCCTGGCCTGGCTTATGAGGTGCTTCAGGCGCATAAAGGCCCTAGGCACTTGCGCAGCCCAATGCCAGGCCTGGGCGGCCAGCAGCCTGACTCAGCAGGATGCGCGCAGCATTCAGCAGGCGGTTAAGGCCGGGTATCCCGAGGAGAGCTGGGCCGGGATCGCCAAGCCGCTGCGCGATAGCATACGCAATATGCAGCGCGCCGCGCTGGTCAGTTATCTGGTGCACCGCCCCGATGACGACCGGGATGAAACGTGGCAGGACAGCGCCGGTCTTTACGGCCATTTCCTGATTGATGTGGAGATGGATTCCCAGATGGAGACCTCGCGCATCAAGCAGGCCATAAGCTCGGTACAACTATTCATCCAACGCTGCCTGATGAATCTGGAAGGCGAGCGCGGCGTGGTGGCAGACGAACAGGCCGATCCAGGATGGGGCCAATGGAAATGGATGAAAAACTACAGGGTGTGGGAGGCTAACCGCAAGGTGTTCCTATATCCGGAAAACTGGATTGAGCCCGATCTGCGCGATGACAAGACAGCCTGCTTTAAGAGCCTGGAAAGCCGGTTACTGCAAAGTGAGGTTACCCAGGCATCGGCGGAGGACGCCTTCCGCAGCTACCTGCACGATCTGGGTGACATCGCCCGGCTGGAGGTCGCCGGCATGTACCGCCAGGCGGCGGGCTCGGGGCAGCCGGAAACCCTGCATGTATTCGGACGCACCCAGGGGGTTCCACCGGTGCACTATTACCGGCAGCGGACCGGGCAGCGCTGGACTCCTTGGGAAAGGTTGGATCTGGATATATCCGAAGCGCAGCTCATCCCGGTGCTATGGAACCGGCGCTTGTACCTTTTCTGGCCCATATTCACTGAGAAAACCATTACTCCCGACACTTCTGCCGAAGCTCCCACGGCCCCGCAGAAATACTTTGAACTGGGTCTGGCCTGGAGTGAAAGACGTGAGGGTAAATGGCTGCCCCGCAAGATGACCGCCAAGACCATCCGCTCCAGCATACCGGTACGGGAGGAGCTGAACGACCACAACAAGGGGCAGCATGTGTTCCGGGCCGCTGTGTCCGGAAGCAGCCTGAAAATCTGGTATGAACACGATGACCCTGGATCGGAGATCCGGGTTTCTTATCCCTATGGCGGTGGAACCCGCCGGGTCCGATCGGCCCTGGTCAAGGGCTTTCATTTCACCGGCTGCGACACCAAGGTGAAAGTCTTTACCAAGACCATCAATGGAATATTCGAACCTTCGGGCACGGTGCCTCTGGGCATGACTTTCGCGGAACGCGGCAGCTCCCCGTTGCGGCTTCCCAAAGCCCGCTACTCCAAACAGGACTCCATCGTGCTCAGCAGCACCCCGGGCGGCAGGTTCAACCTTTTGTACCCATACCAGGACCACTACATCAATGCGGCGCACCCTTTCTTCTTCCAGGATGACACCAAGACATTTTGCGTTGAACCCAAGCAAGTAAGGGTGCTGAGGCATCTTTGGGCCGTTTCCGAAGCTGTGGATCCGGTGGCCGTGGATATGATCCACAACCTCTATTACACGGCACGGTTTGCTGCCGGCTTTATAGATCCCCTGCCCATCACATTGGCCTTGGAGGCCGAAGGGAAGCAAACTTTTCCGCAGGACGACGCACCCGGGCCAGCCGAAGTCAGCGAGGCCAAAACCAAGGTGTTGGCCAAAGGCGACCGGTCCATGCTTTCGATCCGCGAGTTTTTGGATGATGCGCGGTTATTGGATAAAAAGAAAGTGGTCCCCGCCTCCAAACGTGAGCTGCGTTATGACTTCAACGTGTTCTATCACCCCTTTACATGCGATTTCACCAAAACTCTGGAGCGTTACGGGGTCGATGGCCTGTTCAGGCGCGGGGTACAGTTACGCTATCAGGAGTTCTTCCCCTTACGCTACAAGCCGACCAATGCAGTGCTGCGCAGCAGCGGCGAGCCCAATGACGAGTATCCCCTTGACGAAGTGGATTTCTCCCACCTGGGCGCATATGCACCCTATAATTGGGAGCTTTTCTTTCATGCACCCTTGCTTATCGCCGCCAGGCTCAGCCAGAACCAGCGTTTCGAGGAGGCCCAGCAGTGGTTCCATTATATCTTCGACCCCACCGATGCCAGCGACAAGGTGGCCCCGCGCAAATTCTGGCGGACTCGGCCGTTTTATGAGCATTCCCAGGCCGATTACCTCAAGCAGCGTATTGACAAACTCATTGCTATGCTGGCCAAGGGCGAGCAGGATCCCGAGCTGACCCAGCAGATTGAGGAGTGGCGGCGCAATCCGTTCAAGCCACACTCGGTGGCAAGCATGCGGCCAGTGGCCTACCAGAAGACCGTGGTCATGAAGTACCTGGATAACCTGCTGGATTGGGGTGACCACCTCTTTAGGCAGGACACCATGGAATCCATCAACGAAGCCACCCAGCTCTATATCCTGGCTGCAGAAATCCTGGGTCCTAGGCCGCGCACCATCGCACCGCGCGCAAAGCCCCAAGTGCATACCAGCAACTCGCTGGCCCCGTCCTTGGCGGCTTTTTCAAACCGCCTGGTGGACATAGAGTACATGGTAGGCGCCCCCTCGCCCGACAGCCTGGTGCTTTCCACCGACAGCCCGCCCATGTTCGTTCCCAAACTGCTCTATTTCTGCATCCCGCGCAATGACCAGCTGCTGGGCTATTGGGACACGGTGGCTGACCGCTTGTACAAGATTCGACACTCCATGAACATAGAAGGCGTGGTGCGCAAGCTGCGTCTCTTCGAGCCCCCCATCGATCCGGCGCTTTTGGTAAAAGCGGCGGCGGCGGGTATCGATATCAGCACCGCCCTGACCGATATGAACGCACCCTTGCCACACTACCGTTTCAATATCCTGAACCGCAAAGCTACTGAAATCTGCGCCCAGGTCAAAGCGCTGGGCGCGGCCCTGCTCAGTGGCCTGACCCAAAAAGACGCCGAGGAACTGGCCCGGCTCAAAGCTGGACACGAAACCACTATTTTGGGTTTAGCCGAGGGCGTATTTAAAAAGCGGGTCGAGGAGACCGCTGCCGAAACCGCGGCTCTCAAACAGTCGCGCGAAGTGGCCGTTGCCCGCTACCTGCACTTCCAAAAGCTGCTCGGCGTAAAGAGTCCCAAGACGCCCAGCCAGGGCCAGGCGGTTGCCGACCATACCGCCTCTGCCCATAGCGCCATCAAGGATGAGCAGGGCATCAAGATGATCGAGTTCGAGCGTCAGGAGCTGGCCAAGCTGAGCGAGGCCAACGACGGGCATGAAACGGCCGGATGGCTGGAATTCGCGGCCAGTATAGCCCATGTGATTCCCAACTTCAGCATAGTCACTGCGCCTTGGGGGGCAGGCACCTCCTTCAGCCTGGGAGGTTCGAACCTGGGCTCAGCCCTCAGTGCCATTGCCGGCGTTTACCGAACCTTAGCCGCGGAAGCCTCCTATGAAGGTGACCGGGCATCGCGCTTGGGAAGACTCGTGATGCGGGAGCATGACTGGAGCTTACAAAGCAACCTGGCAGCCAAAGAGATCATGCAGATCGACAAACAACTGGTGGCGGCGGAAATCCGCGAGGAGTTGGCCAAGCTGGAGCTTGCCAACCAGCGAAAGCAGCAGGAACATGCCAAGCAGACCGAGGCTTTTTTGCGGGACAAGTACACTGATCAGGAACTGTACAACTGGATGACAGGCCAGATATCAAGCCTGTACTTTCAGGCCTACCGCCTGGCCTATGATGTGGCCAAGCAGGCCGAGAGGGCCTACCGCTTCGAGTTGGGTCTGGACGAATCCGATTTCATCCGCTTTGGCTACTGGGACAGCCTCAAAAAGGGCCTGTTGGCGGGCGAACGTTTGGAGCAGGACATCCAGCGCATGGAAACCGCCTACTTGGACCAGAACCGGCGCGAGTACGAGCTGAGCAAGCATGTTTCCCTGGCCCTGCTTTCACCGGAGGCCCTGGTTTCCCTGCGCCAGACCGGAACCTGCTATGTGGAGCTGCCCGAGGCCTTGTTTGACCTGGACTGCCCCGGCCATTACATGCGGCGGCTCAAGTCTGTAAGCCTGAGCATACCTTGCGTCACCGGCCCCTACACCGTGGTGAGCTGCAAGCTAACCATGCTTTCCAACCGGACCAGAAAGACGGCCCAGAGCGCGCCGCAGTACGCTTGCTCTGGAAGCGAAGACCCCAGGTTCAACTACAGTTCCGGCGGGGTGGAATCTATCGTGACCAGTACGGCGCGCGAGGACAGCGGCATGTTCCAACTTGATTTCAACGATCTGCGCTATCTGCCCTTTGAGGGGGCCGGAGCTATCAGCGCATGGCGCATTGAGCTGCCGGCCTCATTCCCCCAATTCGACTACAACACCATCAGCGATGTCATCCTGCATCTGAGTTTCACCGCTCGGGAGGGAGGTGAGCTACTGAAACAGGCGGCCGTGGGCCAGCTGCGCGATGCGCTCAATAACCTGAAACGCGCCCGGGGGCACAGCGGTCTACTACGATTGTTCAGCGCCCGGCATGAGTTCCCCGAGGCCTGGCATGGGTTTATGCATCCCTTGGTGGATTCTACCGCTCCCCATAGCCTCAGCTTCAAACTCACTCAGGCCGCCTTCCCGGCATATCTGCGGGAGGAGGCAATAAGCATAAATCAAATGATTGTATTCGTGCGTCCGGCTCCGGAGATAGCCTACAGTCAAGCCGACCCGCTGGTCCTAGAGGTGACCCCGCCGGGGGCGGTGACCGCCGAGACGCTCAGCCTTACCATGGTGGAGGGTGAACTGGGCGGCCTGCCAGCCGGAGCAGTCTCGTTCAGCCCGGCCATAGAACTGTCGGCGGATCAGTCTTGGAAGATCGAGGTCAGCGGCATACCGGCCGCAATGCGCACCGAAACAGAGGCAGGCGGAGCCACTGTGCAGCGGCTGGCAACGGACAGAGTCTTGGATGTTGGAGTGCTATGCCTCTATTCATTCTGATGGATACATAGCGCCTGGTTAGAATGCAGGATGGTTAAACATGAGAACCCTCTCTTTTGACGGCTGCAAAGCTGTGGCTGAAAAGGGCGCCGAATTGCTGTACCGGCGCGGAGCCCGGAGGGTGTGGCTGGTGGGTTCTCTGGCCATGGGCCGGCGCAGGGATGTACATTCGGACATCGATTTTGCAGTGGATGGACTGCCGCCGGGCCAGCAGCGCGCAGCCCTAAAGGAGTTGATTCGTACTCTGCAGCAGCATGTCAACCTGATCGAGTTGGAGACGGCGGTACCCAACCTCAGGCAACATATCATGCGCTACCGCATCTTGATCCAGCGGCGGACGGAAAAGCCAGGGACGCCAGCAATAAAAGGTGACGGCACCTTTTGGGCAGCGCGGGAAAAGGGCCGCTCGGTCCGCCCGCTATATGACCAGCGGCTTGAGTCAGTTATGCAAGCCCTGGCCGCACGCGGTGGCGGGCGGCTGATCGACCTGGGCTGTGGCCGGGGCAGGCTGTTGGGACAGTTAGCCGCCTCTGGCGCATATGAGGCCCTGGCCGGGGTGGATCTTTCGGAGTTTGAACTGAAACAGGCCCGCAGGCTGCTGCGGCGCAGTCTGAAACCGGCCGAGTTCAAAATGATAACCTTATTTCAAGGGCTGCTTACCTTCCGTGATCCCCGGCTGTTGGGATATGACACCGCAACCGCAACCGAGGTGATCGAGCACCTTGATTTGCCCCGGCGCCTGGCTTTCGAACAGGTGGTATTCGAGTTCATGCAGACTCGCACGGTAGTGATCACCACGCCTAACCGCGAATATAATATCAACTGGCGTTCAAGGGCGGGTTCACGGACGCTACGCCATCCCGGCCATCACTTCGAGTGGACCCAGCAACAGTTTTGGCACTGGGCCCAGTCTATAGCGAATCGCTATGGATATGATGTCCACTGGGCCGGTATCGGCCAGGCTCATGCCAATTACGGCCCGCCGAGCCAGATGGTAGTCTTTTGGCGCTAAGGGGTTCCCTTTTTCGGTCTGCAGACTATTCTTTCAACCACCGCCGCGAACCAGACCTGCTGGGCAGGGGCGTAGAGGCCCAAAAGCAACTTGATCTTGCCCACCTTGTTTGTTTGCTAAAATAAAAAAGAATCCCTCACACAGCTTGTATTACCCGCATGGATGAAAAGGCCTGATTGGCCCTTACGATCACTGGCCCCCTAAAATTTTCGTTGGGGTGGCCCTGCTATTCATAAAAGGAGATATCATGTTTAGCTTGACCACGCTGCGGGTTTTCCTAGTTTGCCTCCTGTCACTATTTTTAGTGTTTTCCCTGGGAACAAATACAGTCCGGGCCATTGACGCTGGTGCGCTGTTCAAGGAAATCAATAGTGAACTGCGCTCGGCCCAAAAGGATATGTTCAGCGGCAAGACCGATTCAGCCATTGCCAAGCTGGGGCCGATCAGAGAGATGCTGGACCAGGCCAAGGCGGCTGACCCCAACAACTACAAGGTTAAGTCCTATGAAAATAAATATCTGAAGCTGGTCAAGGATCTGGAGCGGAGAACCGGCAAGAGCCTGGGCGGCGGCAGTATCACGGCCCAGAAGTCCTCCGCCACCAAGCTGCCGCCCAAGCCCGAGGTAAAGCCACTTGCTACCAAGTCTGAAGCGGCCTCAGCCGAGGCGGCCACTGGTAAATCGGTGGACAGCCTGGCCAGCCAGGCAAATGCCTTGCTCCGTTCGACGGAAAAAGCGGCATTTGCCGGCAAACCCGATGAGGCGGCGGCCGAGCTGGCTGAAGCCAAACAAGCAATCGATCAACTCAAGGCCACCGACCCCAAGAACACCCGCCTGCGAGGGCTGGAAAGCAAATACAACCAGTTGGACAAAAGACTGGCAGCCACGGCCAAAGCGGCCACCAGCGCTGCGGCTAGTACCACTCCTGCCCCTAAGACTGGCCAAGGCGGCGCAAAGGCCGCCTCTGGGAAGTTGCCCTACAAGGCCCGCCGCCCCTTTACCCAAGCCAAAAATCAGCTGGCACGGATGGATAGCTACATCAGCCGTCTAAATGATCCCGGTTATAGGGGGGACAAGAAACAGTTGGCCAACAATGCGGCCAAGGCGGTGGCCCAAGCCCGGGAGAATCTGGCCGCCGCCAAAGCCGAAGCGGCCAAGGCAGGGGTTGCTTCCCACCCGGATTTTGATCAGATGGAAGCGGACCTGAACGCGGCAGAGAAGCAGATAGCCGAAGCCACGGCCAAGGTGCAAAAGCAGATGGCCCAGGCCCAGGCTGCATCCCAAGAAGTAATGGCCGACACAGCCAAGCTGATGAAAGTATACGAGCAGGTCAGGCCGGTCATGGATAAAGCCACCGGATCGGTCATCTACTACAACGACCTCAAGCCGGCGAGGGAACTGCTGGTTATGGTGGAAAAATTCGAGGGCAAGGACCAGGCAAAAGTGAAACTGGCCTTGGCCGAGTTCTCTTCCAAATATGGGACCACAGCCGAGGCAATTGATGCCAAGGCCAAAGTTATGGGCTACCACGGCAATTATTCGGCCAGCTACGCCTACACTGAACTGAGCAACGGCCTGGTCAATATAGCCAAGACCAGAGAGGTCATGGCTGACGACTTGATCCGCAAAGCCAGCAAAATGCAGAAGCAATCCCAGAAAGGTCTTCACGATTTCTTCCGAGTAAAAAATCACGCCAAAATAAAACAGTGGGCAGCCATGGCCGCCCAGTTTGATGCGGACAACCCCAGGGTAAAAGAGTTTCAGGCCGGGCTGGACGGTTGGATCAACAAGGACATGGCCGCCCTGAATGCCAAAATAGAAAAGGCCACTTGGCCTTCCAATGCGGGTGGCGCCCCGGAGAATGCCTCTGAGCTGGCTTCGGTGATCAAGCAATACATGCAAAAAGAATCAGACAAGGATGCTGCTAAGGGTAAGGATCCACGTCAAATAATCGGGGTTGTCATCACCGGCTCGTGGCGGGTTTTCACCAAGAACATACTGGGCGAACCGATCCAATGGGGCTTGCCCATTTACTGGGCCGAGGTATGGCAAAGTGAAAAAGACATGAACCTGGCCCGAGTATACAATGGGACCATGCTGACCCAGAAGTTCAAGGGGGTTAAAAAAGCACCGCCGTTCGTGGGGGCCGCTGTTGGAGACAGCTACTATATCCGCCCCGGCAAGGTTAAGTAACCTAAACTGATTATTTGTGGCCCTGCCATTTCTACAATTGACCGCCCCATCCCAGGTGAAGCGGTTTTTAGGTTGTGGTCATCGAAGGAATCATCACTTTTTTACTGGCGGGAGCGCAGAGCTCGGCCTGGGCTGCTGCCAATTGGCCTGCACCGCCGGTTCGCTTTGAATAAGAGTTGCCCTCGGCAAAAAAGTATTTAGGCCTTTTGTCATGGCATATCGAGTCATAATCCTGAAGGTCATTCTGCCACGATCGCTGGGCAACCTGGTCCTTTCACAAATTTTTCTTTCTTGGGCCCTATTTATGTGGGATGGCTTCCCCCTGAGAAGCCATCCCGAATAAAATCCAGGGCAAATGTCTGACAAGTGATTCCATGATGCCCCATATTTGTGCGAATTATGAAAGGAACTGTCATGACAGACAAGAAAGATTACAAGAAGCCCGAACTGATGGACCCTGAGAGCCTGCAGCAAGTTACTATTGGGCTTGTATCGAATACCGATTAATTAGACAGTGTTGCCAAATTGGGTTGTGAGGCCTCAGGTAGAGTCCCTCTATCTGACGGTATTCAACCCCAGCGGCCCATAATGCTGAACCCAATATCAGAACGGTTAAAAGTCGGTAGGTAAGCAGCTAGTTATGCTCAATAGATCTTAACTTCAACGGCATCTCTGGATCCGTCTTTTTCCGATGGAGACCGGGCGTGTGGCCCCGATAATCGTGGCTATAGAAAGTTTCGATAAGAGTGATTATAAGTCCCTGTAATCATAAAACATGATTTGCGGGAATAGTAATTTTATGCGGTTTTTATGTGGATTTTATGGCGCGAAATTGGGTCTTGTGCGGGTTTTATGCGGAGAATTTTGGTGGTATTTGATACGCTATAGTAGCCGCATAGAGCATTCAATACTACTTATCTCCCTAAGCTACGCCTTAGAGAGTCGACACAGCGTTGTGCAGTTCGCCCGTCCCATAGCTCGGGCACCTGTCCATGGGGCCAATCTCCGGCCAGCACCCGCTCCACGGCTTCTTCAATTTGCGCCACCTTAACTAGTCGGTTGGTTCCCAATTCCACAGTGACCGGGCGTTCGGTGGAGGGCCGCACAGTAAGACAGGGTAGGTGCAGATAGGTTGTTTCCTCCTGAATGCCACCGCTGTCGGTTATTACCAGGCGGGAAGCGAACACCAGGCTCATGAAATCCAGATAGCCTAAAGGGTCCACCAATTTTATTCCCTGGGCTTGAACTAATCTATCCAGTAGATCGTTATGTTCAAGGCGCGCGCGAGTCCGCGGATGGACCGGGAAGACCAGCGGCAAGCGGGTGGCAGTGTGTACAAGAGCATCGGCCAACTTGGCCAGTGTCTGAGGATCATCAACGTTATTTGGTCGGTGCAAAGTCACCACACCATAAGCGCCATGCTCCAGTCCCAATTCTGCCCAAGTACGGCGCGACTCGACGGACGGCCGCATCATTTCCAACGAATCGATCATGATGTTGCCAACCCGCTCAACCCGTTTCGGGTCCACCCCCTCGCGGGCCAGGTTGCCATCACCGTCAGGCGAGGGGGTCCACAGCAGGTCGGACAACTGATCAGTGAGAATCCGGTTTTGCTCTTCCGGCATGTCTCGGTCAAGGCTCCGTAAGCCAGCTTCGAGATGGACCAGAAAAACACCATGGCGTCGGGCGACCAAGCCGCAAGCCAGGGTGGAATTCACATCGCCCACCACCACCACCGCGTCCGGGCGCTGTCCATCGCTTATGAGTTGCTCATAGGCCATGAGGCACCGCCCAATTTGTTCGCCGTGCGCACCGGAGCCCACACCCAGATGAGCCGCGGGATCGGGCAGGCCTAGGTCTGCAAAAAAGGCAGCGCTCATGTTGTAATCATAGTGTTGACCAGTGTGGACCACCTGCGGACGACACCAAGTCGAGGAACTTAGAGCCCGGTACAAAGGGGCCACTTTCATGAAATTTGGCCTAGCTGCGGCCACCAGGTGGATTGTCTTTTCAACCATGTTTCCCCCGATCAAAGTCGTAATTTTAATGACAAACTTGAATGTTTACTATAGCCGTGCAAATAGTTTGGCACACATTTACAATTTTTGCTTATATAGCTGAATTACTTTATAAATAAATTCCCCTTGCCCTCTAGCAACCAACTCCAGGAAAGTTTGCCAGTTATATTTTCGTTCTGTTCGGCCAGTTTCTTTAGTGTCAAGAGTTGGTACAGGGTGGGGGCCGTAAGGCCAGCTTCAATCCTGGAAAGTTGAGATTGAGAAGTTTGTAGAGCCTCTGCTAAATCTTTTTGATCCAGCCTCATATGTGTTCTAGCCAGCCGAATTCGGTGGCCTAGCTCACTTAGGTAGCCTTTTGTAAGTCGTATTACCCGCATCAATTCGTAAATTAGCAGACCTGCTGCTGGTTTTATAGACTTAAATTACTCTTGACATGCATTTAAAGTAATATATATACTTTAAATGCAATATTACATAAATATATAGGATACCAATGAAGCAACTTCCAGCGACAACCTGTGCACAAGACATCTCTAACTCGTTTGAAAAGGAGTTGGAGCAAGCCAAATATTTCTTTAATCAGCAACATGCGCCGTCTACTCTGCGGGCATACCGCTCGGACTGGGCCATATTCGAAAGATGGTGCCATGCCCGTGGCATCCAGCCCCTGCCAGCTGCTCCGGAAGCAGTTGCGGTATTCCTGGGCAGCCAAGCCGCTGACGGCAGCAAGCCGGCGACCCTGACCAGGCGGGTAGCCGCTATCCGCTACTTCCATATCATGGCTGGCATTACCGACTCCCCCACTGCATCCGAGATCGTAAGATCCACCATGAAAGGCATCAGGAGAGCTTTGGGAACCGCCAAAGCCCAGAAAGCCCCGGTAACGACGGACCGTTTGCTAAAAATGCTGGACCAGGTACCGGAAACTCTCCAGGGCTACCGCGACAGAGCAATTTTGTTGCTTGGCTTCGCTGGCGCCTTCAGACGGTCCGAACTCGCAAATCTGTTGGTAAGTGACCTGGAAGATGTGCCGTCCGGGCTAAGAGTCCACATTCGGAAAAGCAAAACCGACCAGGAAGGTGCCGGTCAAGTGGTCCCAATTATAAAAGGAGACAAAGTCTGCCCAGTCAAAACGGTTACAAAATGGTTGCAAGTAGCAAATATAAAGAAAGGACCCGTATTTAGAAGGCTTGGAAAAGGAGGCAAAATCTTCAAAAAATCCTTGACTCCATACAGCATTGGGAAAATAGTAAAGCGGTACGCGGAAATGGCTGGATACGACCCTATGGATTATGGGGGGCATTCTTTACGTTCGGGTTTTCTCACCTCAGCAGCCATGAACGGCGCATCCATATTCAAGATGATGGATATCAGCCGCCATAAGAGTATGGATACGCTGAAGGGGTATGTGCGGCTGGCCGAGGAGTTTAAGGATCATGCTGGAGGGGGATTGCTGTAGGGATTATAAAAATCAAAAGTGAAAACTATAAAAGGTGGCAACATCAAAAGCGTTACTAAAACTCAAGCAGTGTATTAAATGTATTATATCAACTTAAAAAATTATCTATATTGAGGGGGTTATGGGGTCTGCTAGATACAGGGTAAGTAGATTGCTGGTCATTGCGGCAGACTGTGTCAGCATTGCTTTGGCACAGATGCTTGCCTATAATTTCAGGTTTGAATTCGCCCTCTCTCCCAAAGAGCTAAATCACCTAATATTAGGTATTTTGCTCCTCGTGCCATTTAAAGTAATTGTATTCTACTTTTTTGGTCTCTATCGAGGCATGTGGCGCTATACGGGTCTTAGTGACCTACAAAAGTTACTAAGGGCAAATTTTATTTCGTCGCTTATTCTTTTTTCTGCGTTGCTCTTACTTAATAGATTTGTGGGCCTTTCTCGCTCAGTTTTCCTCATGGATGGGGTACTTTGTTTCCTATTTACAGCGGGATTCAGAGTAATAATCCGTGTCCATTTTGCCAATAAAAATACTGATATAAAAACAACCTTAAAAAAGGTAATCGGCCTAAAAAATAGTCTGCCAAAAGGTGAAAATACTTTGCTATTGGGTGCCGGATCTGCCGGTGAGGCCCTTATTAGGGAAATTGAGAACAACCCCGCACTCGGTATCTACCCAGTGGGATTTTTAGATGATGATCCAAGCAAAAAAGGGTTGGCGCTACACGGCGTGCCAGTGCTTGGTGGTATTGAAAATCTCGGTGAAATAGCACGAAAGTATCAGGTAGAACAAATCTTTCTGACCATGCCCTCAGCATCGGCACAGGAAATACGTCGTGTAGTCAAGAGATGCGAAGAGACAGGGCTTCCTTATAAAACGCTGCCTGGTATAGGAAACCTCATAGATGGATCCGCCAGTATCAAAGACCTACGCGATGTCAATTATGAGGATTTATTGGGGCGGCCGCCCGTAGAGCTAGATGACGAGGCCATCAAGAAATATATTGCAGGGAAGACTGTCCTAGTAACTGGGGGGGGAGGATCCATTGGATCAGAACTTTGCCGGCAGATTATTAAGTTCAGGCCAAATCTTCTGATTGTCTTGGATAAAAGTGAATTCAACGTATTTTCCATCGAAGCTGAATTAAGAACAAATTCCTATGGGGTAGAGGTTGTTGGCCTAATGGGGCGGGTGCATGACAAGATTTTCTTGGATCGTATATTCAAAAAATACAAGCCCGTGATTGTTTTTCACGCTGCAGCCTACAAGCATGTCCCCTTAGTGGAGAGATTCCCTTGGGAGGGGGTGCTCAATAACGTTTTGGGCAGTAAGACCGTGATGGAAAAAGCGGTTGAGTACCAGGTTAAACGTTTTGTGCTGGTCTCCACTGACAAGGCAGTGCGCCCCACAAATGTCATGGGAGCTAGCAAGCGTGTGACCGAATTGCTGGCCCGTTCCATGAACGGCAATGGTACCAAATTCATGGCTGTGCGCTTCGGTAACGTGGTAGGGTCTTCAGGATCGGTAGTGCCCTTTTTCCGTAATCAGATACGGGCGGGTGGCCCAGTGACCGTAACTCACCACGATGCCACACGCTACTTTATGACCATTCCAGAAGCGAGTAAACTTATTCTTCAGGCGGGTGCCATCGGAGAGGGTGGGGAGATATTCGTTTTAAAGATGGGCACTCCAGTGCGCATAATGCAAATGGCAGAGGATTTGATCCGTTTGTCAGGCAAGGAGCCATACGAAGAAATAGATATTACGGTCACCGGCCTTCGTGAAGGAGAAAAGATATATGAAGAACTCATCATCGACGACGAGGGGGTCGACGAGACAACGCACAAAAAAATAATGGTGTTACGTCCATCCCAAAACGGTAATGGACACTACGGACCAGACTTTTTCGAACGGAAATTGCCTGAAAAAGTGGCTCAGTTGAAAAAGGCGGCACATTCCTGTGATGGCGAAAAGATTAAATCAATACTCAAAAGAATTGTACCTGAGTACACGCCGGCAGATACGCCCAGCCAGTTCTCTAAATATCTAAACCATTAAATGGCAAGGAAAAACCTGGTTGAAAAACATTGATCGATTGCATGTTTTGACGGACACGGAACTGCAGCATCACTACTCACATAAAGAGTTGGCCGAATTGGCCACCTTCGGCGGCACTAGTGTGAACCAATTTCGCCAAAAGCAGGGCTTCACTCGGCAAATGATCGGAGAACGGCCCGCCATATGATTTCCGTTGGCTATATGGTCAAAATGCCAGGCGTCTGGCATAGAAAAAATTGCACTAAAGAGACTGGCAGGGGAGTTTGTGAAATGGCTTGAGGGGGAAAGAAGTTGAGAAGGTGATAATGCAAAACTGCAAAATCGGGACTTTTTAACTATAAGCAACTGATGAAAATAATGAAGCCCCAAAACACCTTTTATGCAAAGCATGGCAAACGATTGATTGATCTACTGCTGGCATTTACGGGATTTTTATTGGCTTCACCGTTAATAGGAATTATTGCCATTCTGGTGAGATTGCAACTGGGGGACCCGATTTTGTTTAAGCAGGTGCGCCCGGGATTACACGGCAACCCCTTCATCATATATAAATTCCGCACCATGACCGATGGGAAGGACAAATTCGACAATTTCCTTCCTAATAATGAACGCCTAATTCCTTTTGGAAGAATGCTCCGTTCTACAAGCATGGATGAACTTCCAGAAATCATCAATGTTATGAATGGTGAAATGAGTCTAGTTGGGCCGAGACCTCTTAGAATTGAATATCTCCCCCTTTATTCGAAGGAGCAATTCGCAAGACATGATGTAAAACCCGGAATTACAGGATGGGCTCAGATAAAGGGAAGAAATTCAATTACATGGGAGGAAAAATTTAAATTGGACGTGTGGTATGTTCAAAATAGATCATTCTTCCTTGATTTGAAAATTCTTTTTTTAACAATTAAAAAAGTTTTTAGGCGAGAAGGCATTAATCAAAGTAAAGAACAGGCAATGAAACCTTTCAAAGGCGTTAAACTAAATGGATAAAGCAGTTATTTTAGGTGCCGGCACCTATGGTCGGGTCTATGCCGAATATATAAAAGACCAAGCTATTTTTGAAATTGTCGGATTTTTAGATGATGACAGAGATAAAATAGGGAAAACGTTTAATGGAATAGATGTTTTGGGGCCTATTGGTTCTTTTGAAACCATTCAAGATAAAAATATAAATAACATTTTTGTGCCAATTGGTAATAATGAAGTGCGGGTGCGGTTATTAAAAAAAGCACAGGCCATGGGATATGCCACGCCTTGTTATATTCACCAAAGTGCTAATATCCATTCCACAGTAAAACTTGGGAAAGCTATATATGTTCTCCCGAATAGCAGTATAATGCCTCTAACTATTTTGGCGGATTATGTAATGGTGAGCATGGGTGTAAATATTGCACACCACGTGAATGTGGAAGAAGGTTGCTTTTTATCGCAAGGATCAAATATTGGTGCTTCCATTGATATTAAGAATAAATCATTCATTGGTATTGCATCTACAATTATGACTGGTGTGAAAACGATAGGTAAAGATACGATTATTGGTGCGGGTTCAATCGTCATAAGAGATATTCCTGATTATGCAGTAGTGGCAGGAAACCCAGCCAAGATTTTACGATATAATAAAAAAGTGAGATGAACATATCTTGCAAAATGATTTTATGGCAAAAAGATGGAACGCATCCTTATCTCCCCTCCACATTAGCAACTATAATAGCGCTCCTTAGGCCCTCAAGCTGACACCTTTGTAAAGGATTTTTCCGCCTATACAGGAACTGACCACTGTATAGCCCCATCCAGCGGAACAGCAGTCTTGTACTTCTTGCCTGTCTTGACCACTAGCCCTTGCCTTTTAGTGCTGGTGTCCACGGTTTTTCTGTTATATGTGTGGCCCTGTTCATCAGGGGTAAGGGTTATCCTCACAGCTCCACTGCGGCCCTTGCGGGCTTCAAAAACCTCAGGCACCATAAGGTGAGGCTGATGCACGGCGCTTGTGCGCTTAAAACAGTTTAAGTTACTGAATTAATTTATTATAATGCCTTCAGTTGATAATACTGGAGGCATGAGTTGTCCAATCGATTTGATAAGCCTGGCGTTGGCTTCCTGGACCTGGCGGTTTCTCAGCTGAAAAAGGCCAAGACCTTCTTGGTTGACGTGGAGCGGGTCGTTGACTGGGCACCTATCGAGAAGCTTTTGCGTAAAAAGCTTCGCCGTAACCAGGATGCGGTGGGCAATCCCGCTTATCCTCCGCTGGGCATGTTCAAGGTGCTCCTGGTCCAGCGTTGGTACAATCTCAGCGACCAGGGTATGGACGATGCCCTGGCCGACCGCATATCCTTTAGGCGTTTTGCGGACTTTTCCTTTGATTACGATACGCCCGACTCCACCACCATCTGCCGCTTCCGCAATCACCTGATGGAAAGAGGCCTGGACCTGAAGTTGTTTGATCTACTGGGACGGCAGTTGGAGGCGCACAAGATCATCATCAAGCAGGGCGCCATCGTGGATGCCAGCATAGTCACCTCCAGCCGCAGGCCAAAGAAGATCGAAGTGGTTGAGCCCCGGGAGAGCGGGGAGGAGGAAGATTCCGGTTATGAGGTGACCACCAGCTACTCCGAAGACGTGGAGGCCGCTTGGACTGTCAAGGCCAAGAAGCCTTATTACGGCTACAAGATCCACATGGCCACCGATGCCGAGCATGGCTTCATCATCGGCGGCCACGTGACTCCTGCCAATCGGGCCGACACCAAGGAGCTGATGGAGGTGGTGGAGGAATCAGGCCTTTGTGAAGTATCCATGGTCCTGGCCGACAAGGGCTATGCCAGTGCGCACAACCGAATAAACCTGGAGAAGGCCGGCATCACCGACGGCATCATGTACAAGGCCGCCAGGGGAAGGCAACTGACCGAGGCCGAGAAGCTCATGAACCGGGTAATCAGCGGCATCAGGGGCAAGGTGGAAAGGGCTTTTGGCACCTTGAAGCGAGACTATGGATTTCAGCGGGCCAGATACCTGGGCAGGCTGAAGGTCCAAATGGAATTCCTACTCAGTGCCATGGCTTTCAACCTCAAAAAGGCGGCCCCCATGCTGGAGTAGTGCGCCTGGAGGCTGAAAAGGCCCCCGGACAGGCATAACCGCCCTGGTCAGGGGTGAAGAAGCACCACTATCCAGTGGTTTTCTCCTTCGGTCACTACCAAAAGTGGGGCTTAAAGCAAGCCTGAAAATCGATTGTCGTCGTTATGCATCAACCTCAAGGTACCAGCTTCTCACGAGCGAGCTGTCTCTGACTAAAGACCATTGCACAAAGACGAAATCGGTAGAAGTCTCCTGTTTTCGCCTTGATTTATTGCCTTCCGCGCGATCGGGGGCTTCATTTTCTGGCCGAAGATGTCCTGTCCCCGCCCTTTGCCTGCCCATGAGGGCAGACTGGGGGGTGATATGCGCCCCCGCCGCTATCCTCCAGCCAGTAGTGCGGCTTTCTAGAGGTTGAAGGCCATGACCGAG
The DNA here is from genome assembly GCA_020444205.1 of Deltaproteobacteria bacterium. Classification (GTDB taxonomy): domain Bacteria; phylum Desulfobacterota; class Desulfarculia; order Desulfarculales; family Desulfarculaceae; genus Desulfoferula. Next base: position 244 of record JAHLLJ010000010.1, on the reverse strand, counting down.
AGCATCAGTTGCATGTTCACCTTGGCCAACCCCAGGTATTTGGCCCTGGCCAGGCCGTAGTGTTTCTTCATGCTCCCGAAGGCCCTTTCCACCACCCCGCGCATTCTGGAGATGGCTTTGTTCACCATCCGTTGGGCCTCGCTCAAAGGATGGCCGCGGGCGGCCTTGTACATGATGAGGTCGAAGTAGCCAGCCTTTTCCAGATCGCATCGGTTGTTGGCGCTGCTGTAGCCCTTGTCGGCCA
>JAHLLJ010000235.1 GCA_020444205.1 Deltaproteobacteria bacterium | reverse complement strand
GTATCACCCGGTGACCAACCCGGACGGCCGCTACAAGGCGGCCCAGTTGGTGCGGGCCTGCTGGGGGCTCAAGGACGCCTGCCTGGCCCTGGAGGTTCCCCTGCTCTCGGGCAAGGACTCCATGTACGTGGACGGCACCCTCACCGGCCGCTACGGCATTGCCCAGCGGGTGAGCGGACCGCCCACCATGATGTTCACCGCTACCGCGCCGGTGCCCGACCTGGGGGCCATTCAAACCCTGGAGCCCAAGATGGCCGGGGACAAGGTGTACGTCCTGGGCCTGACCAAGGACGAGCTGGGGGCCGGAGCCCTGTACGGACTGTGGGGCCACACAGGGATCAAGGTGCCCGAAACCGACCTGGCGGCCAGTAAGCGCCTGTGCCGGGCGGTTTACGCCGGGCTCAAGGACGGCCTGGTGGCCTCGGCCTGCGTTCCCAGCCGGGGCGGCCTGGCCCTGGCCCTGGCCCGCATGGTTTTGGCCGGGCGCTTGGGCCTGAACGTGGAGTTGGACGGCGCGCCCACCCTGGAGGAGTTGGACGCCATGCGCCTGCTGTTCAGCGAATCCACCGGCCGCATGGTAGTTACCGTGTCCCCCAAATGGTGTGATGAGTTCGAGCGTTTACTAGAAGATGTGCCCTGGGCCCAGATCGGCCAGGTCACCCGCAAACAGGAGCTTGAGGTAAGCCTGGCCGGTGAGCCGGTGCTGTCCCTCAAGGGAGCCCAGATGCGCCGGACCTGGCGGCGGCGCTTCGGGAGGATGGTGTGATGCCCGGCGGTGACAAGGTCAGGGCCCTGGTTCTCAGCGGCTTCGGGCTCAACTGCGACAACGAGACGGCCCATGCCCTGAATTTGGCCGGGGCGGCGGCTTCCATAGTGCATATCAGCGACCTCACCGGCACCAGCAAACGCAAGCCCACGGAAACTCTGGACGATTACCAGATATTGGTTTTCGACGGCGGGTTTGCCTGGGGCGACGACCACGGGGCGGGAGTGCTTCTGGCTACACGTTTGGGTAATCACTTGAACACCCAGCTGCGCGCCTTTTTGGATCGCGGCGGCCTGGTGCTGGGCATCTGCAACGGCTTCCAGGCCCTGGTGAACCTGGGGCTACTTCCCATGCTGCACGGCTGGGAGCGGGAAGTGGCCCTGATAGCCAACGATTGCGGCAACTTCCAGGATCGCTGGGTGGAGCTGCTGGCCCAGGAGAAAAGCCCCTGCCTGTTCACCAAGGGGCTGACACGGGTGGACATGCCCGTGCGCCACGGCGAGGGCAAGTTCGTCTGCGATGACCAGGCCTTGCAAAAGCTGGAAGACCTGGGCATGGTGGCGGTGCGCTACGGCAACGGCAAGGGCAAGCCAGCCCAGGGCCGCTGGCCGGCCAACCCCAATGGTTCGCTTAATGATATCGCGGGCATCTGCGACCCCTCCGGCCGGGTATTCGGCCTGATGCCCCACCCCGAAGGTTTTTACCGGGCCAGCCAGCACCCTGACTGGACTTTGCAGCGGGAAAAGGCCCGGCGCAAGGGCCAGGAGCCCGATCCTCTGGGCGCGGGCCTGGGCTTGGCCGTGTTCAGCAATGCGGTTGAAGCCGCCCGGGAGACTCTGGCATGAGCCAAACCTCCCCCGAACTGGCCACCCTGCAACCGGGTCAGCCCCTGGACGGCAGCTATCTGCTGCTGCGCGCCTCCCTGGGCACCACCAAAAACGGCAAATCTTACGGGATGTTGCGCCTGGGCGACCGCTCCGGGGAGCTGGAGGGCCGCCTCTGGGACCAGGCCGAGGAGCTGCTGGCTGATATGGCCCCCGGCGCGGTGGTCAAGGTGAGCGGCCGGGTGGACTCCTACCAGGGCCGCACCCAGGTGGTGCTGCAAACCCTGGAGGCCGATCCTACCGCCGATGCGGCGGCTTTTTTGCCCGCTAGCCCGGTGCCTTTGGACGAGTTACAGGCCAGGCTGGCCGAGGCTCGGTCATGGGTGACCCAGCCAGATCTAAAGCAAATACTGGAAGCTTTCTTCGTGCAAGACGGCGAGTTTGCCGCCGCCTTTGAGGGCGCTCCGGCGGCCAAGGGGGCTCACCACGCCTATGTGCACGGCCTGCTTGAGCATACGGTGAGCACCGCCAAGGCGGCCCGGGCCATTGCCGGGCTCTACCCCGACGACCTGGAGCCCCAGGTGCTCATCGCCGGAGCCCTGCTGCACGACATCGGCAAAACCAAGGAACTGACCATCGGCCCGCCCATCGACTACACCGACGAAGGGCGCATGGAGGGCCACCTGGTGCTGGGTCTTAGGATGCTGGAAGGCAAGCTGGCGGGAATCAAGGATTTCCCCCCTAATCTGGCCGAGCATCTCCGGCACATGATCATCAGTCACCACGGAGCCTACGAGTTCGGCAGCCCGCGCAAGCCCAAGACCGCCGAGGCCCTGGTGCTCAACTTTATCGACGACCTGGACGCCAAGATGGCCATGGCCGGGGCCGCCCGCCGCGAGACCGGGCCGGGCCACTGGAGCCAATACCACCGCCTGCTGGAGCGCTTTCTCTACACCGGCCCCGGACCCCTGGAAGGCCTGGAGCCCGGCGAGGAGCTTCCCTCCACGCCCGAGGCCGAGGCCGCGCCCATGGTGGAGGCTGAGGCGGGAACCCGCCCGGCCAAGCGCGCCAAGCGCCCCGAACCGCCTGAGGACACCACTGGTGACCTCTTCGGCGGGGCGGCCCAGGGGGAAGGCTAAGTGAGCGTGGAACAGGGCAAAACCAGGCCGCCCTTCATCACCCTGGAGGGCGGCGAAGGCGTGGGCAAGAGCACCCAGCAGCACATGCTGGTGCGCCGGGCGCGGGGCCTGGGCCTCGGCGTTACCAGCACCCGCGAGCCGGGGGCCACCCTTTTGGGCGCGGCGGTGCGCGACCTGCTCACCAAGCCGGGGCACGACCATCCCGGCCAGCGCTCGGAGCTGCTTTTGTATTTGGCCGACCGGGCCCAGCACGTGGAACGGGTCATCGCCCCCGCCCTGGAAGACGGCCAGGTAGTTATCTGCGACCGCTTTGCCGACTCCAGCGAGGTGTACCAGGGCCGGGCCCGCGGCCTGGGCATGCAGTGGGTGCGCCAGCTAAACCGCTGGGCCTGCGGCGAGGTGTGGCCGGACTTGACGATTTTACTGGACCTGGAGCCGGGCAATGGCCTTAAAAGGGTAAACAAACGCCAGGGCGAGCTGGGGCTGACCCCGGACCGCCTGGAAAACGAGGGCCTGGAGTTTCACCAGCAGGTGCGCCAAGGATTTTTGGATCAGGCCGAGGCCGAGCCGGAGCGCATCAAGGTGGTGGACGCCTCCTTGCCCCAGGACGAAGTGGCCCATGCCGTGTGGGCCTTGGCCGAGCCATTGCTCAAGGAGTTCAAACGCTTGGCGGCGTAAGGCAATCATGCGATTAACCGGAGTCATAGGCCAGCGCCGGGCGCTGTCCCAACTGGAAGGCGAGCTTAGTGCCGAGCGCCTGGCCCATGCCTACATGTTCGTGGGGCCCAGTGGAGTGGGCCGGGCCAGCACCGCCCAGGCCCTTTTCGCGGCGGTCAACTGCAGCGACCCCACGCCGGAAGGCCCCTGCGGGGTTTGCGGCTCTTGTCACCGCCTGGCCGCCGGAACCCATGAAGACTTCCTGGTGCTGGCCCCGCCCAGCCGGGCCCGCTCCAGCCAGATCAAGGTGGAGGAGGTGCGCGAGGCCATCCGGGCCACCGGCTTCGCCCCCTTTGGCGGGGGCAAGCGCATGATCCTGATCAAACAGGCCGAGCACCTCAACCCCTCCAGCGCCAACGCCCTCTTAAAAACCCTGGAAGAGCCGCCGCCGAACAACATCCTGGTGCTCACCGTGGGCGACGCCAAGGAGCTGTTGCCCACCCTGGTCAGTCGTTGCCGCAAGGTAAGCTTCATGCCGTTGACCGCCGAGGAGATCGCGGCCGAGCTGGTGCGCCGGGGCGAGAGCGAGGCCGACGCCCGCCTCAAGGCGGGGCTGGCCGGGGGCAGCCTGGGCCGCGCCTTGGAGCTGGACACCGCCGCTCTGCAGGAGGACCTGCAAAAGCTCATCGCCCAACTAAGCGCCGGGGGCCAGGCCCTGGAGGACTGGGGCTTTGCCGAAGACCTGGTGGGCGCCCACCGGGGTAGCGGCGGCATCGACCGCGAGGGCATCAGTCAGGCCTTGGACCTGTTGGCCCTTTACTTTCGCGACGCAGCGGTGAGCGCCGCCGGGCGGGGCCAGATGGCCTGGCTGCCCGGCTCTGCGGCCCAGATGAACATCGCCGACGCCTGCCGGGCCTTTGCCCGGGTGCGGCGCACCCAGGGACAGATCCTGGGCAACGCCGCCCCGGAGCTGGCCATGGTGGTGCTCTTGGCGGGGCTAAAGGAGGCCCCAACGCATGCCTAAGGTAGTGGGAGTCCGCTTTTCCCGCGGCAGCAAAATATACGACTTTGACGCCGGTCTGTTCGTGCTCAAACCCGGCGACTTTGTAATTGTGGACACCGAGTATGGCCTGGCCCTGGGCGAGGTCACCCGCGGCCCCCGGGCCATGCCCGAGCCGCCCGAGGGCGAGGAGGCCCCGGTACTCAAGCAGGTGTTTCGCCTGGCCACTCCGGAAGACCTGGAGCAGCAGGCTCAAAACACGGCCCAGGAAAAAGAGGCCTACCGCTACTGCCAGGAGCGCATCGCCGCGCGCAAGCTGGACATGAACCTGGTCAAGGTGGA
>JAHLLJ010000234.1 GCA_020444205.1 Deltaproteobacteria bacterium | reverse complement strand
ACCTCAGGGCCGACCGCCAGCCCGAGTTCACCCAGGTGGACCTGGAGATGAGCTTTGTGGCCGAGGACGACGTCATGGAGCTCACCGAGGGTCTGGTGGCGGCCATCGTCAAGGAGGCCACGGGCCAGGAAATGAGCCTGCCGGTGCCGCGCATGACCTATGACCAGGCCATGGACCGCTACGGCCTGGACGCCCCGGATGTTCGCTTCGGCTTGGAGCTGGTGGAGGTCACCGACCTGGTGGCCACCGCCGAGTTCAAACTTTTCGCCACCGCCGCGGCCAAGGGCCTTTTGGTCAAGGCCATCAACGGCAAGCAGATGGCCACGCTCAGCCGCAAGGACCTGGATGATTTGACCAGCTATGTGGCCGATTTCGGGGCCAAGGGTCTGGCCTGGGTCAAGATCAAGCCCCAAGGCGAGTGGCAGTCGCCCATTGCCAAGTTCTTCACTCCCGAGCTGCAACAGGCCATAAACCAGCGCCTGGAAGCGGTGGAAGGCGACATTCTCTTCTTTGGAGCCGACGTCCCGGCCGTGGTGCACGAGTCCTTGGGCCGTCTGCGCCTGGAGCTGGCCCGGCGTTTCGATTTAAACAAGGACAAGGGCCTCACCTTCTGCTGGGTCACCGAGTTTCCCATGGTGGAGTACAACTCGGACGAAAAGCGCTGGGAAGCCATGCACCATCCCTTTACCAGCCCGCGCCGGGAGGACCTGGATCTGTTGACCAGTGATCCGGGCAAGGTCAAGGCCCGGGCCTACGACCTGGTGCTCAACGGCAGCGAGGTGGGAGGCGGCTCCATCCGTATCCACCGGCCGGAGGTGCAGGCCAAGGTGTTTGACGCCCTAGGCATTTCCGAGGAGGAGGCCCAGGAGAAGTTCGGTTTCCTGTTGGAGGCGCTCACTTACGGAGCCCCGCCCCACGGCGGTTTGGCCCTTGGTTTCGACCGTTTGGTGGCCATTTTGGCTGGTGAGCCCTCCATCCGCGAAGTGATCGCCTTCCCTAAAACCCAAAAAGCCTCCTGTCCGCTCACCGAGGCTCCGTCCAAGGTGGCCGCGGCCCAGCTTTTGGAGTTGGGGCTGCGGGTGGACAAGGCTGAGTGACGAGTTAATGTCAAAAGTGGCTCCATCTATTGACTTAATGTTGCAAAGCTGCCTAAAATTGCTTTTAGAGCTTAAAACGTGGTAACTTACGGCTGAGAAATTATACCGCGCCGCTACCAAGGGCGGCTCAGTAGCCGGAGATCGAACCTCGCTTCTTGGGAGGAACAATAAGGAGGATATGGGAATGACCAGGTTTAAAAAAGTGTTGCCCTGGATGGCGGTACTGGCCGCTTTGGGGTTGCTGGGTGGTTGCGCTTCGGTTTGTGGGGTGGAAAAGGCACCTCCCAAGGCTCCGCCTCCGCCTCCCGCCGTTAAAAAGTGGAGTCCTCCCAAGCCCAAACCGGTGACCGAGAAGCCGGCCCCCGCTCCCGCGCTGCCCACCACCTATACGGTGGAGAAGTGCGACGACTTGTGGAGCATCTCCGCAAAGCCGCAGATTTACAACGATCCTTGGCTGTGGTGCCTGTTGTGGAACGCCAACAAGGATAAGATCAAAGACCCCAACAAGATCAAGGAAGGGACCGTATTGTCGGTGCCCCGCGGCGTAAGCGACGCCGACAAGGCCGATGCGCGCAAGTGCTCCATGAAGTTCCCCAAGTATATGCCTCCCGCGGGAGCCAAGCGCTACTGCCCGCCCAAGTAAGCTCCATCTGAACTTCACCGGGCCGCCTCCGGGCGGCCCGTAGCTTCACAACCAGACTCATCCCCGGAGGGAGCGCTCTTTGACTAGGGCGTTCCCTTCCGGTATTTTTTTGCGGTGGTATGTAATTAGCACGCAAAAGAGGTGCAAAATGGCTAACTGGAACTCCAACCGTAGATTATTGGATCATAAGCATCAATCAGAATATTTAAAATTAGTCGACTGTGACCAACCGCAATTGTTCCGAGATATTTTTCCGTACGATGAAGTATGCCGGATCGATTTCGACCATAAGCTGATGCCTCTGGCTCCAGCCGACGAGTGGTTCATTACCGACACTACTTTCCGGGACGGCCAACAGGCGCGTCCGCCCTATAAGGTCAAGCAGATCGTGGATATCTACGACATGCTGCACAAGCTCTCCGGGCCCAAGGGCATAATCCGCCAGAGCGAGTTTTTCCTCTACAGTCAGAGGGATAAAGAAGCGGTCCAAAAGTGCCTGGAGTTGGGGCACCGCTTCCCGGAGATAACCGGATGGGTGCGGGCCAAGAAAGAAGAGTTGGCCGAGGTAAAGAAGATGGGTCTCAAGGAGACCGGCATTCTCACCTCGGTGAGCGACTATCACATCTACCACAAGATGAACACCACCCGCGCCAAGATCATGGACAAGTACCTGGGAGTGGTCAAGGACGCCCTGTCCCTGGGGCTCATCCCCCGCTGCCACTTTGAGGACGTCACCCGGGCCGACATCTACGGCTTCGTGGTGCCCTTTGCCCTGGAGCTGGCCAAGCTGCGCCAGGAGTCGGGTATCGGCATCAAAATCCGCCTGTGCGACACCATGGGTTACGGCATCACCTACCCCGGCGCGGCCCTTCCCCGCAGTGTGGACAAGCTGGTTCGGGTGATGATCGACGACGCGGACTGCCCGGGCAAGCTAATGGAGTGGCACGGACACAACGACTTCTACAAGGTGCTTATCAACGCCTCCACCGCCTGGCTCAATGGCTGCTCCGGGGCCAACTCCACGGTGCTGGGCTTTGGTGAGCGCACCGGCAACACTCCTCTGGAGGCTCTGGTCATAGAGTATATATCCTTGAGGGGCAAAACCGACGGCATGGACACCCGCTTGATTACCGAGCTGGCCGAGTACTTCGCAAAGGAGATCGGTTTCCGCATCGCTTCCACCACTCCCTTCGTGGGGCGCGACTTCAACTCCACCAAGGCGGGCATCCACGCCGACGGCCTGGTGAAGAACCCGGAGATTTACAATATCTTCGACACCGAGAAGATACTAAACCGTCCCTACACCATCGCCATTACCGACAAGAGCGGGGCGGCGGCCATTGCCCACTGGGTGAACCAGCGCCTGAAGCTTTCGCCCGAGCGCATGGTGGATAAGCGTCATCCGGGCATCATCAAGATCAACCAGTGGGTACAGGAGCAGTATGAAGAAGGGAGGCTCACCTCCATCGGCAACTCCGAGCTGGAGGTTGTGGCCCGCAAGCACCTGCCCGAGCTGTTCCTCAGCGAGTTCGACCGCTTGAAGGATCGAGCCAAGAAGCTGGCCCTGGACTTGGGCGCCCAGCTCATCGACCGCCCGGAGCTCAAGACCCTGGCCCCGGCGGTCATGGAACCGGTGTTGCAAGAGTTCTTGGACAAGAACCCCTTTATCCAGTTCCTGTATGTGGTTAACCCGCAGGGGTACAAAATTACCAAGAATATCACCAACATCGTGGACCGGGCCAAGTACTCGGGCACCCAGTTGGAAACCGACTTCAGCGACCGCGACTGGTTCATACAGCCCATGAAGGACGGCAAGCTGCACGTTAGCGAGTTCTACAGCAGCAAGATCACCGGGGCCTTGTGCATCACCATGAGCGGACCGGTGCGCGACGAACACGACGCCATCGTGGGAGTGCTGGGGGCGGATATTCGCTTTGAAGACTTGGCCAAATTAGAGGCCGAGGAGAAGGCCGAGGAGTAGAGCGCGAGGGGCTTAAGCCTTGACAAGTTTGAGTATCTCGGTCTATTCTTCCATGGTCCTACATCTAGTCACCTGAGAGTGATTTGTAAAAAGAGGCCACCCGCCTCGAGTTATATATAGGGAGGAATACCTTGGCAGAAATAAAAGCACCCATGGGCGGCAAAGTCATCAAGGTCTCGGTGAATGTCGGCGACCAAATCGGCGAGGACGACGAGGTAGCCGTACTCGAGGCCATGAAGATGGAAATGCCCATCCTCTCTGAGGACGACGGCACCGTCGCTGAGGTCAAAGTAGAAGCCGGTCAGACGGTGGAGGCCGAACAGGTATTGGTGGTTCTCAGTTAGACTGGGTAACAACCCAATGTCAGGCACCGCGGGCTGCCCGGACGGATTGAAATCCGACTGGGCAGCCCGCGAACTTTTTGAGTAACGCTTTTACGCCTCCCTTCTTCTGCCCCAAAAGGGACGCGGAACCAAACAGAGGAGAGTCTCGAAATGGAGAACGTGCCAGTCACCACCAAGGAAAAGATCGAAGATCTTAAAAAACGCGACAAGGCGGCGCAACTGGGTGGTGGCGTCAAGCGCATCGAGTCGCAGCACGCCAAGGGCAAGATGACCGCCCGCGAACGCATTGAAGCCCTTTTAGACGCCAACACCTTTGAGGAGTTCGACCGTTTTGTGGTGCATCGCTGCACCGACTTCGGTATGGACAAAAGCAAAATTCCCGGAGACGGGGTGGTCACCGGCTACGGCCGGGTCAACGGCCGCCCGGTTTTCGTTTTCAGCCAGGATTTCACCGTCTTCGGCGGATCGCTGTCCGGCCCCTTTGGCGAGAAGGTCTGCAAGGTAATGGACCTGGCGGTAAAGGCCGGGGCGCCGGTGATCGGGCTCAACGACTCAGGCGGGGCGCGCATCCAGGAAGGCGTGGTCTCCTTGGGTTCCTACGGCGAAATATTCAGGCGCAACGTGCTCTCCAGCGGAGTGGTCCCCCAGATCAGCGCCATCATGGGCCCCTGCGCCGGGGGCGCGGTGTATTCGCCGGCCATCACCGACTTCATCTTCATGGTGGACCAGACCTCCTACATGCACATC
>JAHLLJ010000233.1 GCA_020444205.1 Deltaproteobacteria bacterium | reverse complement strand
TTGGCCGCATAGGCGAGGTGCCCTTCGAGGATCTGGCCGTGGGTATGGAGATGGTAACCAAGGTCAACCAGCTGCCGGGCGGCAACCTGAACTACGTGTTTGAAAAAGCCTAAACCTTTTTAAACTGAGTAACGCATCGGCCCGCACCTGCCGCAAGGCAAGGGCGGGCCGTTTGTTGCTTAAACGCAAGAGCTTTTTGGGTGCGGCCAAGTCCCGCTCGGACTCCAGTTTGATCCTGGTCCATGGAGCTGTCATTGCCCGCTGGGTGTAGTGCCGTAGTTGTTCATAAGTTATTAAATAGGATGCTCAATGCCGCCGCTACGCCAAAATTGGCAAGGCGGCGGTGAATTTTTGCTAAACTTGGGGAAAATTCAGGATATATGGTTGTCAGACAACATGGAATGTGGGAGTATTGGCAAGAATTGTTAGCTTCTGTAGGGCGGCCGGGGCGCGGCCCAGGTCAGGGATAAATCGTATTACTAAAAGAAAATACTGATTTTATTTGCCCTGGCGGCCTCTACAAAGTAATGTTCATATTTCAGTTTAGGTTGCCTGAGTTGAGTTCATGGCATCAAGGCCTGGCCAGAGCCAAAGACAAGCACAACCGCATGGCGTTTCCCTAGCGGCTGCCTCTGGCGGCGATGCGAAACACCGTTCAAGGCGCCTGCGAACAAGGCGGCGATTGCGAAGAGGATATTGATGGATCAGCGGGACAAAGAGGCCATTAGGGAGATAGTCGGCGAGGATCACTTCAGCGATGAGTTGATCGACTTGGTGTCTTATTCCTATGACAGCTCTGACCACAACCACCGCCCTGATTGTGCGGCATATCCGGCCGACAGCGAGCAGATCAGCCAAATCATGCGGCTGGCAAATGAGCGCGGCTTCGCGGTGGTTCCCCGGGGAGCGGGCACCAGCCTGGCCGGGAGCACGGTGCCCATCAAGGGCGGCCTGGTTTTGGATATGGTGCGCATGAACAAGATCCTCGATATTCGCATCCCAGACCGCCAGGTGGTTGTACAACCGGGGGTAGTCTACGCGGATCTGCAAAAGGCCCTGGCTCCCTCGGGCTTTTGCTTTCCACCCGACCCGGCCAGCGGCAAGGTGTGTACCTTGGGAGGCAACGTGGCCACCAACGCGGGCGGCATCCGGGGCGCCAAGTACGGCGTGACCCGCGATTACGTCATGGCCTTGGAGGTGGTGCTGCCCGACGGGCGCATCGTTCATACCGGCAGCAAGTGTATGAAGTCAGCTTCGGGCTTGGACCTGACCCGCATGTTCGTGGGCTCGGAAGGGGTACTGGGGATCATCACCGAGATCACCCTGAAAATCAACCCCATGCCCACGGCCTTCCGCACCGCCCTGGCCAGCTTTGAAACCCTGCGCCAAGCCGGGCAGGCGGTCACCGACATTATGCACTCGGGTATCCTGCCCAGTGTGCTGGAGATCATGGAAGAGAACACCATCAGGGTGTTGCGGGAAAACTATGGCGCCGACTTACCCGACGTGAAGGCGTTGCTCTTGGTGGAGACCGACGGCTACACCGACGCCGAGGCAGCCTATGGTATGGAAAAGGTGGTGGCTGCCTTTGAGGCCAACCAGGCCAAGACCGTAAGCGAGGCCCAGGACAGGGAAGAAGCGGAAAAGCTTTGGGCCATCCGCCGGGCGGCGGGCAGCGTGGCCGGAGGACTGCGCCCCAACAACCTCTCCGAGGACGTGACCGTGCCTATATCCAAGGTGCCCGATTTGTTGGAGGGTATCCAAGGGCTCATGGAGGGGCATCCCTATCCCTTTGTGATTTTCGGTCACGCCGGTGACGGCAATCTTCACCCTAAAATCATGTTCGATGGCGCCGATCCCGAACAGGTCAAGGATGTGCATCAGATCGCAGAGAAGATGTTCCAACTCACCTGTGGATTAAACGGCACCCTCACCGGCGAGCACGGGATAGGCCTGGCCAAGGCGCCGTACATGCCCCTGGAGCATGAGCCTCTGGCCATGGAAATGATGCGTTTGCTCAAGCGCACCCTGGACCCCAACAATGTGCTGAATCCCGGAAAGATGGATTTGGACGGCTAAGCGCTGCCCTAGGTAAATCATCTTGGGCTTAGGTGGAAACCGGCAGCCTCCCTCGGCTGAGATTATAGTGGAAATACAATGACCAGCGAAAAACATCCCCTGCTAGACAAGTTCACCGAACAGATTCAGCACTGCACCCGCTGTGGTTTTTGCCAGGCCCATTGCCCGGTCTTCGGGGCAACCGGGCGCCCGGCCCTGAATGCCCGAGGCAAGATGCTTCTCTTAAAGGAAGTGCTGGCCGGAAAGATTGAGCTGAGCCAGGAGTTGGTGGATTCGCTTTTTCAATGCACCACCTGCGCCTCCTGCTACACCAACTGCCCCTCTGGGGTGGATGTGCCCAATATCATCAAGGCGGCGCGCAAAGAAATGGTGGGCCTGGGCACTTGCCACCCGGCCTTCACCGGCATGAATGAGGTGCTGGACAACTACGACAACATTTATGCCGAGGACGAGCCCGAGGACTTTGATCGCGAGCGCGGCGGCAAGGCTGAGGTGGTCTACTTCATTGGTTGCGTGGGCCAGTACCGCGAGGAGGAAGCCACCGAGGCGGCCCTGGATCTGCTGGACCACCTGGAGGTGGACTACACCCTAATCGATGAGGTGTGCTGCTCCGGGGTGCTGGAGGACGTGGGCTTTAGCATAAAACCGGCGCTGGCCGAGAAGAACATCGAGCGCATCCTGGCCACCGGGGCGGGGACCTTGGTTACCGGCTGCCCCTACTGCTATCGTACCTTCAACGGTAAGGAGATTTACGCGCCGCTCAGGGAGGCGGGGCTGGAGATTTTGCACTTCAGCCAGTTCTTGTCCCGCCAGGATATAGGGGTGACCACTGACCAGGTAGTTACCTATCACGATCCTTGCGATCTGGGACGCCACTGCGGCATCTACGAGGAGCCGCGCAAAACCATAAAGGCGCTGGCTCCCAACTTCGTGGAGATGCCCTCCAATCATGCCAACGCCCTGTGTTGCGGCGCTGGAGGCGGGGTGCGCGGGGCCTATGCCAAAAACTCGCTGGCCATGGCGCGGCGGCGCCTGGACGAGGTGGAGGAAGTGGGCGCTGAGGTGCTATTGACTGAGTGCAACTCCTGCGTACACAATCTGGCTAACGCCAAGCTTCGCGCCCAGAAGTTCGAGGTCATGACCACGGCGCAGTTTATTATGGAACTTCTGGAAGACTAGGCGTAGGAAGTCCATCTATGAATCCTCACCCCCGCAAACCCCGCGTGGATACAGCCTGCCGGCAAGCGAACCCTCTGTTTTGGCTGGGGGCCGTCCTGCTTATAGGGGCCTTGCTTTGGCTGTGGAGCGGCGTTTCCTGGGCGGCTGAAAATGCCGGGCAAACCGGCAACCAGAGCTGCCTGAGCTGCCACCAAGAAGAGGGCATGGACGACGGCGCTGGCAAAGACCTGGGATTTCACCAAGGCCTTAGTTGCCTGGACTGTCACCAGGGCGCCCAGCACTATCCCCACGAAGATATCAGGCTGGCCTCCTGCCAAACCTGCCACACGCCTCACACCGAGTCCACCACTGGAGACCTGCACGCCGGGGTGAGCTGCCAAGAGTGTCACTTGACCGGAGGAGGAGAAACTCCTCATTTGCTGGCTTCCACCCAGAGGCCCGAGTCCTGCTTGCGCTGCCATTTTGCGGGCAACAAGGTTGGCGCTCCGGCCACGGTGTTACCAGCCAAGGGTGCCCTGTGCCTGGTGTGCCACACCGCCACGTTGAGCCTGCCGGACTGGCCTTCACGTTTGGCTTTGCTTGGGTTCCTGCTGGGGCTGTTGGCTTCGCTGGGGTTCTGGTTCAGCGGCGGCGGGCAAGGACCAGCCTCCCAGGCCCTGCATAAGGGTCACACCAACGGTGGGGTGGGTCCCGGCGCGGCGGCCCTGTTGCTGGATGGCCTGCTGCAACGGCGGCTTTGGCGCATCTCGCCGGGGCGCTGGCTGGTGCACGCCCTGATGGTGCTGCCCTTTGCGGCCCGCATGGTCTGGGCGCTGGTGGCCCTGGTGCTCAGCTATACTCAGCCGGGAGCTGATCTTACCCAAGCCATGTTGAACAAGAACTACCCCGCCACCGCGATGTTCTTTGACCTCACCGGTTTGCTGGTTCTGGCCGGGGCGGTGCTGGCCATATTGCGCCGGGCTATGCGCGGCGGGAGCAAGTTGCCCGGATTGCCTGGACCGGATTGGGCGGGCATGGGCCTGTTGGCCGCGGTGGTAATCAGCGGCTTTATCACCGAGGCGGCACGTTTGGCCATGACCGGCACGCCCGATGGATACTGGGCTTTCCTGGGTTGGGCCCTTAAGGGGATGTTCAGCGCGGGGCCGGGCCTGCAGGCGGCTTATGGCTATCTATGGTATGCCCATGCCATACTTTTCGCGGCCTTTGTGGTTTATTTGCCCTTCAGCCGCATGAAGCACATCCTGCTGGCGCCGCTAAACTTGGCCATTCGGGCGGCGCGCGGCGAGGGACCCGAGGCTTCGGAAAAGTAGATAGGATATTACTTCAACGACTGGGCTGCGCTTGTAAATAAACCTTAATTAAGGAAAAGTATCATGGAAATCGGCGGTTACAACTTTCCCGAGGAGCTTTACTACGACCCGGAGCATTTTTGGGTAAAAGTCGAAGGCGACGAGCTGGTCATGGGCATGGACGACTTTGCCCAGCAGCTGGCTGGCGAGATCGTGTACGTGCAGCTTCCCAATGAGGGCAAGAAGCTCAAGAAGGGCAAGAAGCTGGCCAAGGTGGAGTCCGGCAAG
>JAHLLJ010000232.1 GCA_020444205.1 Deltaproteobacteria bacterium | reverse complement strand
CGGCAGGCCCATCAGCGCCTTCCAGGCCATCCAGTGGAAGCTGGCCGACATGGCCACCGCCCTGGACGCGGCGGAGCTTTTGCTGCTGCGCGCCGCTTGGATGGAAGACGAGCACAAGCACTTTGAGAAGCAGGCGGCCATGGCCAAGATGTACGCATCCGACGCGGCCATGAACGCGGCCATCGAGGGCGTGCAGATTCTGGGCGGCTACGGGTACTGCAAGGAGTACCCCATGGAGCGCCACATGCGCGATGCCAAGATCACCCAGATATACGAAGGCACCAACGAGATCATGCGCTTGGTGATCGCCAAGAACCTGCTGAAGGGCAAGTAAAGCCTAAGCACGAAGGGCCCGGCCAATGCCGGGCCCTTCTTTTTTTCCCTTTTGATCCGGCCATGGCTTGCTTG
The DNA here is from genome assembly GCA_020444205.1 of Deltaproteobacteria bacterium. GTDB lineage: Bacteria > Desulfobacterota > Desulfarculia > Desulfarculales > Desulfarculaceae > Desulfoferula. The sequence goes on along the minus strand of JAHLLJ010000232.1, from coordinate 4,469 downwards.
AGGTAAAGATCAAACGGCGCGGCGCGCCGATGATAATAAAACGGGGGCCATAACAGTTTCATGACACCGGAAGAACGAGCCCAAAAAGTAATTTCTGGAGACATCCGGGCCGTGGCCCGCTTGATGCGCGACATTGACGACAATGAGCCCGGGTGGCAGGAGGTGCTCAAGCTTTTATACGGCAAAACCGGGCGGGCCCGGGTGATTGGGCTCACCGGTTCTCCGGGGGTGGGCAAGTCCACTCTTACCGACGCCTTGGTGGAGCGCCTGCGCGCCAAGGGCCTGACCGTGGGCGTGGTGGCGGTGGATCCCACCAGCCCCTTCTCCGGCGGAGCTATTTTGGGCGACCGCATCCGCATGCAGCGCCATGCCACCGACGAGGGGGTCTTCATCCGCTCCCTGGCCACCCGGGGCCACTTTGGCGGGCTCACCGCTTCTGCCCGGGGCGTGGTCACGGTTATGGAGGCCATGGGTCTGGACGTGGTGCTGGTGGAGACCGTGGGCGTGGGCCAGGACGAGGTGGAGATCGTGCGCATGGCCGACACCACGGTGGTGGTCACCATACCCGGCATGGGCGACGACATCCAGGCCATCAAGGCGGGCATTTTGGAGGCCGGGGACATCTTTGTGGTTAACAAGGCCGACCGCGAAGGCACGGGACGCACGGTCAGCGAGCTGCAAGGCATGCTTAGCCTCAGCGGAGACCACAATCGCCGGGCTGGATGGGAACCTCCCATCGTGAAGACCTGCGCCATAGACGGCACGGGCATGGACGAGCTGGTGGACACTCTGGAGGAGCACTTCAAGTTGCTCTCCGCCGACGGGGGCAAGATGTTGGCCCAGCGGCGCAGGGAAGGCTTCCGCCGCGAACTATTGGAACTGGTGCAGGCTGGTATGATGCAGCGGCTGCTGGCGCGCATAGAGCAGGGAGAGGGCCTGGCCCCAATTATTGAGCGGGTGTTGGAGGGCCGAGAAGACCCCTACACCGCCAGCGAAAACATATTGGCATCTATCCTGGGCGAGTGAGGGCCTGGGAAAGGAGGAGTCATGGCACGTAAAGTGAAACGCCAGTCTTTGGGCCAGCGTATCAGGCGGCTGCGTGAGCGACAGGAGATGAGCCTGGAGACGGTGGCCAACATGACCGGCCAATCAGTGGAAAACCTGGCCTTGATCGAAAAGGACGAGTTGATACCGCCGGTGGCCCTTCTCCTGACCCTGTCGCGCGCCCTGGAGGTGGACAGCGGCGAGCTTTTAAAAGACGAGGACGAGGCCGAAGCGGCCGAGCGTAGGGTGGAGGCGGTTAAAAAGCGCACCGACCATTACTCCTACCGGGTGCTTACCCCCGAGGCGGGGCACCGTCATCTCAAGAGCTTCCTGGTCACCATCGACCCCACCAGCGACCTGGAGGGGGCCGGCTACCAGCACGAAGGCGAGGAGTTCGTCTATGTGCTCAAAGGCGAGGCCGAGGTCAAGGTGGGCCAGAACCTCAATCAGCTCAAAATCGGCGACAGCCTGCATTTCAACTCCAGCCTGGTGCACACCCTGAGAAATCCCGGAGAAGAGACCGCCGAACTTTTGGTCGTTCTTTACACCCCCTAGTTCCGGGAGGAGACCATGGCTTTTGCGCTTACCGAAGAGCAGGTGATGATCCAGACCATGGCCCGGGACTTTGCCCGCGAGGTCCTGCTCCCCACTGCTTCCGAGCGCGACCGCACCCACGAGTTTCCCCGCGAGAATTTGCTGCAAATGGGTGAGCTGGGTTTCATGGGCATGATGGTGCCCGAGGCCTATGGCGGAGTGGGGGTGGACACGGTCAGCTACGCCCTGGCCCTAAGTGAGATTGCCTATGGTTGCGCCTCCACCGCGGTGGTGATGAGCGTGCACAACTCCATATGCTGCGAGGCCTTGCTGCGCTTCGGCAGCGAGGAGCAAAAGCAGCACTGGTTGCCCCAGATGACCACCGGCGAATGCATCGGGGCCTTTGCCCTTACCGAGCCGGGCGCGGGCTCCGATCCCTCCAGCCAGCGCACCACCGCGGTGCTTGACGGCGACGAGTGGGTGATCAACGGCAGCAAGCAATTCATCACCACCGGCAAGAACGCCGGAGTGGTCATGGTCACCGCGGTGAGCGATAAAAACAAGCGCCACCGGGGCATCAGCGGTTTTTTGGTGCCCCAGGGCACACCGGGCATGATCGTGGGCAAGGTGGAGGAAAAGCTGGGTCTCAGAGCCAGCGACACGGTGCAGCTCATTTTCGAGGACTGCCGGGTGCCCAAGGACAACATCCTGGGCAAGCCGGGGGAGGGCTTTCGCGCGGCCATGGTCTGCCTGGACAGCGGACGCATCGGTATTGCTGCCCAGTCGGTCGGCGTGGCCATGGCCTGTTTGGACGAGGCCATGGAGTTCACCAAGACTCGCGAGCAGTTCGGACGCCCCATCAGCGACTTTCAGGGCATCCGCTGGAAGCTGGCCGATATGGCCACCCAGATCGAGGCGGCGCGCCTACTGTTCCTCAACGCGGCCAGCCTCAAGGACCTGGGCAAGCGCTACTCCATGGCGGCCTCCATGGCCAAGCTGTTCGCCAGCGAGATGGTGCAGCAGGTGGCGGGCCAGGCCATTCAGATGCACGGGGGCTACGGCTTCTGCTCGGAGTACCCCGTGGAGCGTCACTACCGCGACTGCCGGGTGTTCACCCTGTACGAGGGCACCAGCGAGATCCAGAGGGTGGTGATCAGCAACAACCTGCTGGGGCCCCAGATGGTGCGCTGAGCCGGACAAGATTCTTGGTAGAGCGTGAGGGCGGGGTATGCACCCGCCCTCAAAATATTTAAAATCGTGCTTTTCAGGCAGAGGTTGCCGCGTCGCCGCTAAAAGCGGCTCCTCGCAATGACAAAATGGTTTCTAAATTTTGCGGTGGATGTAGGGACGGGGTTTATCCCCGCCCTCGTCCTTTGACGCGGGGGCTTGCCGGTAGAGGTCGTTGTGGCGTTGCTAAAAGCGGCTCCTCGCAATGACCTTGTTTGTCTTTGCGAGGAGCGTAGCGACGAAGCAATCTCTGTTACCGGTATGCCAGGAATTATTCAAACGGCTTGCTGGTGTAGCGGTAGGCGCGCAGGACCTTCTTCTCATTATCAAAGGTTAGATACAGCCGCTCCTTCACGATGCCGGCGGAGCGCTCCTTGAGCCAATAGGCGGTGAACATTTTCTCGCCCGGCGAAACGCTGGTGGGCTTGCCCCAACGATCCTTGGCCTCGTCATAGGTGAGCACGCCAACTTCCTGGTTCAGGTTCTTTTCCACCGCGCCAAAGCGGCTGGCCCCGCCACAGGCCATGGCCAACAAGGCCACCACCGCCAGAGCCACGATGAATGCTGGGCGAAACCGCATGCCTTCTAATCCCCTGACAGCACCGGCTCGACCACCGGGTGGCCGAAAAGCTCATTGACCTGATCGAACAGGGCCGGAGCCGCCTCCACTCGGTACTGGCCGGGTAGGGCCAACACCGCCTCGCCCTTGCCGGGCACGTTCAAATGCAGCGACACCCGGCAGGCTCCGGGATACTTGGCCAGGGCTTGGCGCAGCAGCACCATTTTTTCCCGGGTGAGGCCGGTGGCCTCGATGCGCAGGCGCAAACGGCTGGTGCGGGCCTGGGCCGCTCCGGTGAGAGGCTCCACTGAGGTGGCCTTTATCTTGATGCCCCGCTCGTCCTTGTCCACTGTCCCCTTGACCAGCAGGGGTTCTTCACCGTTCAGGTGCGGCGCCGCTTTGGAGTAGCAGTCCGGGAAGCAGATAACCTCCACAGTGCCCTTAAGGTCCTCCATGTCCACAAAGGCCATGCGGTCGCCTTTTTTGGTGATCTTTTCCTTTACCTTGGCCGCCACCCCGGCCATGGTGATGTTCATGCCGTCGCTGGCCGCCTTGAGGCTCACCGTGTCCAGGGTGCCCAGGCGCTTGATCTCGTCCTGGTAGTCGCTCAGCGGGTGCCCGGTTATGTAAAAGCCGATGGCATCCTTTTCAAAGGACAGGCGGTCAGACTCGCTCCAGAGAGGCACACCCGGCAGCTCCGGCGCGGCTGCCTCGGCACCTCCGCTCATGAGCTCGAAGATGGACGACTGGCCGGCGTCGATGTCCCGGCGCATCTTCTGGCCATGCTCCAGGGCCTCGTCCAATACGGCCATGAGCTGGGCCCGGTGGGCGCCGGTGCTGTCAAAGGCGCCGCACTTGACCAGGCTCTCCAAGACCCGGCGGTTGACCTTGCGCAGGTCCACCCGCTCGCACAGGTCGTGCAGGCCGCTGAACTCGCCGCCTTCGTCTCTGGCGGCGATGATGGCCTCCACCGCGCCGCGGCCCACGTTCTTGACCGCCGCCAGGCCGAAACGGATGGCATTGTCGGCCACGGTGAAGTCGATGCCCGATTGGTTGATGTCCGGCGGCAGCACGGTGAGCCCGCGCTCGCGGCACTCGCCGATGT
>JAHLLJ010000231.1 GCA_020444205.1 Deltaproteobacteria bacterium | reverse complement strand
AGCCGAAGTCCTTCATCAGGGTGATCTGGCGCTCGGTCATGCCCGAGGAGGCGGGGATCACCGTGCAGCCCAGCTTTTCGCCCCCCTGGTGGAAACCCAGGCCGCCGGTGAACAGGCCCATGCCGTAGGCGTTTTGCATGATGTCGTCGCCGGTGAGGCCCCCGGCCGTCATGCCGCGGGCCATGCACTCGGCCCATTGGTCCAGGTCCTCGGCGGTGTAGGGGCCGGTGATGGGCTTGCCGGTGGTTCCCGAAGAGGCGTGCACCCGAACCACCTGGTTCATGGGCACCGCGCACAGGCCGAAGGGGTAGTTGTCCCTGAGGTCGGTCTTCACCGTGAAGGGCAGACGCCCCAGGTCCTCCAGGTTTTTGACGTCCTCCGGACTTACGCCCACCTCGTCGAATTTCTTTTTGTAAAAAGGAATCCGCTCATAAACCCAGGCCACGGTTTCCTTCAGCTTGTCCAGCTGAAAGGCCTGCATTTCGTCGGTGGACATGGTTTCGAATTTTTCGTCCCACATATAGCCATCCCTCCCTGAGGCTGAAAGTGCACAACGGGCCATCCCGGCGGCCCTCGGCCACCACAACCCTACGCGATATAACCACAGACTACTCGCCCTCCTGGCCTCTTGTAGCACATGGCCCAAGAAATGGGCAAGCTACTTTTTAGCTAAAATGTAACTTCTGGCCCATTGGCTCCCAGGAAGGATGTTTTTCGATATAGCATTAAATATCAATCGCTTAACTAATAATTCTACAAGGAGGCCACCTTTTCCAGCATGTCGGCGTTTTTCATAAGCGCGGCTACCGGCTCCAGGCCGTAGGCGCTGTGCTGCTCAATGGCCTTGAGCACCGAACCCCCGCCGGTGAAAAAATAGTATTGCGCGTTGTCCAAAACCGACAGATATAGGCCCGGGCACAGGTCCTTGAACTCTTGCAGGGTGTCGCCGCCGCCGTAGAGCTTGGCCGCGTCACGGTTGGCGTCGATGGTGGTGTCCAGGGCCCGGCTGCCGTCGGTGAAGTGGGGGGTGAAGCCCATCACCGCGTTTACAAAGATGCTGGCCGCCCGGCCCAGGGCCTCGGCTACCGCCGGGGCCTCGAAGCTCTTGGGATCTATGTCCAAAACATAACCCAGCTCCATGCCCGGCTTCAGCTCCTCCAGGGCCAGGGTGCGGTACTTGCCCTCCTCGCGGCCCAATACGTCGCTCTCCACGATGTAGGGCAGCTCGATGATCTTGCCCGCTTCGGCGTCGGCGGCCACCAGATCCCCTGCCGCGGCGATGTCCTCCTCGGCCACCCCGGCGATCTTCACCCCGTACTTGGCGCACAGGTAGGTGTTGTAGATCACCCCGCCCAGGATGAGATGGTCCACCTGCTCGTACAAGGCCTGCAAGGGGCCTATCTTGGTGTCGTACTTGGCCCCGGCCACCACGGCCACAAAGGGCCGGGCCGGGTTGAGCACCAGCTCCAGGTGGCGCATCTCGTCTTGCAGCAAATAGCCCGCGTAAGAGGGCAGGTGCTTGGTCACGTCAAAGGTGGAGGCATGGGGTTGCCAAGAGCCGAAGGCGTCGTTGACGTACACGTCGGCCAGCCCGGCAAGCTGCAGGGCAAAGTCCTCGCGCACCTCTCCCTTAGCCTCCTCTCCCGCGAACCAGCGGGTGTTGGGAAGGTAGATGCCCGCTATCTCGCCCTGGCGCAAACGGCGGATGTTGTGATTGATGCTGGTGTCGATGGCCGCGATACCCTTTTTCCCGGCCGGGAAGGATGGCACCTCGATCTTCACGTGCAGCTTGCCCTCCAGATAGGCCACGATGGGATCCACCCCGGAGTCCTGGCTCACCTTGATATAGCCGGTCTTCTTGTCACGCGGGCGGCCCACGTGGGTCATCATGATGGGCCTGCCGCCCTGGGCCACGATGTAAAAAAGGGTGCCCAGGGTGCGGTCGATACGGAAAGGGTCATTGATCACGCCCTTTTTGACCACGTTGTGGTCAAAGCGCACCAAAACCACCTTGTCCTTTAAAGACGCCTGCTGCACCAGGGGCAGCCGCGGTTCCAAACTGGCCAACTCCATGACTACCTACTCCTTTTGAGCCCCGTTGCCCACGGGGCGTGGCATGCGAATGGGTGTTGTCACCATTGTAAAACAAGCGACCGGTCCAGCGAAGCAGATACGGCACAAGAAAGGCCCCGCCCGGGGGGGCGAGGCCTTGGTAGTGCGAGACTTGTTACGAGGCTCAGGATTCCAGCTTCTTCACGCGGTCGCCGGCCAGGGCCATGGCCAGGAACGCCAGAATGAACAGGGGAAAGGCCACCCAGAAGTACTCCCTGTGGCTTGCCAAGAGATACAGCCCCACGAACACCGCCGAGCCCAACAGGCTGTAAACCATCTGCATTGTTTTCATGGGGACGCCTCCCTTGCTCCAAGGTGCTTTTCTATGTGTTTAAAATACTATAGCACATCACTTGGCAGGTTCCAAAGGCACCCGGCCGCCCACGGGCATCAGCAGCACCCGGCCCTGCCACTGGGGGTGTTTTTTCAGGTAGCGGCGTATGTCCTCGGCGGGGTAGGCCGCCGGGCCGTCACCCAGGTCCAGCACCCCCCACTGGGTAGGCACCAGACGCCGCGCCCCTAAATCGGCAAAGGCTTTAAACAGCTCGGGCACGTCCATGTGGGAGTAGTGCATGAACCAGCGCGGCTCATAGGCCCCGGCCCCCAATAGGGCCAGGTCGATATCCGGCCAGCGGCGGCCGATTTCCTTGAAGCCCTTGAAGTAGCCACTGTCCCCGCCGTAGTAGATGGTTTCCTTGCCGCGTTGAAGCATCCAAGAGCCCCATAAGCTTTGGTTGTAGTCCTGGCCGAAGCGGCGGCTCCAGTGCTGGGTGGGCAAAAAGGTAAAGGTGGTGCCGTCCACCACTTCGCTCTGCCACCAGTCCAACTCCTTGACCCGCTTGGCCCCCATTTCCTTGAGCACCTCGCCCAGGCCCAGGGGACACAGGAACAGCGAGGCCTTGTCGCCCAGGGCGGCCACCGCGTCCGAGTCCAGGTGGTCGTAGTGGTTGTGGCTGATAAGCACCACCACCCCCTGGGGCAAGGCCTTGATACCAAAGGCGGGCGGCACCAAACGGCTGACCACCGCCGCGCTGTCGGAGAAAAAGGGATCGGTGATAACCACCTGCCCGCCCCACTGCACCACATAGGTGGCGTGCCCCACCCAGGTTAGGCTGGCCGGAGCCTTGGGGTCGCGCAGATAAGCCCCGTCGTTGGACACCACGGGCACGGTGTAATCCTCGTCGTTGAGTTCGCCCAGGCTGGAGCTGCTCAGCCACCAGCGCAAAAGATCCCAGGTGGACTTGTCCTGCACCAGCCAGGGATTGTAGAAGCGGCCCTGGGCGTCGCGGTGGGGGGCGTGCAGCTTAGCCGGATCGGTGGCGGCCACGGTCTTTTGCCAGGCCTCTTCGTCAAAGGGCTTGGGGCTAAAGCACCCCGCGCCCCAAAACATCGCGGCCAACACCAAGGCCAGGCCCAGGCGGCGGATTATGGGAGCGGCAAACGACATAGTTAATACAATGACTTTGATCGGACTTGCAGGCAAGGTTTAATGCCACAGGCCGATTATCGCCTGGAATCAATCAAACAGCCCGGCACAGCCAGGTGGTCGAGAGCAAGGCACCAGGCGAGCGCGGACCGCAGGCGTAGCAAGCCTACGCCGAGGTCTAAGCGAAACCTGTAACGCAGCTATCGGCCGCCTGACGAAGCCGACCGCTCACGCCTTCCAGCGCCCCCTATCCAGCTCCCTCAGCTTGTTTTCCAACAATCTGGCCAGGTCCTCCAGGTTGTCGCGGCTGCCCAGCATGTTGCCGTGGATCTCCACGTGCAGGTTCACTGCCGGGGAGCTGGCCTGGGGCGCGGCCACGCCCTGGTTCAGGGCCTTGAGCGCGGGCAGGGTGGTGGCGGTCACTGCCTCGGAACGCACCACATACTCGCCGCGCCGGGCGATCAGCGGCACCTCGTCGCGGGCCAAAGAGCTTATCAGGGCCCCGGCGTGGGCCTTGGGCCAGCCCATAACATAGCCCCCGCCGTGCATAACCCCCAGGACCGCGCCCTTGCCGCTGGAGGAGGAACCGCCTCCGCCGGCGCCGAGGCCATTCAGCCTCCCGCCTTGGTTTTGGGCCTGGTTCATGCTGTTGATCAGGTTTTTGAGGGCCTTGGTGCCGTCCTGGGCTCCCTGGGTGAGGTTGTTCAGGGTCCTGGCCACGAATCCGTTGAGCTTTTGCTCAAACTGCTGCGCCTCCTCCCCACCACTGGTAAAGCCCTCGGCCAGCTCCCATATCTGCTCGCGGAAATCGTTGGCCGCATCACCGCTCAGGCCCAGGCGCTCGATCAAGGCGTCGATGCGCTCGTTGTAATCATTCACCGCGTGGCTGGTCATGGTGTAGCTGTTGATAGAGGCGTTCATTTGTTGCACCAGGCCGCCCACCTGCCCCTCCAAATCGTTGGCCGCCTGGCCCGAGGCCAAAAACTCCTGGGAAAGGGGGTCCAGGGAGGCCGTCAGGGCGTTGATTTGCTCCTGGGAGTAACCGGCCACGGTGTGCAGATGCTCCAGGGCCACAGCCGCCGCCTTGGCCGACTCGCTGAACAGGCCGAAGTTGTAGCCAGACCCCATGGGCAGATCCTCCAGCCCCGCTTCTTGCAGGTTGGCCACGCTGTTGCTCATGTAATCCATGCGGCCCTGCCAGTTGCTTATAGCTTCCTTGGGGGTCATGCTGTTGCCGTCGCCGAAAATGCCGTCGTAGATAATGCCCGGCACTTCCACCAGAGAAGGGATATCGCCCCCCGAGAGCATGGAGCCCGCCTCCCATATGGCAAAAGGCGCGGCTACCCCGGCCGCGGTCCCCCAGGA
>JAHLLJ010000329.1 GCA_020444205.1 Deltaproteobacteria bacterium | reverse complement strand
GACGGGTGACGGGAGCTGGAGCCGGTTCTGGTGGATCTCCTCGGCGGTGCTGGCGGTCTGCGCGTGGTCTAGTGCGGCCTTTCACCGGCGCGACCGGCTCGGGTTGGGCTGTGTCCTGATCGCGGTGGGCATGACGTTCGGCCTGATGGCCGATATGTACGGGGCGTTCAAGGCCCTGCGCTTCACGTCGCCTTTGGCGCTGATCATTCCGCTGTTCGCGTTGGGACACGTCGGCTACATCGCCGGCCTGGTGACGTTGGCCCGCCGGCTGGGACTGACGGGCAAGGCCGGGTGGATGAGAATATTGGCCGGCGCTGTCGTTCTCTACAATATCATCGGCGCGGCGCTCTGGGTGACACTGGTCTATCCCTCGGACGATCTGCCGGCGATGCACCTGCCGACGGCCGGCTACACGCTGTTCCTGGCGACCTCGACGGCGGTGATGGCGACCGTGACTTTGCTCGACCGGCGGTTCTGGGCGGTGGGGCTCGGGGGCGTGCTGTTCTTGATCAGCGACGGCTTTCTGGGGATTCGGCTGTTTCAGGACAACTGGCGCGGCCTCGGCGATCTCTGCTGGATCACCTACGGGATCGGACAGATGCTCATCGTCTATGGGACGCTGGCCGGCACGTGGGGACAGACGGGGACATTGCGATCGGATTGAGATGGTGGGGCAAGCCGCCACCCTACAGGACGACAGGCAGGCGGGGCTTTTTTGGGGCGGGGATTTCTGGTATGCTATGGACTGTGGTGGTGGTCTCACATCGGATTTGGGGGCCGGACGGGGTATCTGAGGTTTGGGCTGGGCAGGTGACATGACGGCTGGGGTGGAACAACATCTTTGCGGCGAGGCGGCGGCCCGCTATCGGGCGTTTGCCCCGACGTCGCTGCGGTCATTGACGGTGCCCTCCCCGGCGTTCTGCACGCTGTCCGATTCGTTCCTCGACTATCTCGAATCCCGGCGAGAGGCGGTCTTGCACTGGCTGACGGTCGGCACGCGGGACGCATCCGGCCGCGTTCGTCGTGACGTGCTCGACTACTTCGCCGAGCGGACTTTGCGCTACTTTCATCAGAGGAATCAGTTCATCGTCGTCGGCAGCGAGGCGGCCGACGATCTGAGGGACGTCTATGAGTTGTTCGTGCACCGCTTCGCCGAAGGGGTGCAGGCCGGACGGGGCAGGGGGCATCTGGCCGAATCGCTCGGCGACGTCATGGCGCAGCACCAGGCGCGGCTGGCCGCGTACGTGCGCGATCTGCAAACCTCCAACGGAGGCGGTGACTTCATCTTTGCCGAGGCGGTCAACGCCCAGTATACGCCGCAACTGCAACTGCGCCTGTTCGGCGTCGAGGCCGAGCAGTTACGCGAGCCGATCCTGGACTTGGGCTGTGGACCCGATGCGCCGCTGACGATGTACTTGCGGCGATTGGGCAAGGCGGTGGTCGGCGTCGACCGCACGGCGCAGGCGAGCGAAGGCACGTTCAAGGCCGACTGGTTCGACATCGCGCTGGAGGCCGAGCGGTGGGGCGCCATCGTTTCGCACATGGCCTTCTCGACGCATTTTCTGCACCACCATTTGCGGGCCGACGGCCATCCCGAGCGGTATGCGCGGCTGTATCTTGATCTGCTGGCCGCGCTGAAGCCGGGCGGGAGCCTGTTCTATACGCCGGGGCTGCCCTTCATGGAGAACCTGCTGCCGACCGAGCGCTATATCGTCCGACGCCGGCCCATCTGCCTGCCCGACACGAGCCCCCTTGACGCCGCCTTCGCGCATCACCTCGGCACGTCCGTCTCCTACGCCTGCCGAATCGCGAAACGCTGACCGCGAAGCGGGAGGCCAACGCGGTTTCCAAGGAAGCGCTTTGCTGCTATAATCCGGTGGTGGCGGGAGGAGAGGCACGACGACTTTTGACTCCGGGGGCACGGATGACGGCGACGGGGATTGAAACACTGAAGGGCAAGCGGATCGATGTGCTGGACGACGGCTTCGTCGAGCTGGTCGACTATATGGGCAGCGACGCGGCGATCGTGCAGGCGGCGCGGGTCTCGTACGGTGCGGGGACCAAGAAGGTCAGCCAGGACCGCGGCCTGATCCGCTATTTGATGCGGCATCGACACACCACGCCGTTCGAGATGTGCGAGATCAAGCTGCACGTTCGCACGCCGATGGACTGCTGGCGGCAGTGGATTCGCCACCGTACGGCCAACGTCAACGAATGCTCGACACGCTATTCCATCGCCATCGATACGGCCCAGACCACCGCGGCCGATCAGTGGCGGCTCCAGGCCAAAGACAATCGCCAGGGCAGCGAAGGGACGCTGGACGCCGAGCAGGGGGCGCACCTGAGCCGGCGCGAGAAGGAGATCATCGCGGAAACGCGGCAGGTCTATCAGGAGCGGCTCGAGGCGGGCGTCGCGCGGGAGCAGGCGCGGAAGGATTTGACGCTGTCGACCTATACCGAGGCCTACTGGAAGATCGATCTGCACAACCTGCTGCATTTCCTGGAACTGCGTATGGCCGAGGCCGCCCAGTACGAGATTCGGCAGTACGCCGAGGCCATCGGCCGGCAAATCGTCAGTCAGTGGGTGCCGCTGGCGTGGGAGGCGTTTCTCGACTATCGTTTCGGCGCCATGAATCTCTCGCAGACCGAGGTCGAGCTGCTGGCGTTGCTCAACGGCGGCCGGCCGGACGCGGCCCTGGCGCAGATGCAGGAAACCGGCTGGCTCAAGCGCGACGGCCTGGCGTGGAAGGCCAACCGTGAAGCCCGCGAGTTCGCCGCCAAGCTCGAACGGCTCGGTGTGAGCCGGCCCTGGGAGGTGTGAGCCCCGCCCCTCTCCAGAACGAACGACCACCTCCCGAATTTCCCCTTTACACAGCGGGAACCCCGCCGCTATCATAGACGCCGTGCAGACAAGGAGGGAGCCACACACGATGGCGGTTGCCGTCTGTTTGGTTCCAGCGTTTCGGCCGGGCTTGGGCCTGCTGCCGAGCGGAGACATGGACGTCGAATGCTGTTTGATAGCAGTCGGTGTGTGGTCTGAGACGGAGGGAGAATATTGGAGGAGGTGCCGCTATTCGGGTGCTCCCCTTCCCGCGCGTCCGAGACCACCGTCTTTGTTCGTATAGCGAGTCTTCCAAGGAGAAACACATGAGCGCTACGAGATCATTCCCGGTTGTCTCATTAGGTGTGGCTGTTTGCACGGTCTGGCTGATTCTCTCCGGCGTCCTCATCGCGCCGTGTCGGGCCCAGACCATCATCATCACGGACACGCGTGACACGACGCAGAATCTCGACGTGCTCTATCCCGGCTCGGGCGACCGGACGGCCCTGCTGACGGCCTCGGCGGTGGTCGACGTCCCGGGTGGCAGTGGCGACGGTCTGTACTCGGCCACCGGCGCGCCGTGGACCATCACGAACATCGGCGCCATTCGCGGCGACAACGGCGTCTACCTGGGCCTCGGCGGCAGTGTGACCAACCTGGACGAGATCACCGGCCGGGACCTGAACGGTATCGGCATCTACATGGCCAGCACGGGAGGGATCTGCGCCGTCACCAATGGGTCGGACGGAACCATCACGGCCGGCAGTTCGTTTGCTATCGGCGGCATCGGGATCAACATGCAGAATTCCCTGCCGACCAGCACGGTCGACAACTTCGGAAATATCTACGCTTATGGCGACGGCGTCTCCTCACGCGGCACCGGCGTGCTCCTCAATGGTGGCGGCACCCTGAACAATCGGCCGGACGCCGTCATCATCGGCGGCTACGGCGATACCACCGGCATCGGCGCCTACCTCTATGGCCCAGGCACGGTCAACAACAGCGGCTCGATCACCGGCAACAACGCTCAGGGCGTCATCATCGTCGGGACCGGCACGGTCAATAACGTCGGCACCGGCACCATCACCGGCAACGGCGCCACCATTGGCGTGTGGATCTCCGGCGGGACCGGCACCGTGACCAACGAAGAGGCGGCGACCATCACCGGCGGCCGCAACGGCGTCGTCATCAGTGGCTCCGGCTCCGTGACCAACGACGGGACGATCGTCGGCCAGGACGACGGCTACTACGGCGTGCGTTTCAGCAACACGACGGCCGGGACCTACACGACCGCCGTGACCAACGGCGGCTCCATCACCGGCGGCGCCGCCGGCGTGAGCGTCCGCTTCGTGCCCGCCACCGGGACTGTCACGGCCACGAACGTCATCGACAACACCGGCACCATCGCCGCCACCGGAACCGACGGGGCGGGTCTCTGGATTCAGGGCGCCGAGGGCACCTTCACCAATACGATCAGCAACGACGGCACGATCAGCGGCGTCTACGGTGTTCTGCTCGAGCCGGACACTGCCACCTTCACCAACACGATCACGAACACCGGCACCATCGAGGGGACCACGGAGGCCGGCCTGGATATCACGGGCCTCGCCGACGTCGTCAATAGCGGCACGATCACCGGAGCGACGGGCATTGTCTTCGACGATACGACGTCCGACAGCCTGGACAACACCGGCTCGATCACCGGCACGGACGGCACGGCCGTCGACATGGGCGGCGGCGATGATGCCGTCGAACTGGGTACCGGCACGGCCATCACCGGCATCGTCGACGGGGGCGACGGCACCGATACCATGACCTTCTCCGGCACCGGCGGGATCGGTATCGCCCAAGTCACGAATTTCGAGGCGTTCTCCAAGGAAGACGACGGGATCTGGACACTGACGGGCACCGGCTCGCTCGGTGCCGACATCGCCGTCAACGGTGGGATGCTGGCCGTCGCGGGCACCCTGAGCGACGACGTGACGGTCGGCAGCCTCGGCGGCCTGATGGGCAGCGGCACCGTCGTCGGCTCGGTGACCAATAGCGGACGCGTCGCGCCGGGCAATTCCATCGGCACGCTGACCATCGAC
>JAHLLJ010000230.1 GCA_020444205.1 Deltaproteobacteria bacterium | reverse complement strand
AGGTTGGGTAGAGCGAAGCGAAACCCTACATCCTTTATCCCCCAGGCCTGGCGGGCTTGGAGGGTGCTTTGGCCGTGTCTGGCGAACCCAGGCATGACGAGGGAAGTCGAAGATGGCCACGTCGCGGCGGGAGAGCCGCCATCACCTTCCCAACCTTTGCTTCCGCCGCTCCTCGCCATGACGGCTATTAGCTTGGGGTGGAAAAGAAGCGGTAAAGCCAGACGTTGGGGCTGGTTTCTAAACAACGTTTTTTATTTGAAAAGCATGGGGCGGGGCTTCACTATAGCCGCTCGCTCTATACCCGCTGATTACCCGCCAGCTCGGCGCGCAGCACACCGAGGTCCGGAGGCAAAAACTCCAATGCCTGCTTGCTTTGCACGATGCGCCTGGCCCGCTCCGCCACCAGCGCCGGTTCCAACTCCCCGGCCATGACCATGTCCGTCAGGCGCTCCACGGCAACCAGGGCCAGCTCCGGGCGGTGACATATGAGCAGCACGTCGCTGCCCGCCAGATAGGCCTCCACCGCCGCCTGGTCCGGGGCCATCTGGCCCACCACCGCGCCCATCTCCAGGTCATCGCTCATGATCAGGCCGTTGTAGCCTAGCTCCCCGCGCAAGAGGTCCTGGGTCACCTTGGATGAAAGCGAGGCTGGGCGCTCCGGGTCCAGGGCGGCATACACCGCGTGACAAATCATTATCCCGGCAACCCCGGCGGTAGCCGCCGCACGAAAGGGCGGCAGCTCCACCGCCTCCAACTCGGCCCGGGTAAGCTCCACCGTGGGCCGCTCCTGGTGGGTGTCAGCGGTGGTGCGGCCCAATCCGGGGAAGTGCTTGGCGCAGGCCAGGCAGCCCGCCTCTTGCATGCCCCGAATAAAGGCCGCGCCCAGGCGGCCCACCTTCTCGGGGTCGGAGCCCAGGCTGCGCCGGGCCATGATGCCACCTTCCAGGGCATGCACGTCCAGCACCGGGGCCAGGTCCCAGTTGAAGCCCGCGGCCAGGGCCTCGCGGCCCAGCTTGGCCCCGTGGGCAAACAGGGCGCTTTCATCGGCATCACCAAAATCGGCCATGTCCGGGCCGTCGGTGAAAGGCGCGCGCAGGCGGGCCACACTGCCCCCCTCCTGGTCCACCATAACCCACAGGGGCGGGCGCTCGGCCTGGGCCGCCGCCCGGCGCAGATCATAATTCAGCTGCCACACCTGAGCCGGTGAGTCCACGTTGCGGGCAAAAAGGATCACCCCTCCCAAGCCCTGCTCACTCACCAGGGCCAGCTCGTCCGCACCTGCCTCCAGGCCGGGCAGGCCCACCACAAAGGACTGGGCCAGGCTGTTTTTCACCGCGCGGCGGTTCATGGCTTGGCCTCCACGCCCTCCGGCTTGGGGCCTTCGGGCTTTTCCCCTTCCTTGGGCTCTTGCACCGGAGTGCCGTCCGGATTACCCCATGCGCTGGCCGCGCCCGGAATTACATCACCAACCGCATTGCGCACGTTGCCCTTGAACTCGGCCCGAAACACCAGGTTGTGGCGCACCTTGGCCGTAGCCAGCAGGGCCAGGGGAATGCGCCAGACCACCTTGCCCTCCTCGGCCTTGACTATGGGGGTTACCAGGCGCCCGCCAATGTTGAGCTTCCACACGTCGAGAATCTTGCCCGGCACCTGCCAGCTCACGGTGATAAAACGTCCGGCTAGGCTGGCGGTAAGCAGCTGATTGGCCCGGGCGGTGTCCGGGTCCATGGGTTGGGCCGGACCCGCGGCGTCGCTCTTGAAGTGGTCCAGATCGCTGCCCAAAACCTGATCCCGGTCTGGGCGGTCGCCCTCCAGGCTGCGCAGCCAGCCGGTGAGGCGGTAGGTGTCGTCGCGAAAGCCCAACAGGCCCTTGTCGATGCGTTCCAGGGAAAAACGCATGCGCGTGGCCTCCACCTTGCTCAGGGAAGGGAACTCCACGCTCTGCTGGAATTCCACCAGCCCCCCCTGCTCCAGGACCCGCAAGGGAGCCTCGGGTTTGATGATTTCCTTGAACTCGCCTCTCTGGTACTGCCCGGCCAGGGAGGCGGGCAGCTCCACAAAAGCGCTCAAGTCGCCCGAGCCGTCTGGCTTGAGTAAAAGCTTCAACCCGCAGTCAAAGCAGCCGGGCAATAGCAAACACAGGCCCAACAGGGCGGTGATGATTAGGTGCTTGGAGTTCAGACGCAAGGCATTGCCTCCGAGTGGTGTATCTTGAGACTTACCCGGACGCCCTCCCTGGGTCAAGGCCTGGTTTGAGAGGCAAGGGGCGCTGTGCTAATCTTCAGCCACCATTAACTCGTGGAGTAGGCCATGCGGGCCATGATCCTCGCCGCCGGATACGGCACCAGGCTACGGCCCTTGACCGACAAGCGGCCCAAATGCCTCATGCCGGTAATGAACCGGCCCCTGTTGGGGCTGTGGCTGGGACGTTTGGCCTCATGGGGGGTGGAACGGGCGGTAGTGAACACCCACTATTTAGCTGATATGGTGCACGCTTACCTGGAGGAGCAGACTCCCGAGGAGCTGGAGGTGGCCATCAGCCCCGAGCCCGAGATATTGGGCACCGGCGGCGGCCCCGTGGCCGCGCGGGAGTTGCTGGGGCCTGAGCCTTTTTTGCTGGTCAACGCCGACGTGCTGGCCACGGCCCAGGTACCCAAGCTGCTGGAGCGCCTGAAGTCAGAGGACGCGGTGGCGGTATTGGGCCTGGTGGACGAGGCCCGCTTCAACACCGTGGCTCTGGACCAGGAAGGCCGGGTGCTGGGTTTCAAGGGTCAGGAGGGCCTGAGCGTATTTAACTGGCTCACCTACAGCGGCCTGGCCGCCTTAAGCCCGCGCCTGTTCAAATATCTGCCGCCCTCGGGCCGCTCCTCCTTGATAGACGGCCTCAAGGCGGCCATCGCCGCTGGAGATAAGGTCCTGGGCCAGCCCTTGGCAGGCTTTTGGGACGACCTGGGCACCCCGGAGCGGCTGATAATGCTGCACCGCCGCCTGGCCCATAGTCCGCCCGCCGGTCTGCGGGGCCTTTCCCCTGAGGGGCCGCTGCTGCTGGGGCCGGGGACCCGCCTGGAAAACGGAGTCCAGGTGAAGGGCTTCGCCGTGCTGGGCCAGGGAGCAAGGGCCGAGGCCGGGGCATTCCTGAACGAGGTGGTGCTTTTGCCTGGAGCCAGGGTGACTGCCGGCGCGGTGGTGGAGCAGGCGGTGCTGGGTGACGACTTTGTAGCTTCCGGCCACCTTGAGGGCGGGGCATATGCCTGAGCAGGATTTAACAAGCGAGCTGGCGGCTTGGGCCCAAGAGGCCTGGCCCGGGGAGCGGCCCCGGGAAATAGAGGTGAAGCCCCTGTTGGCCGACGGCAGTCTAAGAGTTTTTCTGCGCCTCAAGGCCGGGATGCGCTCATTGGTGGCCATGGCCAACCCGCTGAACCCGGCGGAAAACCTCTCTTGGGAGTATCTAGCCTCCCATCTGGCCGGCCTGGGCCTGCCCGTGGCCCGGGTATTGGCCGCGGATCAAAAAAACGGCCGTTTCCTCATGGAAGACCTGGGTGACGGCTCGCTCATGCAGGCGGTGGCCGCCGCGGGCAAGGACCAGGAGGCCATAGCCGAGCTGTACCGCCCGGTGCTGACCATGCTGGTGCGCTTGCTCTCGCCCCAGGCCAGGAAGCTTGATATTGAGCTTTGTTACGACGGCCCGGAGCTGACTCCTCAGGTTTTGCGCGAGCAGGAGGCGGGATACTTTTTGCGGGAGTTGGTCTTGGGCGCGGCGGGCTGGCAGCCGGAAGAACTGCCTCCGGAGCTGGATGAGGAGTTGGAGGTGTTTTGCGAGCTGGCCGGGCGGGCCCAACCTCGGGGCCTGGTGCACCGCGACTTCCAAAGCCGCAACTTGGTTTATACTAAGGGTCGCTACGGTTTGGTGGATTTTCAGGGGGCGCGCCTGGGCCCGGCCCAGTATGATTTGGCCTCTCTGCTGCACGACCCTTATGTCCAGCTTCCCTGGAGCCTGAGGGAACGGCTCTTGAGCGAATACCTGGAGTTGCTGTCCGCCCAGGGGCCGCTGGACAAAGGGGAGTTTTTGGCCGGTTGGGCCGCGGTGAGCGCCAGCCGCCTCATGCAGGCCCTGGGGGCTTTCGCCTTTCTCACCCGCAAGCGCAACCGCCCCCAATTCGCGGTTTCAACGGCTCCGGCGCTCACCAGCCTGGCCAGGATCATGACCGACCCCACCATGGCCGGTTTCAAGGGCCTGCGCCAGGTGGTGGAGCAGACCCCGGCCCGTTTGGGGCCCCGTAGCTTTGACTTTTTAGGAGAACTGCACTGATGACGCCCATCGTGGCCATAGTGGGCAGGCCCAACGTGGGCAAGTCCACCCTTTTCAACCGCCTCACCCGCACCCGCCAGGCCCTGGTGGACAACCTGCCCGGGGTGACCCGGGACCGCCTTTACGGCCGGGCCAAGATAGAGGGGCGGGAGGTAACCCTGGTGGATACCGGTGGCTTCGACCCGCCGGCGGACCAGGCCTTTGCCGCCGAGGTGCATGCCCAGATCGAGATGGCCTTGGACGAGGCCGACGTTATTTTGTGCCTGGCCGACGGCCGCACCGGGCTGACCCCCCAGGACCATGAGGTGGCCCGCTATCTGCGGCGCACCGCCACCAAGCCGGTGGTATGGGCGGTGAACAAGGTGGACGGCCCCAACCTGGAGGACGCGGCCGCCGAGTTCTACTCTCTGGGGGTGGACCACCTGTTTTTCATCAGCGCGGCCCACGCCCGCGGGGTGCCCGAACTCTTGGAAACCCTGGCTCAGCTCCTTCCCCCGGAAGAGGTGGATGAGGCCCAGGAAGACAAGAATGAAATTCGCCTGGCCCTGTTGGGGCGGCCCAACGTGGGCAAGTCCAGCCTGATCAACCGCCTGACCGGCCAGGA
>JAHLLJ010000229.1 GCA_020444205.1 Deltaproteobacteria bacterium | reverse complement strand
CGGCCCCACCCTGTTCATCGGCGGCATGATCGGCGGGGTGGTGGGCCAGGTGGGGCACATGCTTTTCCCCGAAGTAGTCACCCAGCCCGGGGCCTACGTGCTGGTGGGCATGGCCGCCTTTTTTTCCGGCGCGGCCAAGGCTCCCCTGGGCGCCCTGATCATGGTTACCGAGATGACCCAGTCTTACGCCCTGCTGCCTCCCCTGATGCTGGTGTCGGTCATTGCCATTTTGTTCAACCGGGGCAGCAGTATCTACGAGATGCAGGTGGCCAACAAGTTCTCTTCCCCGGCCCACGAGGGTGACCTGACGGTGAACGTGATGGAGGAACTCACCGTGGGCCAGGTGTTCAAGCCGGACAAGCCTTTCCAGACCCTGCCCACATCCATGCGCTTTGCCCAGTTGCGCCAGGCGGTGGCAGCCAGCGGCCAGGCGGTGTTCCCGGTCACCGACCCCCAGGGCACCATGACCGGCCTGCTTTCGGTGACCAATATCCGCACCGTGCTCTTTGAGGACGCCCTCAAGGACCTGGTGGTGGTGGGCGAGCTATGCACCCCCCCGGCCAGCCTGCGCCTGGACCAGAGCCTTTACGATGCACTGCTGGTCTTTTTGGAGAGCGGCTATGGCCAGCTGCCGGTGGTGGAGCAAAAGGACGGCCAGTGGCGCATCCTGGGCATGCTGGAGCACTCCGAGGTCAACGCGGCTTACCACCGCGAGGTCAGCCGCCGCATGAGCGAGGAATAACCCCCTGGCCTTGCGCCGCCCGCCCGGTGATACTAGAATTCTTCCTATTGTTGTCTTAGGGGAACCTATGCAAGGCATGGTGGTGGCGGTGGTGCCCGCTGCTGGGGCGGGGACCCGCCTGGGCGGTGCGCGTCCCAAACAATTTTTACCCCTGGCCGGCCGTCCCCTGCTAACCCGCACCTTGATGGTGCTGGAGCGGACGCCCCAGGTTCATGCGGTGGTGGTGGTCTGCCCCCCCGGCGGGGAGGATGAGGCCCGCCGAACCTGCGTGGAGCCCTATGGCCTGGCCAAGGTGGCTGCCGTGGTGCCCGGCGGGGCTGAGCGTCAAGACAGCGTGGCCGCCGGAGTGGCTGCCGCCGCCAAGCTGGGGGCCCAGTGGCTGGTGGTGCACGACGCGGCCCGTCCCCTGGCCAAGCCCGAGCTGTTCGCCAGGGTGCTTCAGGCCGCCGCCCAGACCGGGGCGGCCATCGCGGCGGTGCCTGCGTCGGACACGGTGAAGCAGGCCGGGGAGGATGATCTGGCCGAGGCCACCTTGGACCGCTCCAAGCTTTGGCTGGTGCAGACCCCCCAGGTCTTTGAGCGCGCCCTGCTGGAGCGGGCCTTGGCCCAGGCGTCCCAGGACGGGTATTACGCCACCGACGAGGCCGGGCTGGTGGAGCGCTTGGGAGAAAAGGTGAAGCTGGTCATGGGCAGCCGCGACAACTTGAAGGTCACCACTCCCGAGGATATGGCCCTGGCCCAGGGCTTGTTCGGGCCCCTGACCAGGGTGGGGCAGGGCTTTGACGCCCACCGCATGGTTGAGGGCCGCCGTCTGGTTTTGGCCGGAGTGGAACTCGACCACGAGACCGGCCTTTTGGGCCACTCGGACGCGGACGTGGCCACCCACGCGGTAATGGACGCTTTGTTAGCCGCCGCCGGACTGGGGGACATCGGCCAGATGTTCCCGGACAGCGATCCGGCCTTTGCCGACGCCGACAGCATCGGGCTGCTCAACCAGGTGGTGAAGCGTTTGGCTGACGAGGGGTGGCGGCCCCAGCAGGTGAGCCTGACCATCTTGGCCCAGAAGCCCAAGATCGCGCCTCACTACCCGGCCATGCGGGCCAAGCTGGCCGAGGCCCTGGGCTTGGAGCCCGGGGCGGTGAACCTGGCGGCCAGCACCACCGAGGGCCTGGGGTTCGTGGGCCGCGAAGAAGGCATGGCCGCCTGGGCCACGGCGGTAATCGCCCGGATATGAAAAAACAAACTGCTTGCGCAAGCGGAGAAGCTGATGTCCCTGGTTATCTACAACACCCAGACCCGGCAAAAAGAAGAGTTTCAGCCCTTGGTCCCAGGCCAGGTGAGCATGTACGTCTGCGGGGTTACGGTCTACGACTCTCCTCACATCGGCCATGCCCGCTGCTATGTGGCCTTTGACGCCATCCACCGCCATTTTCGCTCCAAGGGGTGGAAGGTCACCTACGTGCGCAACTTTACCGATATTGACGACAAGATCATCAAGCGGGCCAACGAAACCGGCATTGATTGGCGCGAGCTGACCCAGGAGAACATCGCGGCTTTCACCAAGGCCATGCAGGACCTAAAGGTGCTTCCGGCCACCAAGGAGCCAAGGGCCACCGAGCACATCCAGGGCATCATCGCCTCGGTGCAGGCGCTCATTGACAAGGGCCATGCCTATCCCGTGGAAGGCGGCGATGTGCTTTTCGCGGTGAGCAGCTTCCCCGAGTACGGCAAGCTGAGCCACCGGGAGCTGGACCAGATGCAGGCCGGGGCCCGCATCGCGGTGGATGAGCGCAAGCGCAACCCAATGGACTTTGTGCTGTGGAAGGGCTCCAAGCCCGGCGAGCCCTCCTGGGAAAGCCCCTGGGGACCGGGCCGCCCGGGCTGGCACATCGAGTGCTCGGTGATGAGCCAGGAATACTTGGGCGCCACCTTTGACATTCACGGCGGGGGCGAGGACCTCCTGTTCCCCCACCACGAAAACGAGCTGGCCCAGTCCGAGGCCTTGAGCGGCCAGCCCTTTGCCCATTACTGGATCCACAACGGCTTCGTGCGGGTGAATCACGAGAAGATGTCCAAATCCCTGGGCAACTTTTTTACCGTGGACGATATTCTCAAAACCGTGAAGCCCGAGGCGCTCCGGCTGTTCCTGCTCTCCAAGCACTACCGCGCGCCGTTGGACTTCAGCGACCAGGCCCTCAAAGAGGCCGGACAAGGTCTGGAGCGGCTCTATTTGGCCCTGCGCGAGTCCGCCCCGCCCGCGGACCAGACCCTGGCCCAGCGCCTGACCCGGCCCGAGGAGCTGGAGTGGATGAAAGAGATCGATGGCCACGCCGCTGAGTTCGAGGCGGCCATGGACGACGACTTTAACACCCCCCGCGCCCTGGGGGCCTTGTTCAGCCTGGCCAAGACCACCAACAAGCTGGCTGCCTCGCCCGAGCCGGCCCCCCGCCAGCCTATGCTGGGCAAGGGCGGGAAAAAGATGGCCTCGGCCAAGCAGGCCCTTTTGGGCCTGGCCGCCGCCCGCCTCAAGCAGCTGGGCGGCCGTTTGGGGCTCTTGGGCGAGTCGCCCGAGGAGTTCTTGCAGTCCAGCACTCCCGAGGCTGGCGATGGCCCCGACCCGGCCAAGATCGAGGAGCTTATCGCCCAGCGGGCCCAGGCCCGCAAGGACAAGGACTTTGCCGCCGCCGACCGCCTCCGCGACGAGATCACCGCCATGGGTGTGGTCTTGGAGGACAGCCCCTCCGGCACCCGCTGGCGGTTGGCTGAATAAACAAGGAGCCTTGCCGTGAGCATGCAACGCTATGTCAGCGACGAACTGACCCACTTCGTGGGCCGTAGCTTTCGCCATGAGTACAATGCCCATGAGCGGCAGTTCGATTTGCTGGTGCGGATTTTGCGCTCGGGCACTCTGGGTAAAAACGTTGACGGCCGGGTGGCTTTTCAGCCGGACAAGCCTTTCTCGGGCAATGAGGCCTACCGCTCCAACGTGGTCTGCTTTTCCGACATCCCGGTGCCCGACCTGGGCATCCACATGGGCAAGTTCAGCCGCTTCGGCCTGGCCTTTCGTAAAAAGTTCCTCATAGAGCGCGGGGCCAACCCGGTTTACTATGTGGCATCCAACTCCCTGGTCACCTTGCCCCAAGGCCGGGCCAAGACCATGGCCGCGTTTTTCGACGAAAAGCACGATCAGCTCTGGGAGTTTTACGACGCTTACAAGCGCCTGCACCCCTCGCCGCCAGAGGGCGAGGACGTCAAGGGCGACACCCCGGACCTCACCAGCCTGTTCAACTTCCTGGTCTATCACTTCTTCAGCTTTGTTAAGTTCTGCGAGGAGGGCCTGCCCCCGGACGACGAGAAGAACTATTACATGGAGCGGGAGTGGCGGGTCTTCGGCAACCTGAGCTTTGAGATAGGCGACGTGCGCCGGGTGGTGTTTCCCGAGCGCTTTTCCCGCTCCTTCCGCGAGCAGGTGCCGGACTACTACGGCGAGATCACTTTTTCCTAGGAGCAGGCCATGCGGCTTTTGGTGGTGCTGGCCCATCCCGACCCGGCCAGCTTCAACGCGGCCATCGCCGCCCGGGCTGTGGAGTCTTTGCGTGGCCTGGGTCATGCGGTGGTTTTTCACGACCTGCACGCCGAGGGCTTTGACGCCATCCTGGGCAGCACGGAGATAAGCGAAGACGCCGCGCTGCCCCCGGCCATAGAAGAACACTGCCGCGATCTGGAGCAGGCCCAGGGCATAGTCATCGTGCATCCCAATTGGTGGGGCATGCCCCCGGCGGTGATGAAAGGTTGGATCGATAGGGTGTTTCGCCCCGGCCGGGCCTATCGTTTTTTGGAGGGCGACGGCGGAGAGGGGGTGCCCCAGGCCCTGCTGCGTGCCAAGACGGCGGTGGTCTACAACACCGGCAACACCCCGCCTGAGCGCGAGCGCGAGGTTTTCGGTGACCCCCTGGAGCGCTTGTGGCGCGACTGCATCTTCGGCCTGTGCGCTGATCTGGAGTTTCACCGCCGCTTGTTCGGGGTGATCTGCGTCAGCACCCTGGAGCAGCGCCAGGCCTGGTTGGACCAGGTGGCCCAGGACATGGCCGGCCTGTTCCCCACGGAGTAGTGATGGCGAGGGAAAGCGACTTCACTTCCCACTGGTGGCGCACCGCGCCCAGCCGGGCCGACTTTGAGCTGGTCAGCGAGTT
>JAHLLJ010000009.1 GCA_020444205.1 Deltaproteobacteria bacterium | reverse complement strand
CACCACGGTGATCCTGGAAGACGCCCAGGTGCCGGTGGAGAACCTGCTCTACGAGCGCGGCAAGGGCGCCACCATCGCCCTGAACGTGCTCAACATCGGCCGCTACAAGCTGGGCTGCGCCGCGGCCGGCGGAGCCAAGGGTGCCTTGGAGACCGCCACCAAGTTTGCCAAGGAGCGGGTGCAGTTCGGCAAGTCCATTGCCGAGTTCGGGGCCATCCAGGAGAAGCTGGCCCGCATGGCCTCCAAGATCTACGCGGCAGAAACATCCATCTACCGCTCGGTGGGCTTGATCGACGCTTCCTTGCACGACGTTGACCCCAATGACCCCGAGTACGGCAGCAAAGCCAGCGCGGCCATTCGCGAGTACGCGGTGGAATGCTCTATTGACAAGGTCTTGGGCTCCGAGGTGCTGGACTACGTGGTTGACGAGTGCGTGCAGATCCACGGCGGCTACGGCTATGTGAGCGAGTACCCGGCCGAGCGCTACTACCGCGACGCGCGCATCAACCGCATCTTCGAGGGCACCAACGAGATCAACCGCATGACCATCCCCGGCGAGCTCTTAAAGCGCGCCATGAAGGGAAAGCTGCCGCTGATGGCCGCTGGCCAGAAGTTGCTGGGCGAGATCATGGAGTACTCCCCCCTGATGGTGGAGCTGCCTGACGAGCCTCTGGCTTATGAGGCCCACGTGGCCGAGATGGCCAAGAAGTCGGTGATCTACGTGGCCGGTCTGGCTGCCCAGACCTTCATGCAAAAGCTCATCCACCAGCAAGAGCTGCTGCTGAAGATCGCGGACATGATCATTGAGGCCTTTGCCATGGAGAGCTGCGTGATCCGGGCCAAGAAGGCCCTCGCCTCCCTGGGCGAGGAAAAGGCCAAGGTGTACATGGATATGACCCAGGTGTACATGGATGAGGTCATGCCCAGAATGATGGCCTGGGCCAACGAGTGCCTGGCGGCCATGGCCGAGGGCGACGACCTGCGCACCATGATGGTGGGGGTGCGCAAGCTGCTCAAGTACAACCCGGCCAATGCCATCGCCCTCAAGCGCGCCGTGGCGGCCAAGGTGCTGGACAAGAACGGCTATCCCATCAGCTACTAGATATCCTGCCCGATCGGATGCCGGGCTTTAGAAGCATCCTGAATCCTGCCAAAGAGGCCCGCCGGGTTCCCCTCCCTTTCCCGGCGGGCCTCAAATTTTTCCCTAATCAGCACACATAGGTCGATAGGCAAGCTACATAAAATATTGAAACGACCCTTCACTCCGAGGCCTGCCGCCCAGGCAGTAGCCACACACCGGGGCCTATTATGCCCTACCGGTAGCAGATCAATAACATTGACGGCAGGAGTTAAATAGCCTAACCTGCGCGGTGCTCGTGTCGCATTTTCCCATGGACCTGCCTAATACCGCGCGGCGTCACGGAGCTTTTTCATTTATGCGCGGCCAATTTGGAAAATTCGGTGCTTCGCTATGGCCGCAACCAGTGGAGATCCCATGGTCCGCAAAATCGCCCTCGCCTTTTTCTTGGCCCTTCTCCTGAGCAGTCTGATGCCCTTGGCCGCCCAGGCCGGGCGCATCGGCTTCAAGAACAACCACCCCAAGCACTGCTATACCTTCCAGTTTCAAACCTTGAAGTGGAACCCTGACCTGGAGAAGTGGGAGCCGGTCGGCGACCCCAAGCTCTGGGATGTCCCGCCAGGCAAGACTCGAATCTATGACGGCGTCATCGATGCGATCAGCTGGATAAATTACGCGGAGAATAAAGATGAAAAATGCTGGGTCCCTTCCGGAACCGGCTTTATCCGCATCTGGCACACCTACCATCCCACGAAACCGGGCACTTTAAACGTTATCGTGGATGAGAATGGTCACGTCACCTTTAAAAAAATCCGCTAGCCATCAGGGCCAGGGCCTTTAACGCGGGGCCGCCGGCCCATGGCCTTTCCCGGCAGGCCTCATCTGTTAATGGCGGCCCAACGCTCATCCACTGCTTGACACAACCATCACCGGAAAGCATTATGTGGCTCCAGAGTTAGGATAACCCTGCCCTCCCCCCTGCTCCATCGCCCCACACGACGATATTGCGCTGAAACTTAACGCTGAGGAAGAAAATCGCATGGTTCGAAAACTCGCTCTGATTACGCTGCTGATGTTCCTGGCGGCCGCGCTAATCCCCATGACCGCCCATGCCGGCCGCATCGGCTTTAAGAACGAAACCAAGAGCAATTGCTACGTGTTCAAATGGCAAAGCCTGCTGTGGGCCAAGTCGGAGAGCAAGTGGATACCCGACGGCCCGCCCAAGACCCGCATGGTCAAGCCGCGAGAGACCAGCATTTATGAGGGCCTTATCGACGGCATAGAGTACGTGGAGGCCCGGAAGTTCAACGACGCAAACTGCTCCGGTTCCTCGGGTGACTTCCGGCGGGTCTGGCACACCTCGGCGCCCTCGGCCAAGACCACCATGAACGTGATTGTGGACAAGAACAACAACGTGACGGTCAAGCAGATCCGTTAGCCAGTCAGCGTAAAGCAGATCAACAGGCCCGCCGGGTACCCCTCCCTTTCCCGGCGGGCCTCAAATTTCTCTGCACTGTCGTGCTCATTGTAATAACCAATAGATGGATATAATTTCTATTGACTGTAAGTCATGATGGCCTTCAGCCTATTAGTATCGGTAAATACTTAGACTGGAGGAAAAGCTATGACACAGGCTGACAGCCAAGGTGAAAAAGGATTTGTTTGGGTTAAGGACAAGGCGGGTAATCAGTTCATCTGCCCGGTGGATGCCCTAAAAGACCCCAAGGATGCGACCCAAGCCGAATTGTCCAGTTGCATTGACGATGCCAAGGCTGGCGTTGCTATAGGCGATTAACTTTGCGGCTTGGGCAGCCCCAGCAGCTAGAACCTCCTGCCCAAGCGGGGCTGCCCCAAAATCCCTACCCCCGCATCCAGCCCGCGCCTCCGCCGTCCCGGTAACGGTTGGTGTAGTAATCCCAGATAAAGCCGTAATCGAACTCGGAAGGTTCGTTACAGGGTCTTTTGGTTTCGGTCCACACCAGCTCCCGGGCCTCATAGGCCATTAAAAACTGCTCCACCACTTCGGGGTCCATATGGGTCCCGGCGCCTTTGCGAATAATATTGGCCGCCTCCTTGGGCGCCAGGGGGCCGCGATAGGTACGCTCCGAGGTAAGGGCGTCGAACACATCGCACACCGCCAGGACCCTGGCGTAAAAAGGAATTTGGTCTTCTTGCAGGCCATCGGGATAGCCGGTGCCATCCCACTTCTCGTGATGATGCCGGACTCCGTCTGAAATCGAATAGAAAAGGGGCGAAATGCGCGAGAGAATCTCGTCGCCTATGCCGCTATGTTGGCGCACGTTTTCCAGTTCCTCGGGGTCCAGCTTGCCCGGTTTGTGCAGAATATGCTCCGGAACCCCCAGCTTGCCCAGGTCGTGCAACAGCCCGGACCAATACAGTTGCTGCAGGTCTTGGTCATCCATGTCCAAGCGCATGCCCAAGATGGCTGCGTTGCAAGCCACCCTTTCGCTATGGCCTATGGTGTAGTGGTCCTTGGCTTCGATGGCTTTGGCAAATCCCCGCAAGGTGCGCGCAAAGGTGGCGCTGACCTCTTGCAGCACATTACCCAGAAAATCCACCTGCAGGCTCTTGATTAGGCTGATGCCTCCCACCACCAGGCCTATGAGAGCGAAAAAGGCCATGCGGTAGAGCCAGGCGTGGGTTTCTTGGGGTTCGTAGGGAGACACCAGAAGCGGCATATAAGGCCCCAAAGCCAGCCCTCCCATAATCCCGGTCAGTACTCCACCCAACATACCAAAGCGGAATCCAGCCAATACTATGGGTAAGTACATGGCATGGGAGTAGACGAACTTCAGGCCACCGGTCATGTAGACCAAGGTGGCTACAGCGCCTACAAGCAGGACTATGACAAACCCCTCTATCAGCCTACTTATGGTTACGTGAAATCCTTCTCGGCTGGAAATGCGATATAGCAGACCCCCTATGCGAAGCTTTAAACCAGTCATGATCCCCCACCGCTATTTTCAGGATTAAATCAAAACCGCGGGTAGGCCCTATCGGCCAAATAGGAATGTGATGGATCTGGCTGACTGGCGGCCCTAGGGCTAACAGCATTTATTATTATTCATATTATAAACTATATGTGAGTTCAATATGTGAACTAAGGTGGCAGGGTTTACTATTGATCCTCTTTGTTGATCAACTCCAACCTGCCCTGCAGGTGGCCGTCGCGGGGGTGATAGCTGAGCACCCGTTGGGGGAATGGTATCTCAATGCCCTCCTGGCGAAAGAGTAGAAGTATTTTGGTGTTAAGCTCGTGGATGATGCGTCCCCGGTCGCCGGGTTCATGTATCCAGGCCAGGAGCTGGTAGATAAGGGCCGAGTCGCCGAACTCGCGGAAGCGCGCCCTGGGTTTGGGGCTGGGCAATATTTCGCTGATGCCTTCGCAAGCCTTGAGCAGGGTGGCTTCCACCAGCTCGGGGTCGGAGTCGTAGCCCACCCCTACCGTGACTCGGACTCGGAAGCGGGGGACCCGGCCGCTTTCATTGGTGATAACGGTGGTGCTCATTATGGAGTTCGGCACGGTAATCAAAACGCTGTCCCGGGTGAGGATGCGGGTGGAGCGTATGCCGATGTCCACCACCTCACCGCGCTGGCCATCGCTTAGGGTGATATAGTCGCCCAGGCGGAAGGGATGATCCACCAGCACGCTTACCCCGCCGAACAGGTTGGCTAGGGTGTCCTTGGAGGCCAGGGCCACCGCCGCGGTGGCAATGCCCGCCGAAGCCAGCAAGGGAGTCACGTTGATGTTCCAGATCTTGAACATCCAGTAGCCGCCGTGCACCAGCAGCAGGAGCATGATCAAGTTGTCCAACAGGGGCAATAGCTGGCGGGGGGTGTGCTCCTTGCGGTGACGTTCCCTCAGGGCCCGGAATATCATGCGGCTCATGCGGACCAGATACACGGTCCACACGATAATTATCACCGAGTAAATTACATTGACCAGAGGCCCTTGCCAGGGCTGCTCCTCCATGTAGATATCCATGGCTACCAGCACGGCCAGCAAAATCACCGATGTGCGCATGGGGCCATGCAGGTTCTTCAGGATCTTGTCGTCAAGCTCGGTTTTGCTCATGCGGGTAAGGGACTTGATCACCCGGGTGAACAGGTAGTCCACTAGCAGGGCCGCGGCCACCGCTGCCGCGACCAAAATAACGCCTAAAAGGTAGGGATGAGCTAAGAGCCAATGCCAAACTTCAAGCATGGGCCGTTCCTTCCTGATTCCTGCCTATTGGCGTAAAGGGCATCGTTTAAAAAGGCGCAAGGGCATTTTGCACAAGTTTAGGAGGCACCAACCGCACATGTCAACTACACCGCTCTTGAGTGTGGCTTAATAAGGGGCTATAAACAAGGAGTCCGTTTCCCAAGGAGGATTCCTCTGCCTGTTCGCGTCTGTTGTAAAACCGCTACTTTGGCCCTGCTTACCGCGTGGTTGCTCATTTTCAGCGCTTGCGGCCCTACGGTGGTCCCCCCTCCCCCGGCTGGGCGCGATCTGCCCAAGGGCAAGCCCTACACTGTCTTTGGCCGCAGTTACCAGCCCTTCACCAAGGCCCACGGATATGATGAGCGCGGCCTGGCTTCTTGGTATGGGCCCAAGTTCCAAGGCAAGCTCACCTCCAACGGCGAGGTCTATGACATGAATAAAATGACCGCCGCCCATAAGCTGCTTCCCATGAATACCTGGGTGGAGGTGGTCAACCAAAACAATGGTAAAAAGGCGGTGGTCAGAATTAACGACCGGGGGCCTTTTGTGGACGGGCGCATCATCGATCTGTCCAAGGCCGCGGCCCGCCGTCTGGGGGTGTTGGGCCCGGGCACCGCGCCGGTGTACATCCGCGCCTTGGCCTCGGCCCCCGCCAGCACCTCGCCGCCCGCGGCGGACGCTCCCACCGCGGTGTTAAAGCTTGGCCCTTTTACGGTGCAGGTGGGCGCCTTTACCCGGGAAAGCAATGCCTTCCGCCTGGCGGCCATGCTGCGCACCCGCTACAAAAACGTCTACGTGGTTGATTACGACCGGGGGGACATGGTTTTCCGCCGGGTTCGGGTGGGCAAAGTGGATAGCCTGGAGCAGGCGGAAAAACTAAAGGCCCGTTTGCGGCAGGAAAACCACAAACAGGCCTTTGTCGTTGCTTGGTAGGTACTCGGGAGTTACTCGGCTTCCAAGCCTGCGGCTTCGTTGATGCGGCGCCGCAACACTCCGGAAGTTTTGAACACTACCACTCTGCGGGCTCTGAGCTGCAGATCGGCGCGGGTCTGAGGATTCCGTCCACGGCGGGCCTTCTTGTCTTTGACCATGAACTTACCGAAACCGCTGATCAATAGATCATCCCCTGAGGACAGGGTGCCCTTCATCAACTCCAGAGCTGTCTCCACCACGTCACGCGAACGATTTTTAGGCAACTGAGTGGATTCATATACTTCGTTGATTATGTTTTCCTTGGTCAGCGCCAACGCCACTCTCCTTTACGGGCCTGAAATTTCTCTTACCACTGGTGCGGCCGACCAGTTAGTCCAAACGCGTTAGGCACTATCTCCAATATTTGCCCTTTTGTCAATACCTTTAGCGTGGATAGACCTTGTTGACGCGCCGTACTTGTAATAACGGCTAACAGTGCCTATATTTAATATACCTGCAAGATTGGCTTGTGGGGGCGACATGGTTTCGACGGAGGCAGTTGAGGCTTTAAGTTGCATGCCGGGGTCCTGTCGGCCCGTAATCCGGTGGGAAACTAAAGTAATCGCAGATGATTACACCTACGCCGTAGCCGCGTAAATAAGGCTACCGTCCTCCCAGCCTGCTCCCGCGGGGCTGGTGCGGGCGACGATTAGCGGGATAGGGAATGGGCATTGTCTAACCGGCCCGCTACCGAAACCATAGGCTAGACTGGCCACCTGGAGGCCCTGTCCGTGGGACCATCCAGGGGTAAGATGCAAACACGGACTAAGCATGTAGGGGCTTGGGCTGAAAGCTTTCGGACGGGGGTTCGATTCCCCCCGCCTCCACCAGACACTCTTGAAGATAAAGGCTGGTCGCAAGACCGGCCTTTTTCTTTGCCCAGCAATGCCCCTTGCTTCTTTCTCATGATTTCAGCCGGTTAAATCTTAGCCACTTCCTTGCGCGCCATGGTTGGTGCTAAGGTCTATTAGTATCCCATGGGCTTATTTCAAGGGGGAGGCTCGGTATGTCGGCTATATGGCAGTTGCTTGGCCTTGGAGCCCTGGCGGCAGCGGCGGGCGCCTCGTTCGTTACCCAGGCCACGGTGAACACTCAGCTTAGCCGGGCCCTGGATTCGGCCTGCTGGGCCTCGTTTGTGAGTTATCTGGGCGGCACCCTGGTGATGCTGGCGGTTGTCCTGGTCATTCGCGAGCCTGTGCCCACGGCGGCGGCCATGTCCAAAAGCTCCTGGCTTCATTGGACCGGCGGCTTGTTCGGGGCCATCTACGTGGTGATCACCATAATGCTCTTGCCCCGTTTGGGGGCCGCCACCTTGCTGGCCCTGTTCGTCACCGGCCAGATGATCGCCTCCCTGGCCTTTGACCATTTCGGTCTTTTCGGTCTGGAGCGTCAGCCCGCGGACCTGCCACGCCTGATAGGGGCGCTGCTGCTGGTGATGGGAGTGGTGCTGATAAGGCGTTAGGGCCATGGCGTTAACTTTGCCCTTATTTCCATCACCTTGCATTGATCATAGAACTGGTGGGAGCGTTTTAACTTGTCGTAGGCATGGGCCATTTTTATAAACTTTATCTTTACATGCCTCGCTAAAAAGCTTTGTATATGAACATAACATTGCCATCTCTAGGCGAATCTATATGTTTTTGCGTAAGCTATTTATAGTTTCAATATACGGGGCTGCGGTTTTTTTACGGACGTGGCAAGTCTTAAGCGTAAACATGACTGGGGACAATGCCACTGTGGGCCTGACCATACAGGCGGTATTGCAGGGCGAGTTCCCCTGGTTTTTTTTAGGTGGAAATTATATGGGCGGGCTGGATGCATTCTTGGCCGCCCCCCTGGTGGCTTTTTCCCCTCCCAGTTCTCTGGCCATTGCTGTTTTATGTGCCATTCTCAGCTTGGGGATAATGGCTTGTTTGCAGCCCGTATTGCGTAAAACCCTGGGCTATGGAGGTATGCTGGCGGGTTTGGCTTATTTGGCCATACCGCCTGCCACATGGCTCTATTGGAGTGGCGAAGCTCGCACCCATTACACCATGGGTTTGTTTTTATGCGCTCTCCTCCTGTGGTGGACTTTTAAGCTTTGGAATAAGTCAAAATGGAAATTATATGAAACATTCGTATGGGGAGTTATCGCCGGAGCCTCAGTATGGACCATTTTTGCTAGTGCCGTGGTTGTTCTGCCTTGTGGCCTGTTTTTGATTGTAACAGGCAGGGGGAAAATCCGGATCTCATCCATACCCCTAGCAATCGCCGGCATGTTACTAGGGGCGCTTCCCCTAATTTGGTATAATGTTTCTCATGAGTTAATCCATACCAATCAAACCAGCGTGTTCCAAGCTCGCTTCGTTTTACCGAGCATTTTGGGATTGTTCCAAAACGCCATGCCTATCGTTTTGGGCCTGGATACGCCTGCCGCGGGCGGCTCACTGGCTACTACTGTTTATCCTTACAGCTTATATCTATTTATCCTGGCTGTGGTAGTGCTGGGTATTTTTTCTTTGTTCAAGTTGGCGCGAGAAAAATGGACTCCTATCGCCATTTTATTATTAAGTATCGGCTTGTTGAATTTAATGGTGGTCGTTAGCTCCGCCTATAGCAAACAGCTGTTTTCCCCGGACCAGCGATACTTACTGTCTTTATATCTAGTTTTGCCGTTTTTAGTGGGGGCTGCGATAGTTTATTTAAACAAATGGCGGTCATGGAGCGGTATTGCCCTGGTTGCGATCATCTGCATTATCCACGTGAGCCAATATCATAATTTTTCTCTACAAGGACAGAGATTACTTAATATTAAATCAGGTTTTTACTATACACAGGAGCGCGATTATAAAAAGCTGCTTCACGACATAAGCGCTGCTGGATTCAAACATGTTTATGCCGACCAAGGCGGTCTCCACATGGCTTACTTAAGCGATGGTGATCCTGTGGTATCCGACTACTGGCGCCATCGTTGGTTTACCAAAAGTCTTGAGGTGGACGGCGCAATCGATCCCGGATTGATCAACATGCCCCAAGGAAGCTTGGATTTGCTGGGCCTGCCATATCAGGTTTGGAACAACAGCATTGCCCACAATTTTTCCCAGCCCGCCGGGGCGGCGGTTCTGCTGCCCAGAAACGGCTGGTCGGCTTGGTCTGATGGCAAAAACCTGGGCAGCGTGCTCAATGACAACAACTTTGAAACCGGTTACAGCACTGCCGGCAAGGCCAACAACAACGAGTCTATAACCGTGGATTTGGGCAAGAGCCAGCCGGTTGGCGGTTTGGCCATGATACCCGGCGAGTTCAGGCAGGTTCCGCGCGGCCTCAGGGTGGAGCTCGCCGATTCTGACAAGCGCTTTTACACAGTCAGGCAGGGCAAAGACTATTGGGGCCCTTTTTACCTTTCCGGACCGCATCCCTTCTTAAAAGCGCGCTTTTCAAGGGTGGAAAGCTACTTCCCCGTGAGGGAGGTAAGGTATCTGCGCTTCACTCATTTGGGCCAGAGCAATCATCCTTGGAGCATTAGGGAGCTGCTTGTTTTCAGCCCAAGCGCCGCGTCTCCCAAGGTTTCCTGGGAGCAAAGCGCGAACCAGATATTTACTCTCTTGGTAAATAACAATATCAAGCGGTTTTATGGTGACGCCTGGATCGCCGCCAAGGTGGCTCAAAAATTTGGAAGCCGGATCAAGACGGTCACCGGGAACGCGGCCATAGATAATTTCGGAACTGTGGTTCCTCCTCTGGTGGAGCCGCTGATGCTCAACCCCGAGACTGGAAGCGCAATGGCCGTAACCACCAGGGCGGAGGCAGTAGTAAGCTGTTCCCTGAAAGCGTGGGGCATCAAGTTTCAAAAATATCCCGCCGGCAGATTCGCCGTCTTTATATTGGGTGGCCGTATCATGGGCGCTGCAATAGAGGCGGAGAAAATTAAAGGTTTAGCTGAGGGGCCTCACCAAGATATTGCCATACGCCTGGCCGTCAAGGAACATGCCCCCATAGGCTGGCTGGAGTTGCACAACCCACGCTTCCCAACCAACCCCATGCCCGGCATTGAGGTGCAGGTATCCCAAGACGGTCGTCATTGGGTTCGCGCGCCTTTGCAAAAAGCAGGACCTATCGTCTTTACCGGCCAAATATTGCTTATGGGCAGCGGCCCAAAAACTCTTTACAAATTTTCCAAACCGGTTTCAGCGCGCCAGGTAAGGGTGCTCACCTCTGATTCCCGTGCCAGGGAGACCCTGAAAAGCATAAATTTGAAGCTTATTGAGCCTTAATTAGGAGATGATGGCCGCTGCCCGGCCATAATAAGGTTCCCCATTAATATCAAGCGATACTTCAGTCCCCTTTTGCTTGCGGCCCAAACCTTCATTGGCCAAAGCATGTCTCAAGCGAGTAACATGAAATAGATAGGGATTATTCCTAACATCTGAGAAGGGCTACCGGAGCTGACATAGACTGCGTGTTAACCCGCAATCAACGGAGTTGGCAATTGCCCCAAAGCGTTCTGACCCTGGACATGATCCTGGTATTCGCCGTTATCGTAGCAGTGGTCTTCCTTTTCATCGTGGAGTGGGTGCGGGTGGACGTGGTGGCCATTTTGGCCATGATCGCCCTGCCCGCCCTGGGCCTGATCGACGGCCGCACCGCCTTTGCCGGTTTCGGCTCCACGGCGGTGGTCTCCATCATCGCGGTAATCATATTGGGGCGCGGCCTGGACCACACCGGGGTGATTGCCATGGGAGTGCGCCCCCTGCTGCGCTTGGCCGGGTGCAGCCGGTGGCGGATCGTGGCCTTGTTATCCCTGACCATTGCCATAGTCTCCAGCTTCATGCAAAACATCGGGGCCGCCGCCCTATTCCTGCCCGCACTGCGGCGCATCAGCCGCGAGAGCGGATTGCCGCTATCGCAATTGCTCATGCCGGTGGGCGCCGCGGCCATCTTGGGGGGAACTATAACCCTGGTGGGCTCCAGCCCGCTGATCATGCTCAATGACCTGCTGGCGCCCGACGGCCTGGAGCCCTTTGGCCTATTCAGCGTCACCCCGGTAGGCCTGGCCCTGGTGGGTGCGGGCATACTCTTTTTTATCATTACGGGGCCCCTGCTCCTCCCGGGCGACCGGCAGAGCGCGGGCACCTGCGAGCTTCCCAACGATCCTTCTCTTTACTACAAGCAGTTGGGAGAGCTATACGAGCTTACATTTCCCCAAGGCGGCAATAAGGCCTTCAAGGTGTATGAGCTTTGCGACAACTATCTGGTACACACCGTGGCCCTGGCCAGCCTGGACGGCAGCACCAAACTGATTCCGCCGGACCGGGACTCCACCGTAGAGCCCGGCTCGGTGATAGCGGTCTATGGCCCCAGGGAAAAGGTAGATCAGGCCGCCGCGCGGTTCGGTTTTCAAGTAAGCGAGCAGCTCAACGTTTTTGCCCAGGACCTGGACAGTGAAATGGCGGGCATTGCCGAGGCGGTGGTGCCCCCGCATTCCATCTTCGTGGGCAA
Source organism: Deltaproteobacteria bacterium (assembly GCA_020444205.1). Lineage (GTDB taxonomy): Bacteria > Desulfobacterota > Desulfarculia > Desulfarculales > Desulfarculaceae > Desulfoferula. The sequence goes on along the minus strand of JAHLLJ010000009.1, from coordinate 46,594 downwards.
AACCCTGCGCGAGATACGCTTCCGCCACAACTACCTGGTGGCTCCCCTGGCCTTGTATCGCGAGGAGAACGACTTTTACACCCAGTTGGGCGGACATGAGCTTAAAGTCGGTGACGCGGTTTTAATGCATGGCGCCTGGCGCAATTTCAAGCGCTTCCGTCAAACCCGGGACTTGATCTTCAGCCAATCCATGGACCGGGAGATACTCCACCCCCAAAAAGCCGGGATGGCCATTGCCTGCTTTGCCTTGGCCACCGGCCTGGTAATTTTTAGCAACCTCAGCCTGCCGGTCTGCCTCATGGCCGGGGCTATAGGCATGGTGCTCACCGGAGTGCTGTCCATAGACGAGGCGTATCAGGGGGTGGACTGGCGAACGGTATTTTTGCTGGCCGGGCTCATACCCCTGGGCTTGGCCACTCAGGAGACCGGAGCCGCGGCCTGGGCGGCTGGTCAGCTCATGGAGTGGTTGCATCAACCACCCACCTTGGTGGTCCTGCTTATCTTGGCGATCATGTCCACCTTGTTCACCCTGGTGGTGAGCAACGTGGGCGCGGTGGTGCTGTTGGTGCCCCTGGTGATCAATCTGGCGGAAGACCTGGGAGTGGACCCCAGACTGGCCGCTTTGGTGGTGGGTCTGGCTGCATCGAACTCCTTTATCCTGCCCACCCACCAGGTCAACGCCCTGTACATGGGCCCGGGCGGCTACCGCAGCCTTGATTTCATAAAAACGGGGGTTCCCTTAAGCATTATTTTTGTGCTGGTGCTCACCACCATGGTCTATTTCTTTTATTAAAAGCCGCGCAAAAAACAGCCCCCGCCAAGGCGGGGGCCGAGTTTCACGTTGTGGGCGGTATTCAGTCTCAACCCACGACCTTTTCCTCGCGCAGCTTGGCGATCTGCTCCTCGGAGTAGCCGGCCTCTTTTAGCACTTCATCGGTGTGCTGGCCCAGCTCCGGGGCCTGGCGGCGATAAGAAGCCGGGGTATCGCTGAAGCTCCAGGGGAACCCGGTGGTGCGCTCTGGGCCCTGCTCGGGCGCCTCTCTTTCCAGGATGTAGTTATTGGCCACTACCTGGGGGTCGGCAACCACCTCCATGGGGGCCTGGATGGGCGTGGCTATGCAGGAGTTCTCTTCCAAAATGGTCAGCCATTCATCGCGGGTCTTTTGGGCGAACTTTTCGTCGAACTGGGCCACCAAGGCCGCGGCGTTTTGACTGCGCGTCTCCACGCTGTCGAACCTGGGGTCGTTTTCCAGCTCCAACAGGTCCAGGGCCCCCAGGAGCTTGGTCCAGTAGCGCTCTGGTTGCAAGTGGGCGATGGCCAGCCACTTGTCGTCAGCGCAACGGTAGTGGTTGTACATGGGGTTGCCCGCCTTGGCCCTGGTTTCCCGGGGGAATTCCTGGCCCAGGATGGCCGGAGCAGCCATGATGAATCCCAGGTTGGCCACCACGCTGCCCATGAGCGAGGTGTCCACTACCTGGCCCTTGCCGGTCTTTTCGCGGGCGTAGAGGGCGGCGCACACTGCCCAGGCGCAGACCAGGCCGCCCATCTCGTCGCCGATGCCCGGCAGCATGTAGGTGGGAGGAGAACCAGCCTCACCTCCGGCCATCATCAGCCCGGAGCGGCCGATGCCGGTGTAGTCAAAGGACAGAGCCTCGGCGTCCGGCCCTTGGCGACCCCAGCCCGAGGCATGGGCGTAGATCAGCCGGGGATTGCGCTCCAGTAGTACCTCCGGGCCGATGCCCATGCGCCGGGGCGCGTCGATGCTCAGGTTGTTGACGAAAACGTCGACCTGGTCGATGAGCTTGAAAAACACTTCCAGGCCCTCGGGCTTTTTCATGTCCAACACCATGGCCCGCTTGTTGCGGTTGCAGTGTTCAAAGTAGTAGTTGGGGCCCTTGAGGCCGGTCATGGCCCCGATAATGCGCATGAAAAAGCGGGCCGGATCGCCCGACGGCGCTTCGATCTTAATTACGTCCGCGCCCAGGTCTCCCAAGCGCATGCCGGCCACTGGTCCCTGTTGGAATATGGACAATTCCAAGACCTTGACGCCTTCCAACGGTCCACTCATTTGCTGTACTCTCCCATCTTGATGTCTAATTCACGGTTGCCGTAAAAGCGAAGCGGAGTCTACACCTTCGGGCTGATTCGGCATAATTGTATACAGCGGTTAATTGACTGGAATAATACCCCGCAGCGCGCCGTTTGGCCAGGCAGCGGAGTTGGCGGCGGGCGGCAAGCGGTTCCTGTGGTTTAGGGCTTTTGTAGAGCGGCGGTCTTTGCTATGTTCATAAGGTTTTTGACCAGGTACGGCCTATTACAGCCAACCCACGACCCCAATGTGAAGACCCCTGTCCAAAGGTTTACATCATGCGCCAAAGTCTTCGCGCGATTTTTCCCCAGCCAACTTGTTATCTGATTACTTGTCTGGCGGCTCTCACATGCCTTATAAGCGCCACAGCGGTCTCAGCCTTGGTATGCCCTGCCCCAGGCGAATTGCAAATGAAAGACGGCTGGTGGAGCGCCCCCGGAGGCTGGCAACAGGACCGCTTCTATCAAAAACCCCTCTCCACGGCACGCATCCACGACTTTGCCGCGGCGTCCTTTGAGGGAGACTTCAGAGGCCCCGGTAAGATGTTGTGCATGTACGTGGTCAAGGGTCAGCCCGGAGAGGAATACACCAAAATTTTCCGACCCAGCAAAGGCGGCCCCATGGATTTTGGCTGGGATTGCCCCCCAGACGCCACGGACATAACCTGTTCCTGCGTTAGCCTTAAACGTAGCGACTGCGAAGTAAAAGACTAGCTCACACCGGTTTGACGAACTGCTCCACCCAGGCCAGGCTTTGAGCCAGGGCCTTTTGCTGGTCCTCCAGGTTGCTCAGGCGGTGGTCAGCGCCGGGCAGAACCAACAGCCCCTTGGGTTCGCGCAGGATCTGATGGGCCCGCTTGGCTTGCTCCACCGGCACCACTTCGTCCAGTTGGCCATGCACCAAATAGGCCCTGCTGGTGCGCGCCAGCACGGCCTCGATGTCATGGTAATACATGTCGCGCACCATCTCCCGCAAAGTGGGCCGCCCCTCGGGGTCATGGATAATCCCGAAAAGGGGCTCGAAGTCCCAGGGAGTGGACCAGTGCAGAGAGCACACCGGAGGCTCGATGTCCCCGGCCAGGGCCACCACCGTGCCTCCGAACGACGAGCCCATGTATACCAAAGGCAGTTCGGCATCCAGGGCGCGCATGGCCCTGACCGCTGATATAAACTCGTCGCGGCGGGCAGTGAGGGAGGTTTCGCTCAGTTGGCCGGGAGAGTCCCCGCAACCGGCATGATCAAAGCGCAGGGCCAGAAAGCCGGCGTCAGCCATGGCCGCGGCCAGGCGGGTAAGCTTTTCGCTGTCCTTGGAAGACTCCAAGCCGTGGGAAATAAGGGCCAGGGCGCGGGCTCCGCCCTGGGGGCGGTGCAGCCGTCCGGCAAGCTCCAACTCGGCATGGGGGATGTTGAAGACTTCAGACTCGATCATGCGCAAACCAACCTTTCCCAAGGAATCAAGACAGGCCGTTTACCTGCATGATAGCGTTTTCTAGCCTGCTTTGTCTTGCAGGGCTTTACCGGTGAGCGCTCCCCAACCCAAGCCCAGACGCCACAAATAGTACATGCCCAACAAGGTGGTGGACACGAAGTGGTCCAGCCATATCACCATGGCGTAGGAGCCGGCCACGCCGGGGTTGGCGCCCATGAAGGCCAGGGTGGCGGCGCCGGCTAAATGGAAGGTGCCCACAAAGGCCGGTGCCGCCGGGATCAACAGGGCCAGGGCCAGCACCACTTCCATGAGCACTCCGGCCATGAAGCTCAAATGGATGCCAAAGGCCAGCATGAACATCCAGGCCCACAAGGCCAGCACTCCCCAGGTGCATAGGGAGTACACCCCGATCCACACCAAATCCCGGGCCCGGGCCACGGCCAGGCCGTCACAAAAGGCATCGCACCCATCGAGTATCTTGGTGCTGTATTTTTGGGGCAGCGGCTTCAGAAGCCAGGTCATGATTTTCAAGGAGACCTCGCGCTGCCAGCGGAAGGCCTGCAGCACCACCAGCAGACCCGCGAACAGGGCCAAGCCCATCCATCCCGCAGTGTGCAGGTTTTGGGTGGTGATGAGGCTGCCCTTCACCTGCCCCACCGGCAGGTCCACGAAAAGCAGCACTAATAGCAGCATGAACAAAACGGTGAGCCCATCGTAGACCCGCTCAAGGACCACGGTGGCCAGGGTGGCTGACTTGCTTACCCCCTCGGTGCGGCCTAGGACGATGGCCCGCACCACCTCGCCCAAGTGGGCGGGCAGGATGTTATTGCCCAAAAAGCCGATCATCAGGGCTGAGAACAGGGGCTTGAACTTGACCAGGGCCACTGGGCGCATGAGGAAATGCCAGCGTATGGCCCGGAAGCAATAAGAGAGGATGTAAGCCGCCGTGGCCGGGGCCAGCCACCACAGGTTCAACTGATCAAGGGATGCGAGCATCTGGCCGGGCGGGGCGGCCCGGAAAAATAAATACACCGCGGCCACGCTCACCACGAGCCCTACCAGGTAGTGCTTCCACATATACCAGCTAGTCCGTGAAGCGAAATTTGACCAGGCACCACAGGGCCACCAGGCCGTCGCGCCAGGTGATTTTCTTGCCCTCATCAAACTCGCGGCCCGTGTAGGAGATGGGAACCTCGTAGATGCGGATGCCTTTTTTGAGAATCTTGGCGGTGATCTCCGGCTCAAAGTTGAACCGGTCGCTTTTGATGACAATGCCCTCAAGGGCCTCGCGCCTAAACAGCTTGTAGCAGGTCTCCATGTCGCTCAAAGTGGTGTTGAACAACACGTTGGTCACCAAGGTGAGAAAGCGGTTACCGATCCAGTGATGGAAAAACATGTTGCGCCGCTCACCGGTAAAGCGAGAACCGTAGACCACCTCGGCCTTGCCCTTGAGCACCGGGTTCAGGAGCTTGTGATAATCCTCAGGGTCGTATTCCAGGTCCGCGTCTTGGATGATGACCAGGTCCCCCTGGGCTTGTGCAAATCCGGTGCGCAGAGCCGCGCCCTTGCCCATGTTTACCGGATGGCGGTAAAGCCGTATGGGCCGGTCAAAGGGTTTGAGGCTATCGTCCAGGGAGGTGCTGCCCTCCATGGCCTGGGCAATGGCCAAGGAGCCGTCGGTGGAACAGTCATCCACCAAAATAAGCTCCATTTCCAGATCGCCCAGGTCCACCGCCTGGACCTGTTTGATGATCTGGGTGAGGAACTTCTCTTCATTGTAGACCGGCATTACCACCGAGAGCAGCAAGAGCGCCTCCTAATTCGGTAACGGCCTAAACAGCCGGTAAAAATTATCCTACATATTTAACGCGCCACAGGCCTCGCCGCAATACCCCAACCCGGCTTGTGGCCTTTTTGAGGCCCTGCTACAATCCGGACAACCCTTTGTAAAAGGCGGTTTTGCATGAACTCTAGCGCTCCCGCATACAGCCTGATACTCCTGGCCGGGCAAAAAACGGCTCATATGAAAGCCGGCCTGTGCTCCCTGGCGCCCTTGCTGTCCTCGGGCCGTTGCGAGGCCTTGGTGGTGGCTCACCGGGGCGAGGAAGATGATTTGGATATGCTGCGTAAGCTTATCCAGGAGTTGGGGCCGGGGGCCAAGCTGATGCCCCTGCCCCCCTGCCCGGCTGGAGCGGCCCGCAACCAGGGGGCGGAACAGGCCAGAGGCGAGGTGGTTTTTTTCAGCCAGGCCGACTGTATGCTGCCCCCGGATTTGCTCAGCCGCCTGGATGAGGCCCTTGCTCCGGCCGACCGGGAGGCCGTGGCAGGCCCCTGCCGGGTGGCCAACCGCGATGAGCCCCTGGCCATGATGATGGGGGCGGAGCTGGCCTGGGAGCGCCAGGACGAAGAGCTTCCCGACGCCCTTTGCGCGGCCTATCGCCGCCGGGATTTTCTGCAGTTCGGCGGTTTTGATCCCCTGGACGCGGCCGAGGGCCTGGAAAACTACGAGCTGGCTTACCGCCTTTTGGCATATGACAAGGAGCTGTACTGGGACCCGGAGCTTCAGCTAAGGCGGCCTCTGCCTGCAACTTGGGGGGGATGCTTGTCCCTTGCCTACCAATTGGGGCGCAACCGCTTTCGCAACCTGCTGCACCGCCGCCGTCTGGGCTTGGGCTCCCCGGGCGGGGCAAGGCGCTTCGCCCAGAGTTTTTTGGTGATGCTGGCCGTGGCCATACCCTTGGGCTTGGGGGCCCATGACTGGCAGCGGGCAGCCACTCTTCCCATCATATGCCTGCTTTTGTTGTATCCTCTTAATCGGGGGTTCATCAAAAGCGTGGCTCACCAAGAGCCGCATTTGCTCAACCGGGCTTTGCTTTGGTGCTTGCTCCGGCCCTGGGCCTGGACCCTGGGCATGCTCAAGGCTTCGGTGGACCGCATAGGCGGGGGGTAGGAATTGCCTGGATATATGACGGGATACAGGCAAAACCACAAACAGGGGTTGACACTTTCGCCAGGCCTGCAATATTCAATTTTAGTGGACCCATATCCGCGAAGCGCCTAAGGTATAAGGTAGTTAAGGAGGGCATGGGTGAGTTATAAAGGGGGCATTTTGCGATCCGGATTCTGCATTCCGGCACTTGCGTTGATCATCTTGCTGACCGGTTACCTTACAGCCGCGGCCGCCGGGCCCAAGGCGCCGCCGCCCAAGGGCGAGCTGACCCTGCGGCATGCCCTTGCCATGGCCCTGGATTACTCGCCCAACATCAAGCAAACCCTGGCTGAAATGCAAAAGTCGGCCAGCCAGCAAAAAGAGGCTTTTACATACTTTTTGCCTTCGCTCAGCACCAGCTATGGTTTTCAAAAGACCCAGAACCCGCCCCAGTACCACATCATGGGCCAACCGGTGACCGTGGGCTCGGACAATGTCTATCAGTGGTCCACCGCCCTGACCCAGCCCCTGTTCACCGGCTTCCGGCTCTCCAGCCAGTACGAACTGGCCAAGCTGGGGGTGGACATTGCCGAATCCAACCTGTTTCTCACTTACCTGGAAGTGGCCTATCAGGTAAAGCAGTCCTATTTTTTGTATTTGCGGGCCATCAAGAACGCCGAAGTGGCCGACCAGACCGTAAAACAGCTGGAAGCCCAGCTCAAGGTGAGCAAGGATTTCTATGAGGTGGGCATCATCCCGGTCAACGACCTGCTCAAGACCGAGGTGAGCCTATCGGATGCCAAACAATCGCGCATCAAGGCCTACAACAACCGCGCCCTTATGCGCGCCCGCCTCAATCGCTTGCTGGGCCTACCGGTGGAACACCGCACCAGGGTCGAGGACATCCTGAAGTCCTACCCCGTGAGCACTGATTTCCAGAAGTCCCGCCAGATAGCCTTGGTGGAGCGTCCGGAGCTAAAGGCTCTGGACCTTCAGCTACAGCAAGCAGACCAAAACATCCGCAAGGCTCAGAGCGGCTACTATCCCAACGTGGACCTGCAGGCCAGCTATGACTTCACCAGCGACTCGGCTACCATGGGCCCCAGTGAATACTACGACACCACCAACTGGACCGTGGCCACCATGCTCAATTGGTCTTTCTGGGAGTGGGGACGTACCGGACACCAGACCAGCCAATCGCGGGCCGACAAACGGCGCCTGGAAGCGGTCAAGCAAGACATGGAGGACGAGGTAAGCCTCCAAGTCAAGGAGGCGGTGCTTTACCTGAAGGAGTCCCTGGCCAGCATAGCCACCACCACGGTGGGGGTGAAGCAGGCCGAGGAGAACTACCGGGTTACCTTTGAGCGCTACCGGGAGCAGCTCACCACCAACACCGAGCTGTTGGACGCCCAGCTGCTTTTGGCCCGGGCCCGCAACAGCTATTACGACGCCTTGGCTACCTTTAACATTGCCGAAGCCGGTTTACAGAGGTCCATGGGCCGGGGATTGACCGGGTTGAACCTTAAACCGCCTCCCAAACCGGACCGCGGTTTCTGGCCATGATACGTCTGGAAAGTGTCGGCAAGACCTACCCCCACCGGGAGGAGCCCGCTCTCAAGGCAATAAGCCTGCGGGTGGACCCAGGTGAATTCGTTTATCTCACCGGTCCTTCCGGGGCCGGCAAGACCACCCTCTTACGCCTGCTATACGGGGCCGAGCTGCCCAGTCAGGGACGGGTAATGGTGGGCGGCACTGATCTGGGCCGTTTGGCTCCGCGCCATCTTCCTTTATTGCGCCGCCGCCTGGGCCTGGTGTTCCAGGATTTCCGCCTCATGCCGCGGCGCAGCGTTTTCGAAAACGTGGCCCTGTCCCTGGAAGTGGCAAAAATCGACCGCCGCACCGTGGAACGCCGGGTGGGCGAGGTGCTGGCGCAGGTCAAGCTGTCCCACCTGGCCAAAGCCGAGGCCGACACCCTGAGCGGAGGAGAGCAGCAGCGGGTGGCCCTGGCCCGCGCCCTGGCCCCTGGCCCGGATTTGATTTTGGCCGACGAGCCCACCGGCAATCTGGACCCTGAGAACGCCTTGGCCATGATGCGCCTGCTGGTGGGCGACTATGTGGGCGGAGCCACGGTGATCGTGGCTACCCATGATCCCACCCTGCTCAGCCTGGTAAAGGGCGGTCGAGTGGTGCACTTGGAGAATGGCCGCCTGGAGGAGACCTCTTGAAACGGCGGGGGGTGATAGGGCGAGCCTTGCGCCAGATGGGTGAAGACCTGTGGTTGCAAGGGGTGGCCATCAGCACCCTGGCCGTGGCCCTGGCCATCATGGGCGCTTATCTAGCCCTGTGCCTGAACCTGAACCAGGCGGCGGAGCGCCTGCTTACCGGCCCCACCCTATTGGTGGTCACCGAGCCGGAGGTTGATGCCCAACAGGGAAAAGAGCTGGCCGACCAGTTGTCCAAACTCCAGGGGGTCGCCTCAGCGAGCTATGTGGATCAACAAGAAGCCATGATCCGCTTCCGCCGCCAACTGGGCCCCCAGGCCGGCCTGCTGGACGACCTGGACACTAACCCCCTTCCCAATGCCATCGAACTGGTGCTTTCCCCCAGCTTGGCCGCTCCGCCCGAGCTGGCCGCTCACATCAAGAAAATGGCCGGGGTCGGCGATGTGGTCACTGGCCGTCCCTGGTTGCGGCGCCTGGAGCGGGTCCTCAGGGCAGGTAGTGAGCTGGCCGTGGCTCTGGGCATCTTGCTGTTTTTGGCGGTAGTGCTGGTCACCAGCAATACGGTGCGCCTGGCGGTGCATGTGCGCCGCCGGGAGCTGGAGCTTATGGCTTTGGTGGGAGCCGGCGGCGGGTATATGCGCGGCCCCTTTATGGTGGAGGCGGTATTGCAAGGCTTGGCCGCCGCTGGCTTGGCCAGTCTGTTGCTTTGGGGCTTGTTCGCCCTGTTGGCCGCGCCAGACGCCTTGCCTTGGGGCCTACGCTTGAGCCGGGTTCTGGCCTTCCCGCCCATACTGCCAGCGGTTTTGGGCTGCCTGGCCGTAATCTCCGGCCTTTTGGGAGGCTTCTTGGGCGTGGGGCGCAGCCTGCATCCACGAGAGGTGTTGTGAGCCTGGCAAGATGCCTGGTTTTGGCGGCTTTGGCCGCCGCCGCGCTGCTTCATCCAGCTCACGCCGGGGCTCAAAGCGCCGCCCAGGCACGCCAGGAGATCAAGAGCCGCCTGGTGACCATGCTAGATCAATGGAGTCAGGCAGCAGGACAAATGGGCCTTCTGCAGGGCGAGATGCAGGAAATGGAAGAAAACATCGCCCGGGAGCAACGCGAGGCGGCTCGCCTGGCCTGGCGGCAGATGGAAATGACCGAGCGACTGGAAGGAGCCCGGGCAGAAGAGATAAACCTGCGCTCTCGCTTGGACTCTCTACAAAAGCGTTACCTCCACCAGATGCGTGTCTTGTATTTGTTGGGGGTGGAGGGAGATTTCGGCTTACTAGCCTCGGCGCGCGACTACCGCGAGGTGCTGGAGCGCTCCCAGGCCGTGACTTGGCTTTTGGCTGGGCAACACCAGAGGCTCAAAGATCTGAAAACCGCCCGCCGCAGGCTCAACCAAGTGCAAGGCAATCTGGCTCTGGAACAGAACCGGATGGACGAAGTTCGCTCCAACCTTTTAGACACCCAAAGCAGGCTGCAAAACCTGTATCACCGCCGCGCCGAGCTAGTGCTGCGCCTGGAGCGACGCCGCATGCTGCTCATTGAGCGCATCTCAGCCCTGCAAGAGGCAGAAGCGCGTCTGGCGCGGGCCTTTGCCCTGCCCCCCCTGGAAACCGGGGCCGAGAACCGGCCCATGCCCGGGGTGCGCGAAGCCCAGGGGCACCTGAGCCCGCCGGTACAGGGGCGGGTAGTGGGTCCTGGAAGCGACGCTCTCAAACCTGGTGTCACCATCAAGTCCTCGCCCGGGGCGACGGTGCGCGCACCCTGGGCCGGACGGGTGGCCTATGCCGGAGAGCTGGCCCACGTGGGCAAGGTGGTGGTGCTGGACCATGGCCAGAAAGTGCACACCGTTTTGGGGCATCTGGAATCGGTGGCGCTTAGCCAGGGGCAGCAGATCGGTCCTGGAGAGATGGTGGGCACTCTGGGGCCTGGGGGGCTGTTGTATCTGGAGGTGCGCCTGGAAACCAAAGCCCAGGATCCTCGCAGGTGGTTGCGGCTGAACTATTGACCAGTTAGGCCCCAGGCGCTAGTCTTAAATCTTTAAAGTTCAATCATGTCCGGGGAGGCAAAAATGCCCGGCCGTACTCTACGTCATGGCTTGATTCTATTGGCCGTTGTGGCCATGCTCAGTTTCTATCTACCTCAACTCCAGCACCAGGCGGCCCAGGCCGCCAGCGACGCGGATTATAGCCGCATGCGCCTGCTGACCGAGGTGATGGAACAGGTCCAGAAGAAATACGTCGAGAAAAAGACTCCCGACGAGTTGCTTACCGAAGCGGTAAAAGGCATGGTCAGCAGCCTGGATCCCCACTCCGCCTACATGACCCCCGAGGAATATAAGGAGCTCCAGGTCGAGACCAAGGGCACCTTTAGCGGGGTAGGCATAGTCATCACCACCAAGGATGGCATCCTCACCGTGGTTTCGCCCATTGAGGGCACCCCGGCCTTCAAGGCGGGGGTGGAGGCGGGCGACCGCATCATGAAGATCGACGGCAAGCTCACCAAGGGCATGACCCTGATGGACGCGGTGAAGAAAATCCGCGGCCCCAAGGGAAGCAAGGTGGTTCTCACCGTGCTGCGGGAAGGAGCCAACAACCTCAAGGACATCGAGATAGTGCGCGACATGATTCCCATCAAGAGCGTGCGCTACTACCTGCTTGAGGACGGTTACGGCCTGCTGCGTTTGGCCAACTTCCAGGAGAACACCACCGACGAGTTGCTCAAGGGCCTCAATGAGCTGCAAAGCCAAAAGGTGCCCCTAAAGGGCCTGATAATCGACCTCAGGACCAATCCCGGCGGCCTGCTCACCGAAGCGGTCAATGTCGCCGACCAGTTCCTGGACAAGGGGCTGATCGTCTCCACCAGGGGCCGGGCGCCAGGTCAGGAAATGGTGTTTAGGGCCACCCCGCGCATGACCGCCAACAACTACCCCATCATCGTGTTGGTCAACCAAGGTTCGGCCAGCGCCAGCGAAATCTTGGCCGGCGCGTTGCAAGATCATAAGCGGGCCATGATCCTGGGTACCCAGACCTTTGGCAAGGGCTCGGTGCAGACCATATTGCCCCTGGAAGACAAGGGTGCTCTCAAGCTGACCACGGCCCGCTACTACACCCCCAGTGGACGGGCTATTCAGGCCAAGGGCATCACCCCGGACTTGGTGGTTCCATTCAAGCCTCCCGCCCCGGCGCCCAAGGCGGCGAAAAATTCCCAGCCCTTGCGAGAAAAGGACCTGGAAGGGGCCATGGCTCCCGAGGAGGACCAAGGCGCGGCCAAGAAACAAAAGGCCCAACCCGCCAAGGATAAAGAGCCGGAGCAGGGCAAGGCCGAAGACAAGGAAAAGGCTGAGGACAAAGAGGATAAGCTGCATTACCCCAAGGACCGTTTGGAAAAGGACAACCAAATGATCCGCGCCTTGGATCTGCTCAAGGCATGGCAGGTATTCTCCCGCCGCGATGTTCTGGAACAAGGCAAGGATGTCGGTGCCGTTAAAAATCAGTGACTCAGCGTAAAAAGTCCAAGAAACACACCTCGCGCCGCCGCCGGGCCCTTTGGGCCTTGGGGGCGGCCGGGGTTCTTTGCGCCTTTTTACTTGGCCTTTGGTGGGGCACCCCGGAACCTCGGCGCCCTGCGCCCAAACAGTCGGTGCCCAGGGCCAAGCCGGCGCCCCAGGCTAGCACCAAACCCGCCGCGCCAAAGCCAAAGGTTCTGCCACCTGCAAAACCAGCTACCAATCAGCCTGACCTTTCGCGTCCCCTGGTGGCCCTGGTCATTGACGATATGGGCTACTCAGTGGCCCAGGCCAAGCGCCTGGCCGCGCTTGGCATCCCCCTGACCATTTCCATCCTACCCCACTCTTCCCGGGCAAAGGCCGTGGCTCGCCTGGCCCAAGCCAATGGCCTGGAGGTGATGCTGCATCTGCCCATGGAGCCCAAGGGCTTCCCACGCCGTAACCCCGGCAAAGGGGTTTTGTTGTGCGATATGCCTTCTCAGCGCTTACTGAAGGTGCTGCAAGAGGACCTGGCCAAGGTGCCTCAGGCGGTTGGGGTGAACAACCACATGGGCTCCAGGTTCAGCCTGTACCCAGAGTTACTAGAGTGCGTGCTCTTGGAGATAAAAAAGCGCGGCTTGTATTACTTGGACAGCTTTACCAGCGCTGACTCTAAGGGCTTGGCCACGGCTCAGAGGCTGGGGCTGCGCACCGGCCGCAGGGACGTGTTTCTGGACCACCAGGTCAGCCGCGAGGCCATTGACGAGCAAATGCTGCGGCTGATGTCCGTGGCTAAAGAACGGGGACGGGCAATTGCTATCGGCCACCCTCACTCGGTAACCATGAAGGCCTTGGAGAGCTGGGCCCCTCGCCTAAAACAGCAAGTGTCCCTGGTAAAGGTCTCTGAAATCCTGGGAGGGCCATCAGGCTCCGGCCAGGGCCACTAACCAAGCCAACGACCGCCAAGCAAGCAAAGCGTACAACCCGGCCAGTAGGTCATCGGCGACCACCCCCCATGTCCCTTCAAGCCTTTGCAGAGTGTTCACTCCCAAGGGTTTGACGATGTCGAAAAAGCGGAAAAAGGCCAGCGCGGCCAGCAACTCCCAACCAAGGGAGCTGATACCAAACATGGCCACCAGCATGCCCGCGGCCTCGTCCAGAACTATTCGGCCAGGATCGGTCTCAGTACCAAATATTTGACGGCGCAAGGCTAGGTGACAAAAAATAAATGCCGCCAAACCCACCAGAGCGACCACAGAACCATAAGGCCAACCAGCGAGAGCGCCGCCGTGGTAAAGCCACAAGGCGCCTAGTCCCGCGGTAAGAACAGAGCCGTAAGTGCCATGGGGGCCGGGAAGAAGCCCTACTCCCAAACTGACCAATAGTTTTAAAGGCCAGTGCCCTTTCAATGAATTTTCCCCAATGGTAACTATTTTTACAAATAAAACCGGCGGCCTTAGGGGGCCACCGGCTCACGGCATGTTATGCATTCTTCTCTGATCCTCTTATGTCATTTATGCCATAAGAATCAGCGGCGGATACATCTTAAACTGACACCTCGCCAAGAGGAGCTTCATTCTCCCGCCTAACTAGTAGACGTTGCGAGGAACCTGGATAGTTATTTCGTCGGCACTAGGCGCCAAGCATTGGAACGGCCGCGTGGCTTTTCCAAGGTATAGGAAGCGCCTTCTTTGGCACCGGTGAGTTCGCCGAAGTCGGTGATGGTAAGGCGACCGGTGTTGGTAACCTTATACACCGCAGCCTGGGCTTTTTCTTTTTTGCGGGCTTCTTGTTTAATGTCTCCGGCTTCAACCATGGACTGCTTTAGTTGCTGGGCAAACTCTACCGCAGTCATGTCCCGCATAGCACCTTTAGGGCCTTTAGTCTTGAAATTACTGCGAATTTCCTGTTCTGATACGCCACTTTTGACCATTTTCAGTAGCTTGGCCCTGTCGGTTTCATTCCAACGAGAGGTGCGTGCCACGTCTTTTCTCCTTTAATTTATTTGTTACTACACAAATAACTATAAAGTTATTATTATTTTATACAGCCTGTTTTCGTGTTTAGTCAAGGCGTAATTTGTAAGTTTTTTATTTAAACCTAGTAATGATTTATGTAAAAAAATTATGCGTCTAATGCGGGGACATTTGTAGTTTCTAATGACCACAGGGGATTTGCTAATGATTAGCTATAGGAAAAAACTGTTAAAAATTTAATTGAAACCCTTTATTGGATTTGCTTGCGAGTTAAAGGTTTTTAAATTAGACTCCCTCAACGGTTTACTGCATTATAATCCAATAGCACTAGCTGATTACTAGTTGATGTATTGTGCAGCAAAGGCCGAAAAGTTTTCGGTGAATATTTATGAGATTGTTTCATGACTGGCGCCTGGATTATAGCTTTTGCCATAGCCGCCGATGCCCTATTGGGCGATCCTCCCTCATGGCCGCACCTAGTTCGTTATATGGGACGCGCCATCGCTTTTCTTGAGGGCCGTTTGCATACCCTGGCTTCCTCTTCTTCAGGCCTACGCCTGGCCGGAGCCATGCTGGTGCTGATAGTGGTGGGTGGTTTCTCCTTGGCCGCCGCCTTATGCCTGGCCCTATCTGGCGCCTTGTCCCCGGTGCTGGCCTGGCTGGTGGCGCTGGTGCTTTGCTGGCAATGCATTTCCGCGGGCCAGCTCTGGCGTGAAGCCCACTCGGTGCTGACGGCGTTGAAAAGTGGTGATGTTGGGCTTGCCCGTGGCCGCTTGTCCATGATCGTGGGCCGCGAAACCCAGAGTTTGGATTCACATGGCATCCGACGGGCGGTGGTGGAGACCGTGGCCGAGAACTTTAACGATGGCGTGGTGGCCCCTCTGCTTTACATGGCCTTGCTGGGGCCAGTGGGCGCGGTAGCCTATAAGGCCATAAACACCTTGGACTCCATGGTGGGCTACCGTAACGAGCGCTTCCTGCACTTGGGTTGGGCCGCGGCCCGCCTGGACGACCTGGCCGGATGGCTGCCCGCCCGGCTCAGCGCCCTGCTTTTGGCAATCGCCTGCCCCTTTTTGGGCTTCAGGGCCGGCGAGGCCTGGCAAATCGCCCTGCGGGACCACGGGGCTCACAAAAGCCCCAACTCGGCCTGGCCCGAGGCGGCGGTGGCTGGAGCCCTGGGCGTGCGCCTAGGTGGCCCCAACTATTACCACGGCGTGCTGGTGGACAAGCCGTGGATCAACCCCGAGGGCGGCCCCACCGATGAGCTTCAGGCACAGCAGTGCGTCCGCCTCATGCAAGTGGCCACCATTCTGGCTGGTGGTGGCGCCTTTTTCCTGGCTTGGGTTTTAGGCTCGCCGGGCGTTTAAGGTAATCTCCGGCGGGTTCAGGATGGTCTTTTTTACGTGGCACATGGAAGCGGCTTTTACCACCGCTTTTTCGTATTTGGCGGGGAACTCCGGAGGCAGGATTATCTCCATTTCAATGGCCTTCTCCTCCTTGCCATCCTCCGAGGTGATCAGCCGTTGCACCAGTTTGACGTCATCGGTGGGGATGTCCCGGGTGCGGCAGAAGCCGAGCACGTAAAACGCGGTGCAAGTGGCTAAAGAGGCCAGAAAAAGCTCAAAAGGCGACGGGGCGTTTCCCTGCCCTCCTTGGCTGACAGGTTGGTCGGTGCTTACTTCGAAATTGTCCCAGCGGGCGGTGACCAGTTGGTTGGGGCCCAAGCTGATGTTCATCTCCATTGCGCTATCCCTTTGCATATAGGCCCTGAGGCCTTGGTGAGCTTTCGGCAGGCTTCATCTGAATAATAGTGTACCCAAAAGTGCCGTTTGGTAAAAATCCTCGCCCCACGGCTTTGCCTACAACAGGAACACATGGTAATTATTAGCCGATTTATATATGCGGGAGCTTAGCTTGAGCGAAACTAGGTCATACAGTGTTTGGCAGCGCGTGCAATTCTGGCTGGTGTCCCAACTCGCCGCCCGCCTGGTGCGCACCCTGTTTAGGACCTGCCGCGTGAAGATTTTACGCAACGACCTGGCGGAAAAATATTTCAGCAAAGGCCGCTCGGCGATCGGCGTTACCTGGCACCGCGGGGCCATCTTCTCCCTGTATTTTTTCGGCAAGCAACACCCCGCGGTTATGATAAGCCGCTCCAAGGATGGCGAGTATCTGGCTCGCTACCTATCCATCATGGGCGGCGTGCCGGTGCGCGGATCTTCCAGCCGGGGTGGAATTGCCGCGCTTAAGGAAATGGCCGATTATCTGCAAGGAGGCGCCACAAGGTATGCCGCCACCGTGGCCGACGGTCCGCGCGGCCCGCGATACAAAGCCAAAAAAGGAATGATAGTCCTGGCTTCCCAGACCGGCCTGCCTCTTTTGCCCCTTATGTGGTCATCCGACCGGGTGTGGGTTTTGAAAAATACCTGGGACCGCACCATGATTCCCAAGCCCTTTGCCAAGCTTGTGTGCACTGCGGGCAAGGAATTCCGCTACCCGCCGGGGATCAGGGGCCGGGAATTGGAAGCAGCCCGTCAGGAGTTGGAAGACGAGCTCAACCGCCTCAAGGACGAGCTGGACCAGATCACCGGGTACCACGAACCAGCCTAGCCTGCATATTTCATGAGGGTTGGATGGGATTAGACAACAAATCAGGATTCACGGTCCAGGTATAAAAGAAGTCTTCCTTTTGTCAGTGCTAAGCCTGTACCCTGGCCCGGCCCTTGAGAAGGATGCGGGCTGGGCCTCTCCGCCCAAGCAAAGCATTGCCGCCGCATGCTTGCCTGCGCTAGGATGGCCTCAGCCGGGAGATTTATTTGAGCAAGCGACCACCTAGGAAAAGACGCAACCCGCCGCGCAACGCTTCGCGACGCCCCCGCCCCAAGCAGACGGAAGACACGCCTTTTAGGCCCAGGGTTAACCCCAAGCTGAGCCCGGTTCTGGCCGACGTGGGAGTGCCCAGCGACGCACCCTTTAAGGCCGATCCCTTTCAGAGCGAGGCGGTGGAGCTACTTGACGCACAGGATGTGGTGGTAAGCGCGCCCACCGGCTCGGGTAAGACCTGGATCGCCGAGCAGGCCATCGCCCGAACCCTGGCCAAGGGACAACGGGCTTGGTATGCCAGCCCCCTCAAAGCCCTGACCAACGCCAAGCTTGCCGAGTTCGGTGAGATATTCGGGCACGAAAACGTGGGCATCCTTACCGGTGACCGCAAGGAGAACCTGGGCGCCCCGCTTATCGTGGGCACCACCGAAATATTGCGCAACCAGCTATACGACGCCATGCACCGGGGCAGCGACCTGGACGCGGGTTTGGTGGTGTTGGATGAAGCCCATTTCCTGGGAGACCCGGACCGGGGCGTGGTGTGGGAAGAGGTTATCATCTACCTGCCGGTGCGCGTGCGGCTGCTCTTGCTATCGGCCACAGTGGCCAATGCGTCCCAGATTGCCCGCTGGCTCAACTTTGTGCGCGATGAACCTTGCGCCACGGTCTTCAGCAGCCAGAGGCCGGTGCCTCTATACCCTCTGTTCTTGATGCCCGACGGCGAACTGACTCCCTTGAAGACCAAGCGCGGCCTTTTTGCCAAGGTGCGTAAGTTCCTGGAGAGCAAGGCCAGCAGCCGCTCGCGCTGGCAGGGAAACCACCTCCCTCCTTTTGGGCGCATCCTGCGCTCCCTGGAAGAGGCGGATTTGCTGCCAGCCATCTTTTTCCTGAAATCGCGCTCCGACTGTGACGCGGCCCTGGAGTACACGGCCACGGCCCATCTGGAGTATGACCCTGAGCGCACCCAGCAGCTAAATCAGGAAATCGACCGCTGGTTGGAGCAATATCCCTTTTTGCACGACCAGGCCCAAATCGATCAGATCCGCAGGTTCCAGGTAGCCAGCCACCACGCGGGACATCTGCCTCTAGGCAAGTTGTTGGTGGAGCGGCTCATGCAAAAGGGCTTGCTCAAAGCCATCTTTAGCACCTCCACCGTGGCGGCGGGTGTGAACTTCCCGGCCCGCACCGTGGTCATCACCCAGAGCGACCGCTTCAATGGCCGGGAGTTTGTGGAACTGGGAGCCACCGATCTGTTGCAAATGACTGGGAGGGCGGGCCGCCGGGGCATGGACAACATTGGCTTTGCCTGCGTGGTTCCCGGTCCCTTCAACGACATCCCTCTGGTGGCCACCCTGTTGGACTCCGAGCCTGACCCCATAGAAAGCCAGTTGTCGATTAACTTTTCCATGGTGCTCAACCTGCTTTTGTCCCAGCGCCCGGCCGAGGTGAAGCAGCTGTTGGGCATGTCCCTGGCCACTTTCCAGCGCTTGGAGCGCACCGACGGCAAGCCACGCACCAAGGCCGGCCCTCAAAGGGTGCTCAAAACCCTGGCCCATGAGCTGGCCGGCTCTCACTGCCCTGGCCCGGAAGAGGCTGTAGTGCGCCGCCGCAGGCGCCGGCAACTGGAACGCCTGCGCAGGCGGCTGGAGCAGGAAGCAGAGTCCAGCCAGAGCGGCCTGTGGGGTGCCCTTAGCCGGGGACGGGTGTTGATGGACATGTACGGCTCCGCTTGGGCGGTTCTGCGCCGGGAGGAGAGCCCCGAGGGCCGCGGTGTGCTGGCCGTGAGTCTGGAAAGGGAACGCCGCCTCACCCGGGGGCACCCCCGCCTGGAGTTCGTGGATCTGGAAGAGATCGCCGGTGTGTTCCAAGAAGAGCTTACCCTGCCACAGGCCGGAGGCGGCAGGGCCCTGGCCGAGGCCGTGCTCAAACAGGCCCCCCGCAGGCCCACCCCCTTGGGCGCGCCTCAGATAGAGCGCCTGGCCACCCAGGAGTCCGCCGAGGTCAAGGATCGCCTGAAGGCGGTGGAGAACGAGCAGGAGGCTCTAATCTGCACTTCCTGCCCGGTCCAGGGCGAATGCCTCAAGAGCAAAAAAGGCCTGGGCAGGTTATTGAACCAAGCTGAAGAGCAGCTTGCCGAGGTGGCGGATCAAAGCCACGCTTTTTGGTACGACTTTGTGCGCCATCTGGAGTTTCTGCGCACCGAGGGTTTTGCCGACCCTCAGGGCCGCCTCACCCCGGACGGCCTGTGGGCCAGCCAGCTTCGCCTGGATCAGCCGGTGCTCATTGCCGAAGCCATCCGTCAAGGCGCCCTGCCCCGTCAAGACCCGGTGCTTTTGGCGGCTATCCTGGCCCTGTTTGTGGACGAGCGCGAGCCCGACTTCACCCCCCACCTTGACCGGCGCCTGCGCATTGCCCTTTCAGGATTGCGTCAGGCCCTGGACCCCATGATCGAACGCCTGCGGCAATGGGGCTTTGACACCCCGGTGTTACCCTACCGGGCAGCGGCGGCCATCTATGCTTGGTGCCAACTGGCGGATTTTGACAAGATCGTGGATATATACGGCGGGGCGGAAGGAGATATCGCCCAACTCATTTACCGCACTGCCGACAATCTGCGGCAACTAATAAGCCTGCAAGACACCCACCCCAGGTTGGCCTCCACGGCCCGTGACGCGGTGGAGCTTTTGTTGCGGCCACCGGTGGTGGTGCCCACCTAAAGGCAGTGTTGCAAAATACAATGCCTGGGTTGGCCCAGGCGGCATGGTGAGCGCATCCATCCCCAGGAGCAAACGCGGCATCAGGCCTTTTTAGGGGCGATCCTTCCTCAGATACAAATTAATTTTTGTTTATGCAGGCCAACTTATCCCCTTTAGCGCACTAACCCAAAAAAAACTTTCCCAGTCTGCTTATAGGTGAGCCTATGTGCGGAAATGCACTCCAAGGCGATGTTGCAATTTACAATGCCCGCATTCTGCTGAACCCAAGTTTTGTGATTCAAAAACCAGAGGCGGATTAAAGGCCTAGCGACGCACTCCACCTGGCGGCAATACAGGCTGAGTACGGAATTATGAACGGCTATCCCTACTTGGCCCGAATGGCTTAAGGGAGCAGGCAAGGAAACCAACCTGCCCCGTACAGCTGCTCGAATCTTTGATCGTAGCCCAAGGTGTCGTTGCATTTTACAACGTTACTGACGCCAATCTTGTTACTTTTTTCTTTAAGTCTGCCGCTCACCTGTGCTAATAAAGCTTGAGCGATTAGACCACGCCTGCGGAAGCAAGCGGGTTCCTTCCGCGGCGAGTGGTGCAACATAATGCTTTGACAGCTATTTTACAATCCCGCGCCCTTTCGCTTTAGCGGTTTGGAGGGGAGGACGCTACCTCATGTCGCACGATCACGACTCCCATGGCGGCTCCGAAGGCAGCATGAAGGGCCGCATTTTGTGGCTCAGTATCGGCGTGGCCATATTCTTGTTGGTTGGTTTCGCGCTGCCAACACCTGACAGCGTAATCCAGATAGTCGAAAAATACGGCTTCGCCGAAAAAATGATCTCCTGGCACGTTGCCCACAACGTTCAGGAGGCGGCACACAAAACCATGGTGGTGCTGGGCATCATCCCCATGGCGGTCATTTTCTTTGCAACCGAGGCCATTCCTATCGGTCTTACCGGCATACTCATGCCCCTGTTGGCCTATTTCCTACACCTACTCCCCATGAAGTCCATCGGCAAGTCTTTTGCCGGTGACGCCCCAATGTTCCTTTTGGGGGTGTTGGCCATGGGCGTGGCGGTGGTGGATGTGGGGCTGCATAAACGCCTGGCCGCTTGGCTCTTGGGCTGGACCAAAGGCTTTTACGTGCCCATCTTTGTGCTTTGCATCTCCATGGCCGTGGTGGGCAGCTTTATTTCGGCCCACGCCATGTGTGCCTTCATGACCCCGGTGATGATGGCAGTCTATTATGGTTCGGTGGCGGCCAACAGCAAAGGAGGCAGTGTCATCCATGAACCGGCCCTGGCCAAGTTTTTGCTGTTCGCCCTGTGTTTCGCTCTGAACGTGGGCGGCGTGGGTAGCCCGGCGGCCGGCGGCCGAAACGTGATCATGATGGGCTTCTGGTCCGAGTACAAGGTGCCCATGGACTTCTTCACCTGGATGACCTACGGCCTTCCCATAGTGCCCATCATGGGCTTAATCGTAGCCGTCTACATGATCTTCCTATTCGGGCGCAAGATTAAGACCAAGGACCTCACCCCCGGCCTGGTGGCCATCAAGGACGAGACCCGCAAGATGGGCAAGATGTCCTATGCTGAGTATGTCACCTTTGGCATGCTCCTTTTGATCCTAGCCTTGTGGATATTGGGCGGCGAGGAGATGGGTTTGGGCGGTCCGGCCCTGTTGGCCCTGCTCATCCCGGTCATCTTCCGCACCACCGAGTGGCGCAAGATTCTAGCCGGAATCTCCTGGGACGCCTGGTTCATGTATTGCGGCGCTCTTACCTTGGGCGCCTTGCTCAAGGAGTCCGGCGCGGCCATGTGGCTGGCCCAGACCTTCCTGGAGGCCCTGAGCTCGGTGGGTATGTCCAAGGGCTTTGGCCTGTGGGTGGGCATGAGCGGCCTGTCCGGCTTGATGACCAACTTCATGTCCGACGCGGGCACCACCGCCCTGTTGGGCCCCATCGCCATCCCCATGGGCCTGATGACCCAGGTGCATGGCGAACCCTGGGCCGTGGGCCTGGCCGTGGCCTTTGCCACCAGCTTTGCTCACTTCCTCATCGTGGGCACACCCAACAACGCCATTGTTTACGGCCTGGGCGTGTACCCGGACACCGGCGAGCGGGCCATCCACCCGGTGGACTTTTTGAAGTACGGCTTCGTGCTCTGGGTGATCTGCATGCTGGTGGTCTGGGTCGTGGGCTTTTTGGTCATCTATAACGTGGTTGGTTTCCCGGACAGCATTTTGGAGACCGCCACCAAGGCCATGCAGGCCGGCACCGCCAAATAGGGTTGCTTGACTACCAGGCTGATGCGAACCTGATAATGTAGATAAATGCTTGCCGATGGGGCTCCGGCCGGAGTCCCTTCGGCAAGGTTACGGTTAAAAAAGAGGGCTGTTATGAAGAGCAAGAGCGTCAGGGATATCATGGTGCCGCTGGACGAATACGCCACTACTCATCAAGAGGCCACCCTGTTCGAGACGGTGCAGGCCCTGGAAAAATCCTGGCAAAAGGCGGGAGCCTCCAAGTTCAAGCACCGCGCGGTGCTGGTCTTGGATGAAAAAGGCTTTGTCATCGGCAAGGTGTCCCACTGGGACCTTTTGCAGGCCCTGGAGCCCAAGTATCGCAAAATAGCCGATTTCGACCGCTTGACCCACTTCGGCCTTAACCCGGCCTTTATGAGATCCATGGTGGACAAGGAAGAACTCTGGGACGACCCCTGGAACCTGCTGTGCGCCCGGGCCTCCAACATTCTGGTGAAAAACGCCATGCGTCCCCTGAACGATGACGACTTCATCGATGAAGAATCCAGTTTGGCCCATGCGGCCCACGTACTGGTCATGGGGCGCAAGCTTTCGGTGCTGGTGCGCCGGGGCAACAAAGTGGTGGGCGTTCTGAGGATAGTGGACGTTTGCGACAATATCTGCGAGATGATCAAAAGCTGCTCCATCTAAGGCACGTACCCGCAAATAAAAAGGGAGGGCCATTGGCCCTCCCTTTTGTGTGCCCTAAAGCTCTGATCAGAATATAGCCTCGGCAAAGCCCTCGGCCTCAAAAGGCCTCAAGTCTTCCATGCCCTCCCCCAGGCCCACGAAGCAGATAGGCAGATTCATCTCTCCGGAAATGGCCACCACCACGCCGCCCTTGGCCGTGCCGTCCAGCTTGGTAAGGACCAGCCCGGTGAGCGGCACCACCTGGTTGAACAGCTTGGCCTGCTGCAAGGCGTTTTGTCCGGTGGTGGCGTCCACCACCAGAATCACCTCGTGGGGCGCGCCGGGCAGCTTTTTGCCCAGCACCCGGTGGATCTTCTTGAGCTCCTCCATGAGGTTAACCTTGGTGTGCAGGCGTCCGGCGGTGTCGATGAGCACCAGGTCGCGGCCCCGGTTAAGAGCGGCCTCCACTGCGTCAAAGGCCACGGCTGAGGGGTCGGCACCTTCCTGGCCGCCCACGATGTCGCAGCCCACCCTCTCGGACCAGATGGTGAGCTGCTCGTTGGCTGCCGCCCGGAAGGTGTCGCCCGCTGCCAACAGCACCGAGCGGCCCTGGCTCTTGAAGTAATTGGCCAGCTTGCCGATGCTGGTGGTCTTGCCTACCCCGTTGACTCCCACCACCATGATCACGTGGGGATTGTTGTCCCGTTCCGGGGTGGGAGGAACTTCGGTCAGCACCTCGGCGATGCCCTGGGCCAAGGCCTTTTTCAGGGCCTCGGTGTCGTCCAACTCCTTGCGGGCCACCTTGCCCCTGAGCTGCTCGATGAGCTTCAAGCTGGTGTGCACTCCCAAGTCGGCGGTGACCAGCACCTCCTCCAGGTCGTCGAGCACTTCATCGTCAATCTTTTTGCCCAGGGTGATGCGGTCGATGGAGCCGCCGATCTTGTCCTTGGTCTTCTTGAGGCGCTGGCCCAGACGTCCCCAAAGGCCGCGCTTGGGCTCTTGCTCGGAGGTCTGCTCATCTTCGGGCTCAGATTCCGGCTCGGGCTCTTGCTCGGCTTCAAGCTCAGCCTTTGGCTCAGACTCGGGGACCGGCTCGGCCTGGGTCTCAAGGTCCTGAGGCGCGGCCTCTTCTTCCTGAGGCTGTTTGGTCTCCCCTGGCTCCGCAGTGGCGGGCGTATCGGCTTGCTCTACGTCCTTGGCCTCGGCCACGGCAGCTTCGGCAACCGGCGGATTCTCCTCATCTTGAGAGACGGCTTCCGGCTCAGATACGGCCTGGTCCTGGGCTTGGGATTGGCCCTCCTGCTCCTGCTGCGCCTTTTTCTTTTTAAAGCGTTTGAAAAAAGCCATGTCATCCGATCAAGCTGATGGTGAAAAAGCTTCGGGCAGGCCCATGGGCCCGCCCGGCAAATCTAATAAGCCACGTCCCCCGCGTCAAGGGCGTAACCGTTTGTCTATAATCAACGCCCCGCAGCCAGAATGGTAGGCTCCGTGGGTGGCTGGCGAAGCCTGTTTAAGCGGCTAACGATTCTCCCTGCTCCAAGGACACCCTGAGCAGCTTGCTCACCCCCTTGTGCTCCATGGTCACTCCGTAGAGGGTGTTGACCAACTCCATGCTGGAGCGGCTGTGGGTGATCATGAGGATCTGCGAGCGCCGGGAGAGCTGCTGCAACAGGTCCAGGAAGCGGCCGTTGTTGGCCTCGTCCAGGGGAGCGTCCACCTCGTCCAGGATGCAGAAGGGGGCGGGCCGGATAAGGAACAAAGCAAAGAGCACGGCCACCGCGCTCATGGCCTTTTCCCCGCCGGAGAGGCCGTCGAGGTTTTTGAGCTTCTTTCCCGGCAGCTCCACCATCATGTGCAGGCCCGCGTCCAGCGGGTCAGTGCCCTCTTCCAAGGCCAGTTGGGCCTTGCCACCGCCGAACAGCACCTTGAACACCCCGTCCAGACGTTGATTGACCAGCTCCAGGGTCTCCAGGAAACGGCCACGGGTGGTGCGGTTGATCTTGCGGATAGCCGCGCGCAGGTCCTCCAGAGAGGCCTCCAGGTCGGCCTTTTGGGTGGTAAGGAACTCATGGCGCTCGGACAAGGCGGCGTGCTCGCTGATGGCCTCCAGGTTAACCGGGCCCAA
Organism: Deltaproteobacteria bacterium; assembly: GCA_020444205.1. GTDB lineage: Bacteria > Desulfobacterota > Desulfarculia > Desulfarculales > Desulfarculaceae > Desulfoferula. Next base: position 21,887 of record JAHLLJ010000009.1, on the reverse strand, counting down.
ACGGTTCAGGCGTTTGCGCAGCTTTTCCAGCTTACGCTTGTTGCTCTCCAGATCAAAGGTCCCCTCGGGCAGGTGTTCCTTGTAGTGGGCGGCCAACTCAACCCGGCAGCGTTCCATGACCTGCTCGGCCACCTGCTCCCGCTTGAGCTCCAGCTCGCGCAGCTTCCAGGCCAGCTCCTGGCCCGCGTTTTCCGCCTGCTTCAGCTCGGCCCGGGCCCGTTTGAGCTCGCCCTCCAACTGGGCGGTGCGGCCTTGGGCATGCCCCAGCACTTCCTGAGCGTGCTTAAGGCCGGACTCCTGACGGTCCAATTCCGAGTAAAGCCCGCCCAGGCCTTCCTGCTCTTGGCTCCGGCGCTGTTCACAGCTTTTTAGCTGCTCCTGGGTCTGCTCCGCCTCCCGGCCCAGGGCCAATATCCTGGCGCTGGCCCGGTCGTTCTCTTGTTGCAGGCGCTGAGCCTCGCGCTGGGCCTGCTGGGTCTGGCTGCCCAGGCTGGCGGCGGCCAGCTTGGCCTCGCCTTCCAGATGCCGCGCATCCTCCATGGCCTGGCGTGCTTCCTGGAGCATGGCCCGGGACTGCTCCAGCTCCTCTTCCAGCTCCTGATCGCGGCCCTGCAACTCCGCGCTCTCCTGCTCCAGGGTAGTCATTTCCCGGCGCAGGTGGTCAAACTCGCTCTCGGTCTCTTCGTTCTCAAAGTCCAGGGCCTGCAAGCGGCGCTGGGCCCCTTGATTTTCCTGCTCTGCCCGGGCCAGGTCACGCTCTCGCTGGGCCAACTCCTGCTGACGGGCCTGCTGCTCTTCGCTCAGGAAATCGCGCTCTTCTTCGGCCTGGACCATGGCCGCCTCGGCTGCACGGCGTTTTTGAGAGGCAGCCTGTTCGGCCTCCTGGGCCTGGGCCAATTCCTTGCGCTTGTTTTGCAGCTCATTGCGCCGGGCCAGGATGGACTGGCCGTCGTCCTTGCCGCGGCCCACGGTTCCCAGGCCGGGTTTGTCCAGGCGCTGACCACCCGGGCTCACCACCACCTGGCCGGGAGCCAGGGAGCGCCCGGCCCGCCAGGCGGCCTCCAGGTCTTGGCACCAACCCGCCCCAGCCAAAAGCTGAGCCAAGGCCTCGTAACCTGCCTCGGGCCGCACCAACCCGGACAAGGCCTGCGCGCCGGAAGGAGGCTGTTGCCCCTGCGAGGCCAGATCTTCCAGGGCCACCACCCTGATGCGCCCCAGGCCCTTTTCCCCGCTCCAGGCGGCCAGAGCCAGGGCATCCTGGCCGTTTTGCACGATCACCGCCTGCAAATCCAGACCCAGAACGCTTTCAACCAGCTCCTCGCGGCCGGGCTCCACATTGAGCTTTTCAGCCACCATGCCCTTGAGCGACACGGGCAGTTCGCCTGCCTGGCCGGCCTTGAGTAGCTTGCGCACCCCAGACCCAGCCCATTGGTGGGAATCCAGGCTAAGGGTCAGGGCGCTCACCGAAGCGTCGATCTCGTGGCGGCGGCGAGTGGTCTCGGCCTCTTCCCGGCGCAGGGCGCTGAGTTCCTCGCCCAGCTCTTTGAGCCGGGCCCTGGCCTGAGCCAGCCCTTGGGAGGTTTCTTCCTGGGCCATGCGCAGGCTTTCCACTTCCTGGCGCACCTGCTCCAGGTTTTGCCCGGATTCAGCCTCCTGCTCCATCATTTGGCGGCGCTGCTCTTGTTGCTGCTGACGGCGGCGCTCCAACTCCTGGCGGCGGCGCTCCAGATCGCCCTGGCGGTTCTTGATCTGGCTCAGGCGGCTCATGGCGTCCACCAACTCAGCCTTGGCCAGGTCCACCGCCTCTTCGGCCGCGTTCAGGGCCTCCTGGCAGCGGGCAACTTCTTGGGAGGCCTCGCCCATGGCCAGGTCGCTTTGGCGGCTGCGCCCTTCGGCTTCGGCCAACAAACGCCGCGCCTGGTTGAGCTCGTCCTGGTTGGATACCAAACCGCGTTTGAGCTCTACCCGCTCCTGTTCCAGGCGTTCGGCCTGACGCTTGAGGTTTTCCGACTCGCGCCCCAGGAGAATAAGCTCGTTTTCCGCTTTTTGAATGGCCCCCTGGGCCTCCAGGCGGCGGGCCCCGGAGTCGCGAATCTCCTCTTCAGCCTCCATGAGCTCCAGGCGGGCGGTCTCCAGATCGGTTTCCAGGCCGTTCAGGCGCTGATTGGCCAGCTCCAGGCTGGTGCCCGCCGCATCGGCCTCTGCGCGCACCTGGGAGATTTCCTGGTTGTATTGGCGGAATTCAAAGCTGGAAACAGTAAGGTCCAACTCGCGGATCTGCTCGCGCAGGTTCTTGTGGGTCTGGGCCTTTTTGGCCTGGCGTTTGAGGCGCTCCATCTGGGTGGAGACCTCTAAAAGGATATCCTCAAGGCGCGCAAGGTTGTCCTTGGTGCCCTGCATCTTGCGCAGGCTGACCTTTTTCTGGTTCTTAAAGCGGGTAATGCCCGCCGCTTCCTCCACCCACAAGCGGCGCTCAATGGGCTTGGCCTCGATAAAGGCGGCCACCCTGCCCTGTTCGATGATGGCATAGGCCCGGTTGCCCAGGCCGGTGTCCATGAGCACCTGCTGTATGTCCTTGAGGCGGCAAGGCATCTTATTGATGCGATACTCGCTGTCGCCATTGCGGTACAAGCGGCGGGTGACCATTATCTCGCTCAGGCCGGCATAGGGCTCGGCGGTAACGCTGCCGTCGTTTTCAAAAACAACATTGACCTCGGCCATGCCCGCCGGCTTGCGGCCGTCGGCGCCGTTGAAGATCACATCTTCCATGCTCTGACCGCGAAGCTGGCGGGCGGATTGCTCGCCCAGGGCCCAGCGCACGGCATCCACCACGTTGGACTTGCCGCATCCATTGGGGCCCACCACCGCGCACAGGCCCTCGGGAAAGTCCATAACGGTGCGGTCTGCAAATGATTTGAAGCCTATGATGTCCAGACGGCGAACCTTCATGGTCACCCCACGTTAGTGTTCACTCGAAATTATCAAAAACATGCCCCAGAGTCAACCCGTTACACAATACCCTGTGGGTTGGCTCACGCGCCACAACAAGATGTAGGGGTAAGAGATTTTTCGAAAATCAGCCCGGGTGCACTAAGTTGGCCTTGTCATTTTTTAACGATGTCCCCGTGGCCCACTAAAACACCCGCTACGGCAGCGGCCAGGGGACCGCGCAGGCTGCCCTGAGGAAGCCATACCTGCTGAGGCGCTTTTACCCGCACTTGGGCGATCTGGCCGTTTTCTCCCAAGAACTTATACACCGGAGGGCGGCTTCCCCCCACAGTTTCCACAGAGGTAATGCCCTTTCCCTTTATACGTATGGTCACATCAACGGCGTCGCTCAAGGCGCCGGAGACTTGCGGGTCCTTACCCGCGTCCCGCCACTTGGCGGGCAGGGAATACATGGACATGCGCCAGGTCTTGCCGCCTTTGGCTGGTTTCATGATGCAGGCCAGGGCCATGCTGTGGCTGGGGTCCAGGGTGAAGCCGTGGCCCCAAAGGGTGCCTATGTTCAAGGGCATGCCCCCGTAATCGCCGCCCAGGGCGCAGCGGCAGTACCAATCGCCCTGCGGGCCGCTGAGCACGAAACCGGCTGCTTGACGCATGACCAGGCCCCGCATGCCCACGAACGACCAGTCTTTCTGCACCGGCTTTTCAGCTTGAATGCCGTGGACCCGGTAGCCGCCGAATACTATATCGCCCTGCCAATCAGGACCCGAGGGGTGGCTTACGGCCAAAGGAGCGCCCAGATCGGCGGAAGGTGGCGGAGGAGCAGTGGGAGAGCCGCCACAGGCACTCACCAGGATCAGGGACAGGGCCGCGGATGCCCCCAAAAACAGGCCTATGGTTTTTTTAATCCATTCAAAAGGCATGGCGATTCCTTTTCATTTATTGGCGGCTTATGTCTTGGTAGAGAAGCAGGGCCGCCGAAGCCGCGGCCATGGCCTCCTGCTGGGGCGAATCCGGAAGCCACAGCAACCCGTTATTGATCACCTGCACCGCCCCTACCGTGCCGCTTAGCTGCCCGGACACGCTGAAGACATAGCCGGTGGGTTCGCTCAAAGAGATAGAGGAACCTTCCAGCTTATCGGTTCCCTGCACCTTTATGGTGAGCTTGGGGCCCTGCAACACCCCCTGCATGGGTGAGTTGGAGGCTCCCCCGGCGGCCAGGGCCAGCCGCCACAATATGCCTTGGGGCGAACGCAGGGAGCAAGCCAAACTCTGCCCTGTGCCCAACTCCCAGGTGAGCTTACCCCCGCCCACCATGCCCTCCAAAACATGCTGATTAACGTTGACCGCGCAGTTGCAGTGCCAGGCCTTGGCTTGCCCGCGGGCAACAACCATGTACTCGTAAGATTGATCGGCCTGGTAGCTCTCATAGCCGATAAAACCCCAGGCAGTGCGTGTGGTCCAGCCTCGCTTGATATCCCCTACCGTGTAGGGCCCAAAGGAAAAGGGAGCATCCCACCCGGTGATACGGGTCTGTTCCACTTCCCAGGGCTTGGTGGTGGTGGCCAAATCCACCGGAGCGGCCATGCGGGCCTCGCGGCAGGCGGAGGCCAAAACCGCGAGCAACAAAACAAGACAAAATGCCAAGCACTGACGGGTCATGGAACGGCCTCCTTGCCGGGTTTGGGCAGGCGCTTAGATTTTGCCATGAAAACTGGATGGATTGTAGTGTGTTGTCCTATGAGCCAAGATCTATTGCTGGTCCAGGACCTGGCGCACTAATTGTAGCATCTCGGCTCTGCTGAAAGGCTTGGGTAAAAGGCCGGCTATTTTTTGGTACAAGCCGCCCTGCAACTCCCCGTCCCGGGCATAGCCGGATGAGATTATAACCTTGGCCTCTGGATTTTGTGCCAGCACCTGTTCAAGGCACCTGCCTCCACCCTCGCCCGGCATGCTCAGATCCAAAATAATCAGGTCTATTTCCTCATGCCGTTTAGTGAACATTTCGGATGCCTGCTCACCGCTATAGGCCTGCAAAACATTATACCCGGCAGAAGCCAGGTGAGCCTTGCCTATGGTGAGGATGTGCTGTTCGTCATCGACCAAAAGTATAGTTTCGTTGCCTTTGGCCGGCTGCGGCGCCTCTTTGTTCACCGGCGTACACTCGATCAAATGGCCGTTTGCCGGAAAATAGGCGCAAAAGGTGGAGCCCCCTCCTGGTTTGCTTTCGCAGGTTATGTGGCCGTTGTGCCCTTTTACCACCCCGAACACGGTGGCCAAGCCCAATCCCGTGCCTTTGCCCACCTCCTTGGTGGTAAAAAATGGGTCAAATACACGATCCTGCACCTCGGCAGACATACCGGTTCCGGTGTCACTTACCGAAAGCACCACGAATTTTCCGGAAAACTTCTGAGTGCAGGCGCTGCAGTGAATGCCATCTACTTCCTGCACCGATACCTTGATACCAAGTTCGCCACCCTCGGGCATGGCATCGCAGGCATTGGTCCCCAGATTCATGAGCATCTGGTGAATCTGGTGAGGGTCGCCCTTGACCTGGGGCAGGTCCTCGGTCAAGCGCAGGCGCACGTCGATCATCTTGGGTACGATCTTGCGAATTAGCCTGGTGGCAGTCTCCACCTCTTTGTCCAGGTCTATGGCCTTGGTCTCGGGATCCACCCGGTGGCTGAAAGTTAATATCTGTCTGATCAAGTCCTTGGCCCGCTCGGCCGCCTTGAGGATCTCATCCAGATCACCTGGGTTCACATGCCCAGACGCGCAGTCCATGGAAACTATCTCGGTGTAGCCCATGATGACCGACAAAATATTATTAAAGTCATGGGCAATACCGCCGGCAAGGGTGCCCAGGGCTTCCATTTTCTGGGACTGACGCAGCTGGATTTCCATTTTGCGGGCTTCGTCCTGAGCCTTTTTCATGTCTTGGAGTGACTGCTGAAGGCCGCTCTCAGCCCTTTTGCGCTCGGCTATCTCCTTTTGCAGGGACTCGTTAGCCGCTGCCAGCTTGGCGGTGCGCTCTTCCACCTTGCGCTCCAACTCCATGTTGGCCAGCTCCAGCTCCCTTTCCATGCGCTTTCGCGTGGAGATGTCGCGAATCACTCCCACCGTGCCCACGAAATACCGGCGGTCCTGTTCCGCATTGCCCTCATGTACCCCCGCGCTGCTAACCTCGGCAAACACCACTTCATCACTCAGCAGTTCAACCAGTCCCGGCCTGAAGCTTTTGGTGTGTTTGCAGCGCAGCCTCACCTCCAGGCCCGAGGTTTTCCGGTCCCCGGAGCGCCGCTCATCGAACAGCTTGGGCGCTTTGTCGTTGCCGGTTTGCGTCCCTTTTAGGCCGGGCAGTATTTTTTTCCGGCTTACGGCGTCCACCTCGGAAGGATATATAATGCAACTGAAATGCTGTCCCTGAAGCTCCTCGGGCTCAAAACCCAGCCGGCTTATGGCCTCATTGATATAGGTGAAGTTGCCATCCGGGTCCAAGCGGTAGACGATATCCGGCACCGTCTGCACCAGAGAGCGAAAACGCTGCTCCGAGGCGGCCAGCTCTTGGACGTTGTCGGCCAAACGATGATTAGCATCCTCCAACTCGTCACGGATTTTGGCCAGCTCCCGGTTTTGCAATACCGCGTTTTCATAAGTGGAAAGCAGTAGGTTGATCAACTGCCGCCGGTCTGCCGATACCCGGTGTTGCCGCCCTGCTATGGTGACCATCAAAGCCCCGTCCTTGGCTTCCACTTTGTGGCTGCCCGAGAGCAACGACTCCACCTTGCCCAGCAAATAATTCTGGTCATATGGCTTGGTGACGTAATAATCAGCCTGGTTTTCCAGGCCCGCGATGACGTCTTCGGGCTCGGAGAGCGAGGTCAGCAGTATTACCGGGATAAGTTTTAATTGGGGATTGCCTTTGATGGCGGCGCAAAGTTGATACCCGTTTATTTCGGGCATCACCACATCGCTGATCACCAGGTCCGCCGGCTCGTGTTCCAGGTACTCCAAGGCCTCCCGGCCATTTTTGGCCACGTGGGCCGAATATCCTGCCTCTTGCAGCAGAATGGCCAGTTTTATGGCCTGGGTGGGGCTATCCTCGGCCACCAAGATATGTTTTTTTTCTGGCACGTCTAACTAAACACCTCAACCGATCTTCAACAATTGAGCTCTACCGCGGCCACCGCCTTTACGGTGTTCAGCAAACACTTTCCCCAAGCGTCCACCGCGGCTCGCGCCGTATCCACCGGCTTGGCCACCACTTCCAAGGCACCGGCTTTCAAGGCTTCAAAGGCGACTTTTGGCTCCTCGCTGTCCGCGTGAGCGGTAACCACCACGATGGGCACCGGTGCCATGGCCATAATCCGCCTGGTGGCTTCAACGCCGTTCATGTCCGGCATCACCACGTCCATGGTGACAACATCCGGCAACAGCTCAACCGACATCTGGACTGCCTGCTTGCCGTTGACAGCCATGCCCACCACCGTCACATCAGGGTCGGCCTCCAAGATGTGTTTGAGCAGGGCGGAAGTGGTAGGAGAATCATCCACCACCAAGACTTTGATCATGGCCTTATCCTCATTCCGTCAGCTTTCGTGGCGGACAATCCTCCGGACCCAACACCACCACACGGTTGCGCCCTGCTTCCTTGGCCATATACAGGGCTCTGTCCGCCTTGGCGATAAGCTTGAGCGGAGTGTTTATTTCAGGATCGGGCAGTGCGGCAACACCCAGGCTTATGGTCACCTTCAAATTGCCGGCTTCGCTGGCAAGGGGGGTGGAAGCCACTTGTTTGCACAGCCGCCTGGCGGTCAGGGCGGCGGCTTCCAGATCGGTCATGGGCAACAGCAAGACAAACTCCTCGCCCCCATAGCGCGCGACCACGTCCGCCTTGCGAGAGCCTTTTTCCAACACCCCGGCCAGCCCCTTGAGCACTTCATCGCCCACAAGGTGGCCGTACTTGTTGTTGAAGTCGCGGAAGTGGTCTATGTCCAGCATCACGCATGAGAGCGATGTCCCATAGCGGGCGGCCACAGTCACCTCCTCTTGCAGCATCTTTTGCAGGTAGTGGCGGTTGTGCAGCCCGGTCAAATGGTCGGTGACCGCTACCCGCCGCCACACGTTGAAAGACTCCTGTGCCTCATTCAGCTTTTCCTGCAAATCGTCATTGAGGCGCTTGATCCTGAGCAGGGATTTCACCCGGGCCAGCAATTCCCTGGCATCAAACGGCTTGGGCAGGTAATCGTCAGCGCCTACTTCCAGGCCGTCCAGACGGTCTTCCACCTCTTGGCGGGCGCTCAGCATGAGCACGGGTATGTATTGGGAAGACTGGGAGCGCAGCTTACGACACACGCTGTAACCGTCGATGTCCGGCAGCATGACATCCAGAACCACCAGATCCGGTTTGGTCTCCCGGGCCAAGGCCAAGGACCCAAAGCCATCTTGAGCCACATCCACCTGGTATCCGTCCCTGGTTAGGATGTTACTGATATGCGCGGCCTGGGTGGGGCTGTCCTCCACGCATAAGATTCTTTCAACAGGGGTGTCTGAGCTACACGATCTTGCTTCGTTCATTAGATCCCGTTCCCAAGCAGATCATTGCTTATCACCAGCCGTCTTGTTGCGGCTGGCGCAGATTTTGGTTACGCGGCTGGCTATGGAGCCCAGAGGCAAGACTTCGCTGGCCCCCCCCAAGGCCACCGCCTCTCCGGGCATACCGTACACCACGCTGGTTTTCTGGTCCTGGGCTATGGTCCAAGCCCCGGCGCTTTTCATGTCCAACAGGCCCTGGGCGCCGTCGCGTCCCATGCCGGTGAGCAGTATTCCCACTGCCGAGGAACCAAAGGCGACGGCCGAGTGGAACAAAGCGGTTACCGAAGGCCGGTGGCCATCGATCAAATCCGCTTCGATCAGGCGTACCACGCCGCTCTTGAGCACGTTCAGGTGACGGTTTTCCGGGGCCAGGATTACCTTGCCCGGCTGCAAACGGCTACCCATTTTGGCGGGCTCCACTACAAAGCCGGTGGTTTCGCTAAGCCAGCGGGCCAAGCTTTCCACAAAACCCAAGTTTATGTGTTGCACCAGGGCGATGGGCGGCGTGTTTTGCGGTGAAAGGCCCTGCAAAATGCTCTGCACCGCGGGAGGTCCGCCGGTTGAGGCTCCCAGGCAAATCAGCTTTATATGGCCCCCGCCGGCGGTTGGAGAAACCGCGGACGAGGCTTTCTGGCCCTTAGGATGCTCCAAACGGTTCCAGCGCCTACCAACCACCTTTACCCCGGCCATGGCCTTCAGTTGCCCCAAGAGACGCTCCCTTTCAATCTGGGGCATGGATAGACCGGCGGGTTTGCCCAGCACCATAAGCGCGCCGCTGTCAAGGGCCTTGAAGCTGATGCCCAACATGCGGTCGCTATAAGAGCTGGTGAGCACCACCACCGGCCGGGGCGTCTCGGACATGATGCGGCGTATGGCCTCGTAGCCATTCATGCGCGGCATCTGTATGTCCATGGTCACCAAATCGGGCTTAAGTTTGTGGCACAGTTCCAGGGCCTCAAGCCCGTCAGCCGCCTCGCCCACCAACAGGAAGTCCGGGTCCTGGGCGAGCAATTCGCGCATCACTTGGCGTTGCGTAGCAGAGTCGTCAACGATGAGAATCTTGGTGGTCACCGCTTCACCCGATCAGCCTTTCGATGGTGCCCAACAGGTCGCCCTGGTCAAATTCGCCCTTGGTTATATAGGCGTCGGCTCCGCTTTGCATGCCTCGCAGCTTGTCTTCGTCGGAATCCAGGGATGTCACCAAAACCACGGGAATTTCGCGGAAACGCTCGTCCCGCTTTACACGGGTGGCCAGGCCGCAGCCATCCAGGCGCGGCATATCCACGTCGCTGACCACTATGTTGAAGCGCTGGCGCTGCACCATATCCCAGGCCTCCTCGCCGTCGCTGGCCACCTGCACCCGATAACCAGCAGTCTCCAGGATATTTTTTTCAAGGGTGCGGGTAGTGATGGAATCGTCCACCACCAGCACCAAGGGGGCGGCTTTGGTTTCCGCCTTGGAATCCGAAGGGGTGGCCACCGAACCGCCCCTGGCGGCCGAAGCCAACAGGTCGGCCACGTTTAGCACCACGATGACCTCGCCGCTTCCCAGCACCGCCGCGCCCGCCACATTGCGCACCTTGCGTAGCTGCTGACCCAGGCTCTTGACCACCACCTCCTGGGTACCCCGCAGCCCGTCCACCACAAAGGCGGCCCGGCGCTCAGCCAATCCCATGGCCACGGCGGTGATTTTATCCTTGGGTACGGTTGCGGACGCTGAAGGCAGTTCCAAAACTTGGGCCATGGAAACCAGGGGTACGGTACGCCCCTCCAGCTCGATTACCGACTTGCCCTCCACGCTGCCCACCCGCTCGGCCGGGATCATGTGGATGCGTTCCACGCTGCTGGCCGGAACGGCCACGGTGGTGTCCCCCACATGCAAAAGCAGGGTTTTGGTGGTGGCCAAGGTAAGAGGCAACATCAAGGAAAAGGTGGTACCCCTGCCTTGTTTTGAATCGATCTTAACCAATCCCTGCAGGTTTTCCACTCCCGCGCGTACCGCGTCCAGGCCCACTCCCCTACCCGATAACTCGTTGACCTTGTCCTTGGTGCTAAAACCGGAATGGAAAAGCAGTTCCTTGCATGCCTCGGCGTTGAGTTCCCGTGCCTGGTCCGGATCCAGCAAGCCCCTGGAGCATGCGATGTCGCGCACCTTGTCCAGGTCGATACCCGCGCCGTCATCAATTACTTCCAAGAGCACCATGCCTCCCTCTTGGGATGCCTGGAGCACTATGCGGCCCGTGGGGGGCTTACCTTGGCTGGACCTGATTTCCGGAGACTCGATGCCGTGATCCAGGGCGTTGCGCAGCAGATGAGTGAGCGGGTCCTTCATGGCTTCAAGCACCTGGCGGTCCACCTCGGTGTCCTCGCCCTTGATCTTTAGATCAGCCATTTTGCCGGATTGCCGGGCCAAGTCTCTAATCATGCGGGGAAAGATGGAGAACAGATTGGTCAAGGGCAACATGCGCACCCGGTGCACGTTGAGCTGCATCTCATCGGTAAGCAAGGCAAGCTGCCTGGCGTCGGAGGCCATGCCGCCGGCCATGCGGGCGGCCGCTTCAATCAAGGCCCGCAGATTTTTTTCGCTTTGCTCAACGTAGTCCAGCACGGCCACTAAGTGCGGGTCGGTGTTCTTGCGTCGGCGCAATTGGCTGTAGTTGCCGCGAACCTGGCGCCAATGGGTTTCCCATGCTCCCAAGCGGCGGCGCATCTCATTGAGTTCGCTCAAGCGGTGAGCCGGACGCATGCGGGCCACCAAGAGCTCCACCATGCCTTCCATCAAGGCGTCCAGCTTCTTCAAGCTCACCCGGATAGTGTTCGCCGCCTGTCCCCCCGCCGCGCGGGGCTGCTCCTTGGCTTCAGGCGGCTTGCTTTTTCCCTCCAACTGCTCCGTTGCGCGAGGCTCCAGATCAGCGACCAGGGCCTCCTCTTCAGGGATTTTATCAGCCCATGTCCCGCGCTCGAGGCCATCAACCGCCTCGGTGGTGGCTGGGGTTTCAAAGGGTTCGCCCTTGGCCGCCGCCTCCAGCTGCGCCAGCAAGGCCCTTTGCTGCGCGTCGGGCACTGGGCTGCCTTGTTGTTGCGAATCGGCTGTCTGGCTAATGGTATCCAGGGTGTGCAGGACAAGGTCGCCAAGTTCCGAGGAAAAGGATATCCGCCCCTTACGTATGGCACTAAAGACATCTTCCATGCGGTGGGCCAACAGGCCCAAGTCTTCCAGCTCCACCGCCCGGGCCGCGCCCTTTAAGCTATGGGCGGCGCGGAACATCTCCTCCATGATGCGGCGAAGGTCTTCCTCCTTGGGGTCCCTTTCCAATGCCAGGCATCCGTCGGTAAGAGTGCCCAGGTGCTCCATCAGCTCCACCTGGAATGTCTCCATCAACTGACGGCGAAAATCATCTGAAGAACTCATAACCTTTTATCCATGCCTAAATCGCCGTCCCTACTGGAACCGGTATTTTTCCACCAGGGCGATGAGCTGGGCCGACAGGGCGTTGAGGTTGGCCGAGGCCTCCTCCACCTGCTTGGTGCCCGCCTGGCTCTGGGCCGTGGCCTGGTCGATGCTCTCCATGGCCGACACCATCTGCTCCATACCCGCCACCTGTTCCTTGGTGGAGGCGGCTATCTGCTGCGCCGCCTGGCCCACCTGCTGCACCCGGCGGTTGATGTCGGCAATGGCCTCGCCGGTCTGTTGGGTTAGCTCCACTCCCAGCTCGGCGCGCTTGTTGCCCTCCTCGGTCACCATCACCGCCGTGTTGGCCGCCTTTTGGATCTCACCCAAAATCTCGCGCACCTGCTCCGTGGCCTGGCGGGACTGCTCGGCCAGGGCCCGCACCTCGTCGGCCACCACCGCAAAGCCCTTGCCCGCCTCGCCGGCCCGCGCCGCCTCGATAGAGGCGTTGAGGGCCAGCAGGTTGCTCTGGTCGGCAATGTCGTTGACCGTGGAGATGATCTCGCCGATCTGCTGGGTTTGCTCACTCAGGCCAAGGATGCTCTCGGCTATTACCACCACCTGCTCCTTGATCTGGTTCATGCCCTCCACGGTGCTGTCCACCGCCTTGAGCCCGTCTCCGGCCAGGTTGGTGGACTCCTGGGCCTGCTCGCTGACCATCTGCACCCGCTGGGCGCTCTGTTCCGCGGTCTGGCGCACCTCCTGCACCGTGGTGGTGGTCTGGCTCACCGCCGCCGCCTGCTCGCTGGACACCGCCGCCTGCTGACTGGCAGCAGCCAAAAGCTCGGCGGTCATGGAGGTGATGTTGCTGGTGGCCTCGCGTATCTGGCCGGCCATGTCCCTGAGGTTGGCGGTCATGGCGTTGAGGTTGGCCCCCAACACTCCCAGCTGGTCGTCCGCCTTGGGCGGAGTGACCGTGGCGGTTAGATCGCCCTGCCCCACCTTTTCCACAAAGGCCACGTACTGACTGATGGTCTCCTGCAGATATTGCTTGATCTCACGCTCCTCCTGGGCCTTGAGGGCCAGCTTGTCCAGGGCTTCGCGTTCGGCAACGGCCTTGAGCTCCAGGTCTTTGCCGTATTTACGCATGTTAGTGATGATTTTGCCCACAAACAACAGCATGACCACACAAATGGCACCGCCCATTATGGTGAAGATGCTCATCACCACCAGCAGGAGGTTGGCGGACCATCGGCAGGCTTGACCAATGGTTATCGAGAACTTTTGCTCGGCGGTTTCTAGCTTACGCTCCAGGTCCTCGAGAGAGGTATTGAACTGGGCCAGGTACTCCTTGGAAGCATCTCCCTTGGTAATGTGTCTATCCAACCCGGTGCCCATCGCCTGCAGGGATGAGATGAGCTCATCCGCATTTTTCCAGGTTTCTATGGCTTGCTTCATCAGGTCAAGGTTGCGGAAATTTCGGTAGATCCAGGCCATGGATGCATAATCATCCGGATGGCTGCCATTTTCCGCGTATCCCTCGAACACGACATCCATGTCCGGGTTGGGGGTATCCAATTCCAGGCGAGCTTTCTTGGGGCCAAAAGTAGCGGTCAAGCTTTCCTTGAACCTGACATAGTACTTTGGCTCTTTTGTATCCGCATAGCGCCGCAGGTAGTGGGTAGCGTCCTTTTGGCCCTTTGCCCAGAGGCTTTCCGCGGCCACATACGCCCTTAACCCCGACAAGATGTCAAAGCCGAGCTTGCCGATCATGAAAAGACCGGCTATCACTATCGCTATGATAATCAGGGCGACGTACAATTTGGTTTTGGGGCTTACCTCTTGCATCGCTAACCTGTAATTCTCCTAAGCATGTTTGCAGCGTTGGTTACTGTAGCCGGTATTTTTCCACCAGGGCGATGAGCTGGGCCGACAGGGCGTTGAGGTTGGCCGAGGCCTCCTCCACCTGCTTGGTGCCCGCCTGGCTCTGGGCCGTGGCCTGGTCGATGCTCTCCATGGCCGACACCATCTGCTCCATACCCGCCACCTGTTCCTTGGTGGAGGCGGCTATCTGCTGCGCCGCCTGGCCCACCTGCTGCACCCGGCGGTTGATGTCGGCAATGGCCTCGCCGGTCTGTTGGGTTAGCTCCACTCCCAGCTCGGCGCGCTTGTTGCCCTCCTCGGTCACCATCACCGCCGTGTTGGCCGCCTTTTGGATCTCACCCAAAATCTCGCGCACCTGCTCCGTGGCCTGGCGGGACTGCTCGGCCAGGGCCCGCACCTCGTCGGCCACCACCGCAAAGCCCTTGCCCGCCTCGCCGGCCCGCGCCGCCTCAATGGAGGCGTTAAGGGCCAGCAGGTTGCTCTGGTCGGCAATGTCGTTGACCGTGGAGATGATTTCGCCGATCTGCTGGGTCTGCTCACTCAGGCCAAGGATGCTCTCGGCTATCACCACCACCTGCTCCTTGATCTGGTTCATGCCCTCCACGGTGCTGTCCACCGCCTTGAGCCCGTCTCCGGCCAGGTTGGTGGACTCCTGGGCCTGCTCGCTGACCATCTGCACCCGCTGGGCGCTCTGTTCCGCGGTCTGGCGCACCTCCTGCACCGTGGTGGTGGTCTGGCTCACCGCCGCCGCCTGCTCGCTGGACACCGCCGCCTGCTGACTGGCAGCAGCCAAAAGCTCGGCGGTCATGGAGGTGATGTTGCTGGTGGCCTCGCGTATCTGGCCGGCCATGTCCCTGAGGTTGGCGGTCATGGCGTTGAGGTTGGCCCCCAACACTCCCAGCTGGTCGTCCGCCTTGGGCGGAGTGACCGTGGCGGTTAGATCGCCCTGCCCCACCTTTTCCACAAAGGCCACGTACTGACTGATGGTCTCCTGCAGATATTGCTTGATCTCACGCTCCTCCTGGGCCTTGAGGGCCAGGTCGTTCTGGGAGGTGCGCACCTGGGCGACCATCTGATTAAATGCCTCAGCCAGCACGCCGGTTTCATCGCGCCGCATTACCGGTACGTCTACGCTCAGGTCTCCTTCTCCTATGCGCCGGCTGGCTTCGGCCATCTGCTTCAGTGGCTTGGTAATACGGCCGGAGAAGAACAGGGCCGCCAGAATAGCCGCCAAGGCGGAAACCAGGCACACGGCAAGGAGCACCCACAAATTGCGTTGGGTTATATTGGCAAGGATTTTGGTTTCCCTGTGCAGGGTGTTCACGGGCTTCAGGGCGTAATCCTCGGGAATGTTTATGGCCACATACCAATCGAGGCTTGGCATCCCCTCAACGGTGAAAAACTCCTCGCTTTGGCTGGAGGCATATCCCACCACCACCGGCACGCCGCTTAGGGATTTTTGATCTAGTAAATATCCCGCCTGCCCGGGAGCCAGTTGAACCGCTTTTTGGGCGGGAGCCCAATTACGCTGCATCAGGCTCATTTCCGCGCCATTGCCAAAGCCGTCCATTTTTACCCGGTCGGAGTCGGCTATGAGGCGGCCCTTTTTGGAGAACAACAACACCTCGGCATTGGGGATGTGCAGCGCCGCCTGGCTGACCCTATCGCGGACCTTGCTAACATCCAACAACACCTTGAGCACCCCCATGGGAAGCCCCTTGCGGTTGTCAATGCGCACCGCCACTTCCATGGCAAAAATTTTGGCCGAGGAGTCAAAAACGACTTCGCCGAGGAACACCCCTTTTTGCCAAGCAGTGTCCCACCAGGCCTCACCCCTTTGCACGAAGTCGCTGGGCTTGCTGGTGTAAGCCACGTTGAAGCCGTGCTTGTCGGTGATGATCACTTCCCTAAAGGCATGCAGCCTCTCTCTCATTCCCTTTAAGAAAGCCACCGTCGATGGCGAGTTCTCCAGGGCCGGCTCCTGCTTCATGCGGGCTTCAAGTTTGGGCTCGGCCATGTCCAACAAGCCCATGACTTCTGCTTTGATGGCTGCGTTTTTTACGGCGGTGACCACTTCCATGCTGTGGGCCGTCCATTCCGCGTCCAACAGGTGCACCCTCATGTAGTAATCGATGTTGTACATGGTCACCATGGCCAGGGTTGACACGTCGTTACCGGCCAAGGTCTTCATGTCGGCGCCCAGGTTGGCGGAGCCCCTGGCCAGCGTCTCGGACTGTTGCTGCCCGGCCATCACGGTAAACACCGCAAACGCTGCCATGGGGAGCAGAGATACGGCCAACACCAGGGCCAACAATTTTTTCCCTATGCTGCGCCACCCGGACTTGAGTTCCGTATTTTGGGCCGCACCTGCCTCACCTGGGGTACGCGGTTGCGCCAAAGCCATCTTCAATCTCTCCAACTCTGCGGTTCACTCTTGGGCCGCTAAAGGGCCCATAGCTTCAAGTTCAACGCTCTACTCAACTATGATCGCCGGATCAGACAACAGGGTTTGCGTATCCAACAAGGTGGTCATGGTGGAGGTCACGCCTTTAAAATATTTTTGGGCGTCCTCTGACACCGTTCCCTGGGTATCTTGCAGCTCTTCCAGACTTATGCGGTTTATCACCGGCAGGGTGTCGGAGATAAGGCACATTTCCTTGGCTCCGTCTTTGCCCTCTTGTTCGCTTTGCACCAACAGCACGTGCGAGCCGTCCTCTACCGTGCGGCTGCGCAGGCCCAAAAAGCCGGCAAAGTCCATCACCGAGTACAAACGGCCTCGAATGTTGACCACCCCCACCACGAACTCGGGAGTGCAAGGCACCAGAGACCAGTTCAACGATGCCAAAGGCTGCACTTCCTTGAGGTGCTTTAGCTCTATGCCGAAGCGCTCTTTGCCTAGGGTGAAGGAAACGATGTTCAGGCTTCCCGCCGGGTCCCCCTGGTCCCTCAGGCTACGGGCCAACTCCAAGGCGCGATTCTTCAACAACCTTTGCGCCTTGGACTTTGAGGATGATTGGCTGTTCTCAGACATTTCCTAGGCTATCCTCGCATCAGGTAAAACTTGCTCACGCGGCGTCCAGCAAGACCCGGAGCATGGTCACGATACGGCCAGCCGCCAGCCCGTCCGCCTCGGGAATGGATTGCTCCGGTGGCAGGCTGGATGCCAGGCGTATGGCCTGGCGTCCGTGTAGCTGGGCCTTCTGGCTAAGGCCCAACCGGCGGTAAAGGGTGGCCAGGGAAAAATGCCCGGCCAAGTGGTTGGGCTCCAGATAAAGGGCCTTGCGCAGATGTTCCTCGGCAAGCAAGGAATCGCCTTCCTCCAAGGCCACCAAGGCCCGGCAGTGGTGCGCCTCGGCCAATAAGGGTTCCGCTTCCAGAGACTTTTCACACCAGTAGCTAGCCTCGGCCAGCTTGCCCAGGTTGGCCAAACGCCTCGCCCCTTTCAGCCAGAGGCTGGCCGTTGCCCGCCGGCTTCCCCTGCCCTGCTCCAACAGGCAGCGAGCCGACTGATAACGGCCAGTTTCCATCATGCGCCTAGCTTGCGACAGAGCATCCGGCCCGGCGGTTAAAGGAGGGCGCGGTTCTGGTTGCGGGGCGGATTGGGTGGGCAGTGGCTTGACCTTGAGAGTAACAGGTTGCGTCTCTCGCCGAGGCTGGCAATCATCAAACTCCCACGGTGAACGCGGCTCGGGCTCATCGCCGTCGCGTAGCTGATACACTGCCGCGCTGCCAAGGTTGCGGGTCGCGAAACCGGAAAAACCGCGTGGGTCGGTTTCGGTGGCCGCCACCATCAGCCACCCCTGGGGGCTGAGGCTGCCGGCAAAACGCCGCACCATGGCCTGCACTTGCTCATCCGGCAGGTAGATGATCACATTACGGCACAGGATAAGGTCCATGGCGCAGGTGTTGGTCATCAAAGATGGGTAGTTGTTTTCAGACAGGTTTAGGTAGGAGAAGTTGACCATGGACTTAATGCGCGGGTTCAACTCGTACAGGCCGTCTCTTGGCACGAAAAACTTTTGGACCGTGTCAGCCCCAACCTGGCGGAAAGACCACTTCTTGTAGAGCCCCTGGCGGGCCCGCCTCAAAGAGTCCTTGTTGATGTCCGTGCCCAAAATGGACACGCTCCAACGGTCAAGGTCCGGGATTATCTCGGTCAGCAACATGGCCAAGGAGTAAGGCTCTTCCCCGGAAGAGCATCCCGCGCTCCACAGGCGCAGGCGCCTTTCACTCCGGCGGCGCTCGATGATCTCAGGCAGCAATTGAAAGCGCAAGGCGTTGAACTGCGACCGGTCCCTGAAAAAGTAGGTCTCGCCAATGGTCAGGCCGCTGATCACCTGATCCCAAAGCTCGCTTTCCGTGGGTGTTTGGGCCAGCTTTTCATACAGCTCTTGTAGACCGGCCATGCTTTCGTGGGCCACGACGCGCCAAAGGTGGCGGCCCATTTCCTGGCTTCGCCGGGAAGTGATGTGCATACCGGTTCGCCGGAGGAGCAAATCACTGAATAACTGGTATTCGCCCTGGCTCAGGCTGATGTGTTCATTGCTGCTGTTCAAGCTCTTCCCTTAGCGCGGCTTCCTGTTCCATGGCCTTGAATGTTTCCTCGTGCTTTTCCCAGTCCAGGGGGGCCAGGCGGTCCGGATCCAGCACCAGCACCAGTTCTTCATTGTTCTTGAGCACGCCGGCCAACACTTGCGATCCCGCGAGGTGACCGGACGGCGGCTCCAGACGGTCCTCGTGGGCGCTCAATACCCGCTCGACTTGGTCAACCAACAGGGCGACGTTGCGCGGCTGCTGGGACATGACCAATAGCCGCTGTTCGGGGCGTGGCTTTTTAGCATCCCGCCCGAAGCGCTGCCCCAGGTCCAGCACCGGCAAAACTTGACCATGCATGTTTATCACCCCCAGAACCCAAGAGGGAGCCTGGGGAAGCTGAACCGGTGCCACCATACGCAGGGCACGCTCCACGCGCTCCAGGGGAAGAGCAAAGGCGTCTTCCTCCAGGCGGAAGCTGACAAAACGCCGTTGGCGGTTTTGGGATGGCTGGCTTTCTTGCAGGCTTTGGTTCATGTCGTTGCCCGTAAGCTCCTGTTTTTCATTGCCAAGCGCCACGGTGACATTGACGATTCAATGCCGTGGCGGCCATAGGGCTCTGGTATTGGAACGGGGTGCGCGCAGGGCAGAGAAAGGCCGGTTCACTGAAAGTGAAAACAGCCCCATAAAGCGATAATGATTTGCAATTACCTTGGGTTATACCGAGTGAAAATGGCTTGGATTTAGAGAGCGCAGGTGTGTTGTCTTGGTTCAGCATTGCAAGCTCTCATTGTCTGATATGGCCGGTTTCGCGGAGAGTCGTGCTGTATAAATCTAATCAATCAGGTTGCCCACGAATGATCCGGCAAAACAAGCGCAGGATGCTGCCTACCTATCTGTTACATAAGAATAATTTGGTAGGTAGGCCTAAATTAAAGACCTGGGCACTATAGCATCCTGCAGAGCGGTATACAATACGTGGTATTACTTTTAATCCACTTGCCCGATAGGCCTATGTTAATCAGAACATTTTTCAGCGACATACTGGCATTAAACGCGCGAAAAAGCAAGGGGCGCGGAGAGTTATGCCCTCCAGGCGCCCCTTGTCACCGATTTGTACGGATTATGTTAACTGCAAATGTTCAAAACGGGCAAAGCGGTTGAACAGGCGGCCCATGAGGTTCAACAGGGACAAGCGGTTGCGGCGCGTGGTTTCCTCTTCCACCATGACCATTACATCGTCAAAAAACTTGTCAATGGGGTCCTTGAGGGCCGACACCCGAGCCAGGAAGCCCTGATAGTCGCCCGCCGCGAAAAGCTGGGCCGCCTCGGCTTGCAGGTCTGTAAAGGCGCGGTACAGAACTTTTTCCGCCTCCTCGCTCATCACCGCCTCATCGGGCGGCTGGGAGGGTACCTGAGCAGCCTCCTTCTTGAGAATATTCATCACCCGCTTTAAGCCCACGGCCAGGGTGGCGAACTCGGCGGTGTCCTTGGCTTGGGCCAGGGCTTTGGCCCGGGCGGCGGTGTCTTTAAGGTCGTCAAGACCGGCAGCCAAAACCGCCTGGGACACATCGGTGGGCACCCCCTGCTCTGCCAGGATGCCGGAAAGGCGGGCCGCGAAAAAGGCGGTCACCTCCTGGGCCACCGGCTCGGCATCGCCCTGCATCCAGGGCTCCAGACCGGCCAAGGCTTTTTCCAGCAAACGGCTCAAGGACAGGGAGATATCCTTTTCGATGATCAGGCGAATAACCGCGATGGCCGCCCTACGCAGGGCAAAGGGGTCGGCCGCGCCGGAAGGCTTCTCATCAGCCGCGAACAAACCGCAGATGCTGTCCAAGCGGTCGGCGATGCCCACCAGCACTCCGGTAATATCTTCGGGCAGAGGCGAGTCAGCCCCAGCCGGGAGGTAGTGCCCGGATATTCCCGCAACCACCGCGGGCGCCTCGCCGTCGCGGGCCGCGTACTCGCTGCCCACCACGCCCTGCAAGGTGGGGAACTCGCCCACCATCTCGGTGACCAAGTCGCACTTGGCCAGGCGGGCGGCGCGCTCCACTTGGGCCTTTTCCTCGTCGCCGAGCTTCAGCTCATCGGCCAGGAATCCGGCCAGGGCAGTGAAGCGTTCCACCTTGTCAAAGCTGGTGCCCAGCTTGGCGTGGTAGGTGACCTGCTTGAGCTCCTCCAGAAAGTCGATCAGGGGCTGCTTGCGGTCCTCGGTAAGAAAAAAGCGCGCATCAGCCAGGCGGGCCCGCAGCACCTTCTGGTGCCCGGCGGTGACCACGGCCATGTCCTTGGGCTGGGTGTTGTTCACCGCTATGAAGTTGGGCATCAGCTTGCCAGACTGGTCCTCCAGGGCGAAGTAGCGCTGGTGCTCGCGCATGGCGCTGATGATCACCGCGCGGGGTACTTCCAGGAATTCGCTGTCAAAGGAACCGCAGCAGGCGGCGGCCCACTCCACCAGGTCGGTGTTCTCCTGCATCAGAGGCTCGTCAGGCACCAGGCGGCCTCCGGCCTGGGCCACGGCGTCTTCCACCTCCTGGCGGACCTTGTCCTGGCGCTCGCCGCGCTCGGCCAGAACATAAGATTGCCGCAGCTTGTCCAGGTAATCCTCTGCCCCGCTGATCTCCACGGCCTCAGGGGCCAGGAAGCGATGGCCTTTGGTGTATTTGTCGCTTTTTATTCCGGCCAATTCAAACGGGATCACCTCGCCGTCCAACAGGGCCAGAAACCAGTGGATGGGCCGGGCAAAACGGAAGGACATGCTGCCCCAGCGCATAGTCTTGGGGAAGTGTAAGTCCGTCACCAGGTGGGGCAGCAGCTCGGTGAGCACCTCCATGGCCGGGCGTCCAGGGATGCGCTTGATCACCCCCAGGCGAGGTCCCTTGTCCGTGTCGAACTGTTGCAGATCCCCTACTTCCACACCTTGGCTCTTGGCAAAGCCAAGGGCCGCCTTGGTGGGGTTGCCCTCGGCGTCATAGGCCGCCTTGAGCGGCGGGCCCAGGGCCTGTTCCTCTTTGTCTTCCTGGCGTTGCTTCAGTCCGCGCACCAACAGGGCCAAGCGTCGGGGGGTTCCAAAGGAAAGCACCTCAGCGCCCTCTTCCAATAAGCCCTGGCGTGCCAGTTCTCCTCGGCCCTTGGCCTGAATCTGCTCCATGGCCGGGGCCACGAAGCGGGCGGGCATCTCCTCGCAGCCGATCTCAAAGATAAGCTCAGCCATCACGCCGCCTCCTTGCCCTTGAGCAAGGGATGGCCCATGGCCTCCCGCTGGGCGGTGTAGTTCTCGGCCACGGCCCGGGCCATGCCCCGCACCCTGGCGATGTAGGCGGTGCGCTGGGTCACGCTGATGGCCCCCCGCGCCTCCAGCAGGTTGAACACGTGGCTGCACTTGAGGCAATAGTCATAGGCGGGCAGCACCAGCTTTTCAGCGCTGGCCCGTTGGGACTCAGCCTCGTAAAGGTCGAACAGCTTAAACAGCATGGCTGTGTCAGCCACCTCGAAGTTGTAGGTGGAGTGCTCCCACTCGCCTTTGTGGTGCACGTCG
>JAHLLJ010000228.1 GCA_020444205.1 Deltaproteobacteria bacterium | reverse complement strand
CCCTGATGGACCTGGCCACCCAGCGCGAGATCCGCTTCCTGGACATCGAGCCCGCAGTGGCCGAGAAGATCAACAAGGCCTTCCCCGCCTACTTCCCGCGCACCATCCCGGCGGGCACCTACAAGAACATGAAAAAGCCCCACCACACCCTGGCCTGGATGGGTCTGTTCGTGGTCAGCGCCGACATGCCCGACAAGTTGGCCTATGACATCTGCAAGGCGGTGTTCGATCACAAGGCGGAGCTGGACAAGATCCACAAGAAGTTCGCCCTGATCAACCTGGAGAGCGCCACCAGCGGGATGTCGGTCCCCTTGCATCCGGGGGCGGTCAAGTTCTTCAAGGAGCGCGGGATTCTCAAGTAAGGATTCGCCTTGCGCTCAAAAGAAACCAAAGCCAGGGGAGCGCGGCCGCCTTTAGCCCACGCCAAGGCGGCCCGCTCCCCCATACAGCGGCTGATGAGTTTGGCCGGGGCCCTGCTGCTGGTGCTTGCCTGGGTTTCGGCAAGCCCGGCGGCCAAGCCCGGCCTGGTGCTCAACCTGGTGGAGACCGACACCGGGCGGGTGGCGCTTAGCGTGCCCATAGCCCGGGGAGAGGCCTTTACGGTGTGGTTCCTGCACTCTTACGACCGCGCCTTTTTCGCCGAGCACTACCGCGCCCTGGCTCCGGGCCGCATTTTGCTGACTCACATGACCTTCAAGTCCAACCTCAATGGCGAGGGCTTTGAGTACCACGACTTTCATCTACGCCCGGACGGGGTGGGCGAGCTGCGCAACATCAATGAACCCCGCCGGGAAGTCCACTTCATGCAGGGCTCCCCGGACATGGCTAATCACACCCTCATCCTGCGGGGCAAGCGCATCAGGCTGGTGAACTACGTCGCCCCCCGCACTTTGGTGAGTTTCAGGGTTTGTAATGCGCCGCGAAAAAATAAGGATTAGGTACCGTCATGCCCAGCAATAGCTCCAAAAGCATCACCGCCTGGGCCATCACCGTGGTGGCTTTGGGGATGAGCGCTTTCCATTTGTACACCGCACAGTTCGGACTTTTTTCGGCCATGGTGCAGAGGCCGATCCACTTGCTGTTCGCCGCCGCCCTGGTGTTGTTGATCTTCCCCGTGGCCCGCAGCATGTCCGGCGGGTCCTATCCCTTTTACCTGCGAATATGGGACTGGCTGCTCATCGCCGCATCGGCCGCCTCGCTGTTGCACATTGTGGCCACTTACAAGGACCTGGTGTCCCGGGGCGGCGCGGCCACCGACACCGACCTTTGGCTGGGCGGCTTGGTCATCTTATTGGTGCTGGAGACCACCCGCCGGGTGATGGGGCCCTCGCTGCCCATAATCACCATTGTGGCCATTGCCTACACCTTGTTTGGTCATCACATCCCCGGCATGTGGGGGCACCGGCTCATCGATCTGGAGCAACTGATCAGCTACCAGTACCTGACCACCGAGGGTTTGTTCACTATCCCCTTGGGAGTGTCGGCCAGCTTCATTTTCATCTTCATACTCTTTGGGGCCTTTTTGGTGGCCTCGGGCACCGGCGAGTTTTTCATAAAGTTCGCCAACGCCCTGGCCGGGCACCTGCGCGGCGGCCCGGCCAAGGTGGCGGTCCTGAGCAGCGCCACCTTCGGCTCCATCTCCGGCTCGGCGGTGGCCAACGTGGTCAGCACCGGCTCGTTCACCATCCCTTTGATGAAGAAGATCGGCTACCGCCCGGTGTTCGCCGGGGCCATCGAGTCGGTGGCCTCCACCGGGGGCCAGTTCATGCCTCCGGTCATGGGCGCGGCCGCCTTCATCATCGCCGACATGCTGGGCGTGACCTACCTGGCCGTGTGCAAGGCCGCCCTGATCCCGGCGGTGCTCTACTTCTTCGCCCTCATCTACATGGTGCACCTGGAAGCCCGGCGGCGGGACCTTCGGGGGCTGGATCGCTCGGAGCTGCCCAGACTGTTCAAGACCATCAAGGAGGGCGGACACCTGCTGCTGCCGGCGGTGTTGTTGGTGATTTTGCTGGTGCAGGGCTATTCGCCCATGAAGGCCGGCCTCTGGGCCCTGGTGGCGGTGGTGGTGATAAGCTGGTTCAAGAAGGAAACTCGCATGGGGCCGCGCGCCATCTTGGAAGCCTTGGAAAAGGGCGCCAAGGGCAGCCTGGAAGTGGCCCTGGCCTGCGCCTGCGCGGGCATCGTCATCGGCTGCGTCACCCAGTCCGGCCTGGGGCTGAAGTTTTCCAGCCTGGTCATCCAGGCCTCGGGCGGCAGCCTCATCCTGTCGCTGGTCTTTGTTATGGTGGCCTCATTGGTGCTGGGCATGGGGCTCACCACCTCGGCGGCCTACATCCTCACCATTATCCTGGCCGGGCCCGTGTTGGTGGACCTGGGGGTGGCTCCCCTGGCGGCCCACATGTTCGTGTTCTACTACGCTTGCCTTTCCTGCATAACCCCGCCGGTGGCTCTGGCTGCCTTTGCCGCCGCGGGCGTGTCCGGGTCCAAACCCTTTCCCACCGGCTTCGAGTCCATGCGCCTGGCCATCATCGCCTACATCGTGCCCTTTATATTTGTCTATCATCCGGTGTTGATCTGGCAGGGTGCCTGGTGGGCCATTGTTTTGTCCTTTATCAGCGCCACTCTGGGCTGCGTTGCCATCGGCTCGTCGCTAATGGGCTTTATGAACTACCGCCTAAACCTGCTGCTGCGCCTGGCCCTGCTGGCCGCGGCCTTCGGCCTGATCATGCCCGGGCTGCAAAGCGACCTGTTGGGCGGAGCCTTGCTGGGCTTGATTTATGCCTTCACCAACTATCAGGCCCGCAAGACAGGGCCCGATACGGCATTAGCAGCTTAGGAGCAAGGCATGCAAAACCTTCGTGAGTTGATAGAGGAGCGCGCCGTTGAACTGGGCGCCAAGGAGTATCTGGTTTTCGCAGGACGCTCGTTCTCCTTTGCGGAAATGAATGAGCGGGTCAACCAGGCAGCCCAGGGGCTTCGGGCCCTGGGCTTGGGGCCGGGCCAAAAGGCGGCCATGCTGGTGGGCAATTCGCCGGAGTTCATCTGGCTGTGGTGGGCCATCCTCAAGCTGGGGGCGGTGCTGGTGCCGGTGAACCTGCGCCTTACCGCCACGGAGGTGGCTTACATCGTAAACCACTCGGAAACCAAGATGGTGCTGGTGGGCGAGCAGTCCTTGCCCCTGTTGCCCGAGCTGCGGGCCCAATGCCCCGGCGTGGCCCACTGGCTGGGGGTGGGCCTGGCGCCGGAAAGCGGCTTGGTCCCTACCGAGGATTTCTTTGGTCTGCCCCCCGAGGCGCCGCCCCGGGTGGAGCTGGACCTGGACGACCCGGCGGGGATTCTTTACACCTCGGGCACCACCGGATTCCCCAAGGGGGTAGTGCACACGCACGGCAACTATTTGCGCACCGCCGCCTCCTTTGCCCGCACCTGCGGCCTTGAGCCCCAGGACCGCCTGCTCACCGCCAACCCCCTGTTCCATGTCAATGCCCAGTACTACTCCTGCCTGGGCACCCTGTACAAGGGAGCCACCTTTGTATTGGCCGAGAAGTTCAGCGCCTCGCGCATGTGGGGCTGGACCCGTGAGCACCGGGTGAATAAGGTGGTGATGCTCCTGCCCCTGACTACTATCCTCTACAACCGCCCACCCCAGGACGACGACGCGGACAACCCGGTGGAGCTGGTGGTGGCCGGGGGAGCGCCCAAGGGCCACTACGCCGACTTTGAGCGGCGCTTCGGGGTGAAGCTGCAAACCCTCTACAGCCTCACCGAAGCTCCCCTGGCCCTCATGGGGGTTTTGGACCAGCCGGTCAAGGACGCCTCGGTGGGCGTGCCCATGGTGCCTGATTGGCCGGGACTGACCAACGAAGTGGCCATCGTGGATGAGCAGGACCAGCCGTTGCCCCCCGGCCAGACCGGGCAAATCGTGCTGCGCAACCAGGCGGTGATGAAGGAGTACTTCAAGGATCCGCAGGCCACGGCTGAGGCCCTGAAGGGCGGGTGGCTGCACACCGGGGACCGGGGCCGCATGGACGAGGAGGCATGGGTCTACTTCCTGGGCCGGGGCAAGGATGTGATCCGCAAGAAGGGCGAGAACATCGGCGCGGTGGAGGTGGAGAACGCCCTGGCCGCCTCGGAGATGGTGGCCGAGGCGGCGGTGCTGGGGGTCATGCCTCCGGACGCGGTGGGCGAGGAGGAGATCATGGCCTTTGTGGTGCGGGCCAATGGGGCCCAGCCGGGCTGGGAGGCCTTGATCGCCCACTGCCAAAGCTGTCTGGCCGACTTCAAGGTGCCCCGTTTTTGGCTGGCCGTGGACGCCCTACCCAAAAACGCCATGAACCGGGTGGTGAAAAACAAGCTGCGGGAGAGGGAGGACCTGGAAAATACGCCGGGCACCTATGACCGCCAAACTCAAAAGGAGGCCCAAGCATGAAAACCCGCGCGGTGGTGGCCGTCGAGCCCGGCAAGCTGGAGATGCGCGAGTATCCCCTTCCCGAGATCGGCGAGGAGGACGGTATCCTCAAGCTGGAGATGGTGGGAGTGTGCGGCTCCGATCCCGGTATCTTCAAAGGCAAGTCCGCCCGGGGCACGCGGCCCTATCCCATAATCCTGGGCCACGAGATCGTGGGCCGGGTGTTCAAGATGGGCCAGGCGGCCCAGAAACGCCACGGGGTGAAGGAGGGCGACCGGGTAATCATCGAATACGCCTTTGGCTGCGGCAAGTGCCGCCCCTGCCTGGAAGGCCGCTACACCCTTTGCCAAAACTTCTACACCTACGGCTCCATGCTCTCCTGCGCCGAGCCGCCCCACTTGTTTGGCGCTTATGCCGACTACATGTACATCCACCCCAGGGCCATGCTGCACAAGATAAGCGAGGAGATGTCGCCCGAGGCGGCGGTGCTCACCTGCGCGGTGCTGGGCAACGGGGTGCGCTGGCTGCA
>JAHLLJ010000227.1 GCA_020444205.1 Deltaproteobacteria bacterium | reverse complement strand
GAGCCGCTGATGGAGAAGAAGGGCACCCCGGCCTCGCCGGCGATGGCCCGGGCCATCAGGGTCTTGCCGGTGCCCGGCCCGCCCACCAACAGCACGCCCTTGGGGATGCGCCCACCCAGTCGGGTGAACTTCTTGGGATCGCGTAGAAACTCGATGATCTCGGTGAGCTCTTCCTTGGCTTCTTCCACCCCGGCCACGTCGTCAAAGGTGATGCGCCTGCCTTCCGGCTCGGTCTGCAAGCGAGCCCGGCTCTTGCCGAAGCTCATGGCCTTGCCCCCTCCCATCTGCATCTGCCTCATGAAGAATATCCAGATGCCGATCAAAAGGAGCATGGGGAACCAGGAAACCAGGACGGACATGTACCACGGCGAATCATCCTCGGGCTTGACCGTTATCTTCACGTCCTTGGCCCTCAGGTCGCTGATGAGCTTGGGATCGTCCGGAGAGTAGGTGCGGAAGCGCTTGCCGTCACTGGACCAGCCGCGCACCTCTTTGCCCTGAATTTCCACGCTGGTGACTTGGCCTTTTTCCACCGCCGTCAAAAACTCGGAGTAGGGCAGTTTTTCGCTGCCCGGTTCGGGCCGGTTGAAAAAGTTGAACAACAGGACCATCATCAGGCTGATGACCAGCCAGAGGGCCAGGTTTTTGTATAAGGGATTCAACAGACTATCTCCAGCGGCGCCCAGAGGGCCCGGCGCAACAAGCGCCCATAATGATTAAAATTCATAGTATATGGTCACCCTTGGGGAGTGTCAACGAAACTGAGTCTCAAATAGGTGCTTTCAGTGCCTTTTAGGCGCGCCCGTTCGGCCACGGCCCAGGGAGCGGCCCACCAGGGGCCTTCCCGGTCGGCCAGGATAAGGGTGCGCGCCCTCCACCACTGGGGCACCTTGCGGTCTATGAGCAGGCGGCTCAGCCGCTTGCCGCCCGGCGCGCCCAAGGGATGAAAGCGCTCGCCGGGCCTAGCCGGACGAAGTTCCAAAGGCCAGCGCACCGCCTGGGCGGGCAAGCAGGCCTGGGGGCCCCGGCCGGCGATTGGCGGCTTTTGTTTTACCAGCTCCAGGCGCAGGCTGGCCCCCAAATGGGGCAGGGACACCGTGGCCGGGCCGTGCAGCAGCAGGCTGGGGCAGGGGGGCGGGTCGGCCCGGTCCAGGCGCAGGGCCTCGGCTTCCCGCCAGGCCATGAGCCCTCCGGGCAGGGTGAGCTTGCGTCCCGGCGCTCCGGCCAACAGCTCCAGCATTTGTTCCACATGCAAGGCCAGCAGGTGCTGACCCTGGCCCGTGAGGAGGTCCATGGCATGGCGCAGCAGGCGGCGGCGCCGTGCCGGGTGCATGGCCGCCAGCGGCTCGGCCCGCAAGACCAGGCTGGTGCCCTGGCGCAGCAACACCGTGCCCTCTTGCTCCCGGCACCACTGCTCCCACAGGTCTTCCTCTTCGGCGGCCAAGGAGGCCAGGCGGGCCAAGGCCTGTTCCGCCCTGGGGTTTACCAGTTCTTGGGCCAGGGGCATGAGGCGGTGACGCACCCGATTGCGTAAAAACTCCAGGTTCTGGTTGGTCTGATCCTCGCGCCAGGGGTGGCCCTGGGCTTTTAGCCAGGCGCGCAGCTCTTCCCGGTTGAGTGCCAGCAGGGGGCGCCACCAGGGTGGGCTCCAGGGGCGCATGGCCGCGATACCCGAGGGGCCGGTGCCGCTCAGCAGGCGCATGAGCACCGTTTCGGCCTGGTCCCCGGCAGTGTGGCCCAGGGCTATCACCTCGGCCCCGGCCTGGGCGGCCATTTGCATCAGGGCCTGGCGCCTTGCCTGGCGGGCCACGTCTTCCAGGGAGCGTCCCTGACAATCCAGGGTTACTTTTTGAAGGAAATAGGCCGCGCCCAGCTCGCCGGCCAGCTCGGCCACAAAGTGGGCGTCGTCGGTTGATTCGGGCCTGAGAGCGTGATCCACGTGGCCCAGAGCCAGCCGCCAGCCGTGCTTTGGGGCGGCCAGGGAAAGCAGGCGGGCCAGGGCCACCGAGTCCGAGCCGCCGCTGACCCCGGCCAGCACCACCCCCTGCCCGGGCAAGGGCCCGCCCAGAGGGGGCTCAGCGGCCTTGACGTGCTTTGGGGGCGGCGATAAGCTCAAATCTAAGATTCCTTTTAAGGTAAGAGGCCATGGATCAACCCAAAATAATCTCGGTTAATATAAGTTCTACCAAAGGCGTGGTCAAAAAGCCCGTATCCTCCGGTTGCCTGGAGCCGGACGTGGGGCTGGTGGGCGACGCTCACTCCGGACCCTGGCATCGTCAGCTGTCCCTGCTGGCCATGGAGTCCATCGACTTCATGCGCAACAAAGGCGCTGACGTCAATCCCGGCGACTTTGCCGAGAACATCACCACCCAGGGGCTTGAGCTGCACACCCTGCCCATCGGCACCCGCCTGAAGCTGGGCGACGTGGAGGTGGAGGTGACCCAAATCGGCAAGGAGTGCCACGCCGGTTGCGAGATCCGCAAGTTGGTGGGCGACTGCATCATGCCCCGCCAGGGTATCTTCGTGCGCGTGCTCAATCCCGGCGAGGTCAAGGCCGGAGACCCGGTGAGCCGCTTGAACCAAGAAGGGGGCTAGGCGAGGTGGCCGAGCTGCAGCGCCTGGGTGGGCAAAATTGCGCCTATTACACCCGGCGGCGCTGCACTCGCACGATCAGCCCCGAGGACTCCCAGGCCTCCCGCTGCACTCTTTTGGAGCAGCGGCGCAAAGTGGGGGCCGCAACCATGGATCGCCTGGACCGGCTGAAAAACCTGGCCGACGAGGCTGACCGCGAGGTGGCCCGCCGCCACGTTATCCAAAAGAACCTGGACCAGATCACCCGCTTGTCCTGCCCCCGCTACGTGCCCAAATCCGGGGCCGGCCCCTTGTGTCAACACCAGCATTTGGTGTCTTGCCTGCTGCTGCTGCCCGCGTGCGAGGGCCGCTGTGAATATTACATGCGCCGCCGGGAGCCGCCCCACAAACAGGAGGGCGACAAGTGAGCCCTGACCCGCGCAACCCCTATCCCACGGTTGATGTGATCATCGAGTTGGATGAGCCCGGACGGCCCATCGTGCTGGTTCAGCGGGCCAACCCGCCTCTTGGCTGGGCCCTGCCCGGGGGATTCGTGGACTACGGCGAGAGCCTGGAGACGGCGGCAAGGCGCGAGGCGGCCGAGGAAACCGGCCTTACCGTGGAGCTGGTGGCCGTTTTGGGGGCTTACTCCGACCCGGGCCGCGATCCCAGGCAGCACAACCTCTCGGTGGTTTTCGTGGGACGGGCCTCGGGCGAGCCCCGGGGGGGCGACGACGCTGCCCTGGCCCGGGCCTTTGACCCGGCCGAGCCGCCCCAGCCCTTGTGTTTCGACCACGGCCTGATCCTTAGTCACTATCTTGCCTGGCGGGCTGGGCTGCGTCCCGGCGCGCCGGTGCAAAATTGGGGAGTTTGACCATGAGCGAGCACGAACTCAGCCCGAAAGAGCAAAAAGCCCTCCTGAAATTGGCCAGGGAGCGCATATCCCGTTTGGTGGGGCGTGAGGGTACCGGCCCCGCCCAGGAGGAGCTGCCCCGCCCGGACATGAAACGCGGCGCTTTTGTCACCCTGCACAAACAGGGCCGCCTGCGCGGGTGCATCGGCAATTTCTTCTCCGAAGAACCCCTCACCGAGTTGATCGAGGACATGGCCGTGGCCGCGGCCAGCCAGGACCCCCGCTTCCCGCCGCTTAGCGGGCAAGAGCTGGATCAGGTGGACCTGGAAATCAGCGTGCTGAGCCCGCTCAGGCGCATCAACGACGTGAGTGAGATAAAGGTGGGCACCCACGGCATATACATCGTCAGCCCCCGGGGCCGGGGGGTGCTGCTGCCCCAGGTGGCCACCGAGTATGGCTGGGACCGCGACACCTTTCTGGATCAGACCTGCATTAAAGCGGGCCTGCAACCGGGCTGCTGGCGCGATCCGGACACCGAGATTCTCATCTTCTCGGCCCAGATTTTCGGGGAAAAAGAGGAAGGCTAGCTTAGATCAGCCTTTTCCTGGGCCTGCTTGGCCGCGAATTTTTCCTTGAGCCGCTGGGAGACGCTGGAAGGCACCAGGCCGTTGATGTCCCCGCCCAACATGGCCGCTTCCTTGATGATGGTGGAGCTTACGTAGAACCACTTGTAGTCGGTCATCAAAAACACCGACTGCACTTCGCGGTTGAGCTTGCGGTTCATCAGGGCCATCTGGAACTCGTACTCAAAATCAGACAAGGCCCTGAGCCCACGCAGGATCACGTTGGTGCCGTGGGCCAGCACGTAGTCCACCAGCAGGCCGTCAAAGGTCTCCACCGAGGCCCCGGGGATGTCGGCGATTACTTCTTTGATCATCTCCACCCGCTCGGGGATGGGGAACAGGCCGCTTTTCTCGGGGTTTACCGCTACCGCCAGCACCACCTCGTCGAATATCTCCAAGCCGCGATGCAAGATGGAGAGATGTCCGTTGGTTATGGGGTCGAAAGAGCCGGGATAGATAGCGGTTTTCATTTGTCTTTCCCTTTTGAATCGCTGGCTGGGGAGAAGAAGCTCAACTCGCTCTGGCCATATTTGCGGTGGTCTATCGTTTCCAGCCCGCCCGGGGCCTGAGGGGCCTCCTTGGGCGAGTGCTCAATTATCAACAGCCCGTCAGGGGTTAACAGCCATCCCTGGGCGGCCAACTCCAGCAGGCGGGCCACTTGGCCTTTGCCGTAAGGCGGGTCGGCCAGCACCAGGGCAAAGGGGGCGGCGGCCTTTAGGGCTCCGAAGGCGGCCTCCAGGCCCGTGGCCATTACCCAGCCCTGCCCCCGCAGGCCCAGGGCGGCCAGGTTGGCCTGGATCACCTTGGCGGTGGGGTGGCTTTTTTCAACGAACAGACACTCCGCCGCCCCCCGGCTCAGGGCCTCCAGGCCCAGGGTCCCGCTGCCCGCGAAAAGGTCGGCCACCCGGGCGCCGGCCACCCGGGGGCCTAATATGTTGAACAGGGCCTGGCGCATCTTGGCGCCGGT
>JAHLLJ010000226.1 GCA_020444205.1 Deltaproteobacteria bacterium | reverse complement strand
CCGCCGTAGCTGACAAAGGGCAGGGGGATGCCCACCACCGGGAACAGGCCCAACACCATGCCCACGTTGATGACCGCGGGCCAGAAGATCATGGCCGTGCCGCCGATGACCATAAGCAGGCTCTGGCGGTCCTTGGCCCGGTAGGCGGTGGCTATGCCCCGGTAGACGATGGCCGCCACCAGCAGGAGCACCACCATGCCGCCGATGAATCCCCATTCCTCGGCCAGCACCGAAAAGGCAAAGTCGGTGTGCTGCTCGGGAAGGAAATGAAGCTGGCTCTGAGTTCCGGCCAAGAAGCCCTTGCCCGTGAACTGCCCCGAGCCCACCGCGATCTTGGATTGGATAAGGTGATAGGCTCCGCCCAGGGGGTCGCTCTCCGGATCCAGGAAGCTGAAGATGCGCTGCTTTTGATAGTCCTTCATAAAGCGCCACAACAGGGGCAGGGCAACCACCAGGCCGCCCCCGGCGATGGCCAGGTCCCTTAGCTTGACCCCGTTGATGAGGATGACGCTGGCCGCCACCATGAGCACCAGCAGGCAGGTGCCCAAATCGGGCTCTTTGAGGATCAACAGGGCAGGGACCAGAGCCAGGCCCACGGGCAACAGAAGCTGGTGCAGGCGGTAGGGCTCTGACTGGTCGCGGCGCTGGAAAAACGCGGCCAACACCAAAACCACGGCCAGGCGGGCCAGCTCCGAGGGCTGTATCACCATGGGGCCCAGGGCCAGCCAACGCTGACTGCCGCCGATGACCTTGCCCCAGAACAGCACCGCGGTGAGCAGTATTACCACCAGGATGTAAAAGGGGTAGGCGATGGTGCTCAGGCGCTGGGGGCCGATCATGGCCACGGCCAGCATGACCGCCAGCCCCATGCCCAGCCAGTAGGCCTGCTTAAGATACACGGCCATGCCCGTTCCGGTGAAAGAGCTGGCCGCCGAATACAGATTGACGATGCCGCAGGCCCCCAGGGCCAGCACCACCAACAGCAGCAGCCAGTCAAAGCTCGATACCAGGCGGCGGTCTATCATGCGCCCCCTCCCGTACCGGCCGGCTTCTTTTTGGCCTTAGGCTTGGGTTTGGGCTTGGGCTTGGCGATCACCTTGAGCGGAGTCTTGGGCTCGGGCTCGGGGATGCCGAAGTAGGCGCGCATCACCGCCGTGGCCACCGGGGCGGCGGCGGAGCCGCCGTGGCCGCCGTGCTCCACCACCACGCCCACCGCGATTTCGGGATTCTCCACCGGGGCGTAGGACACGAACAGGGCGTGGGAGCGGTACTTCCAGGGCACGTTCTCTTCATCGCCAAAGGACTTCTCGAACTTCAGGCTCACCACCTGGGCGGTGCCGGTCTTGCCGCCCACGGTGATGTTCGGCAGCTTGGCTCGGCGGGCGGTGCCGTGGGGCTCATTGACCACCGCGCTCAGGCCCTTGGCAATGGTCTGCAGATGCTCGGGGGCAATGGGCACCCTAGCCTTAACCGCTTCGGGGGCGGGCACCGGCCGGCCCCCGGGCGGGGTCACCGTCTTGACCAGGGTGGGGGTGACCAGCATGCCGCCGTTGGCCACCACCGCGGTCATGCGGGCCATCTGCAGGGGGGTGACCAGGGTGAAGCTCTGGCCGATGGACAACGACAGGGTCTCGCCCTCCTGCCAGGGCTCCTTGAAGCGCTTCTTTTTCCATTTGGAGTCGGGCACCAGACCGGGGGCCTCGTGGGGCAGGCTTATGCCCGTGGGCCGCCCCAGGCCAAAGGCCCGGGCCCACTTGGCCAGGCGGTCCACCCCCAGCTTGAGCCCGGTCTTGTAAAAGAACACGTCGCAGGATTCGCGTATGGCCTTGTGGATATCGGTGTATCCGTGGCCGCCCTTCTTGTAGGCCCAGCAACGGTAGTAGCGGCGGCCAAAGGGAATCTGCCCGGCGCAGAAGAAGCGGGTGGTGAGGTTGATGGCCTTTTCGGCCAGGCCGGCGGCAGAGGTGATGATCTTGTAGGTGGAGCCCGGCGGGTACATGCCGCTGATGGCGCGGTCCTTGAGAGGGTGCTTGGGGTCCTCGGCCAGCTCCTTCCACTGCCTGGAGCTCATGCCGGTGATAAAGTCGTTGGGGTCAAAGGTGGGGCTGGAGTACAAACACAGCACCCGTCCGTCGCGCGGGTCCAGGGCGGCCACCGCCCCGGCCCGGTCCCCCAGGGCCTTGGCCGCCGCCTTTTGCAGGTCCAGGTTTATGGACAGGGTCAGGTCCGCCCCCCGGCTGGCCGGGACCTCCTTGAGCAGCTTTATCTCGCGGCCCATGGCGTCCACTTCCACCTGACGGGCGCCCCGGCGGCCGTGCAACACCCGCTCCCGGCTCTTTTCCAGACCATAGCGGCCAACCCAGTCGCCCATGCGGTACACCGCCCTGTTGCTTTTTTGCAGCTCCCGCTTGTTGATCTCGCCCAAATAGCCGATGACGTGGGCGGCCAGGCGGGGGGCCAGATAGGCCCGCTGATAACGCACCAGCACCTTGACCCCGGGCAGCTCGTAGCGGAAGGTCTCCACCAGGGCCAACTGGTGGCGGTCCAGGTGGTTGCGCAGCACCACCGGCTTGAAGGGCGGCGCGCCCTGGGCGGCGTGGCGAGCCTTGGCCACCTCTTCGGGGCTCAGGCCCACCAGGTTGTGCAAACGGTGGGTGAGGGTGATCCAGTCGCTGACGTCCTCGGGCACCACCGCCAGGGTGAAGGCCGGGCGGTTGTCGGCCAGCAGACGGCCATCGGTGTCAAAGATAAGGCCCCGGCTGGGGGGCAGGTCCACCAGGCGGATGCGGTTGTTTTCGCTGAGCAGGCGGAAATGCTCGCCCCGGAGAAGCTGAAGGTACCACAGGCGGCCCAGGAGTATCACAATAGCCAGGCCCACCACCACCGCGGCCGTGAGCAGGGCCATGCGCACATTGGGGTTTTCCCCCGGCTCCAGGCCGCGCCCTCCCACGGAGGCTGGTTTGGAAATCTGGCTAAGGCTCATGGAGCCACCTTGCGTTCAGCGGGCCAAAGCCGGCCCAAGATACCCACCAGGCCCTCGTTGAGCCCGAAGAACAGGGGAGCGGTCAGGGCGTTGATAAGGGCCTGGGCCAAAAGCAAAAGGGGCAGGTTCACCGGCGGCACGTAAGAGGTCACGGTAAGGGTGACCGCCCCGGCGGTGAGCAGGTGGTCCACAATGGTGAGCACCCCCACCGAGAGCATCTGAAAGGGCCAGGAGGCTATATCCAGCTTGCGCCGGGCCAGCTGGCAGATCACGTAGATTATGGTGAAGATCACCACGCTCTGGCCCATGACCCCGCCGGAGATCAGATCGGCCACGTAGCCCAGGAACATGACCACCACGAAGCCCAGCACCAGGGGAAGGCGGTAGCCCGCCGAGACCACCAGCACGATGATGGGCTCCAGGCGAAGGGGACCCAGCGCCCACCAGGAAAAGGCGGTGGTGCCCAACACCGCAAACAGCAGGCCCATCACCGAGGTGCCCAGGGCCCGGGGCCAGCGGTTGGGCTCACCGCGCTTCACAGCAGCTCCGCCGAACCCGGAGGAGCCCCGCGGGCTCTCCTTGCCAGGCTCCATATAGTATGGTAGCGCGTCATGGCCACAACACCTATTGGTCCAACCGGCGCTGGTGCAGGATGACCAGCACCTCTTCCAAGCGCCCAAAATCCACCGCCGGATTTATTTGAACCAACTGAAACACCCCGCCCGGCCCTTGGCGCACGTCGGAGACGGTGCCCACCAGCACGCCCTTGGGATAAACCCCGGCGGCGCCGCTGGTAAGAACCTTGTCTCCCAGGGCCACATCCTCGGTGTGGATTACGTATTTCAGGCGCAAGCCGCCGTCCGGGGCTCCCTCGGCCACCCCTCTGGCCCGGGAGCGCTGCACGATGACGTCCACCCCGGAGTTGGGGTCGATGAGCATAAGCAGCTTGGCGTAGTGGGGGCTGGACCAGATGACCCGGCCCACCGCCCCCTGGGCGCAGACCACCGGCATCAAAGGCTTCACCCCGTCGGTGGCGCCCTTGTTGATGATCACCGTCTTGAACTGGGAGCTGGGATCGGTGCCCACCACCTCGGCGGCCACCATGGGATAGGCCAGGTCTTTCTTAAAATCCAATAACTTCCTGAGCCGCCGGTTGGCCAGCTCCAGCTCGTCGCGGTCCACGGTGCGCTGCTTGAGCGCGGCCAGCTCATTTTTTAGGCGGTCGTTTTCCTCGGAGGCCTGCACCAGGGCGAAGTAGTGGCGCCAGATGGAGTTGAACCACTGGCCCACCCCGGTGATGCCCCGCTGCACCGGGCCGGTCAACTCCAACAGGTAACGCCCGGCGGGGATGCGCTCCACGCCTTTGCCGGCGCTGAAGGAAAAGTAGGCCAAAGCCCCTAGCATAAAGAGGCCCACGATGATGGGCACGCGATACTTGCGGAAAAAATTCACGGCATCATGACTAAAATGTTGCAGCCGTAACCTGGATGCCGCCGAAGTGCTCCGGCGGCGGTTATCTGATCATGACCTCTTTGAGGAGGTCGAGGTTGTCCAAGGCCTTGCCCGAGCCCAGCACCACCGTGGACAGGGAGTCCTCGGTGATGGCAATGGGCAGTTGGGTCTCCTTGGCCAACAGGGCGTCCAGGCCCTTGAGCAGGGCGCCGCCGCCGGTGAGCACGATTCCGTTGTCCACGATGTCCGCGGCCAGCTCGGGCGGGGTTTGCTCCAAGGCGATCTTCACCGTCTCCACGATGGCGTCGATCTGCTCGGTGATGGAGTGACGCACCTCCTCGGCGGTGATCTTGAGGGTCTTGGGGATGCCGGTGATCAGATCGCGGCCCTTTACCTCGATGGAGTCGGGCTGAGCCGGCTGGGCTTCCTCTTCCCCTTGTTCGTCCACCGGTTCCGGTTTGGGCTCGGGGTTGGACGCCGAGTCCACGTAGGCGTTGCCGATGGTGGTCTTGATCATCTCCGCGGTGCGCTCACCGATGAGCAGGTTGTGCTTGCGCTTGATGTACTGCAGGATGGCCTCGTCCATCTTGTCGCCGCCCACGCGCACGCTCTTGGCGTAGACC
>JAHLLJ010000225.1 GCA_020444205.1 Deltaproteobacteria bacterium | reverse complement strand
CGGTGATCTCGTTGCGCACGATGTCCGCCCCGATGAAGTCGGCGGTGAGGTAGCGGCCCGAGCCGGTGGTGCCCGCGCCAAGGATGGTTACCCGGTCACCTATCTCAGCCCCGGCCAGGCGCAGCCCCTCCTTGACCGCCTCCAGGGGCCGCCCGGCGGTGAGCAGGTATTGCTTGGAGAGCACGTTGCCCTGCTCATCGATGACCACCACATTGGTGGAGATGGAGCCCACGTCCACCCCCAGATAGCCGGTTAGCCGGCCCTCGGGCACCTGGATCTTTTGCAGATCCTTGCCGTGATGCTCGCCCAGCTTGAGCTTGGGCAGGCGCTTGGTCTCGCCGGCCACCTCGGACGCCCGCTGCTCAAGGGCCTGAAGCCCGGTCAGGGGTGCCACCAGGCCCTTGTCCTGGGCGAACAGGGCCGCGCCCAGGGCGCCCACGCAGCCAAAGTCCGGGGGCACCAAAAACTCGTCGTCCTCGAGCTTCAAAATTTCCTTGAGGGCCCGGTGCACCCCCTGGTTGGCCGCCACTCCGCCGATAAAGGCCACCGGCGGCACCACCTTCTTGCCCTTGGCGATGTTGGACTTGAGGTTGCGGGCCATGGCAAAGCACAGCCCGGCCACGATGTCGTAATCCGGGGTGGCTTCCTGCTGCAAGTGGATCATGTCGCTCTTGGCGAACACGCTGCAGCGACCGGCCAGGCGGGGCGGGTTGGCGCTTTTGAGAGCTATCTCGGAAAATTGCTCGATGGTCAGCTGCAAGCGGTGAGATTGCTGGTCCAGGAAGGAGCCGGTGCCCGCCGCGCACATGGTGTTCATGGCAAAGTCTTCGATGCGCAGCGCCCCGTCCGGGCCGGGGCTCACCAGAATGAGCTTGGCGTCCTCGCCGCCCATGTCGATAACCGTGTGGGCCTGGGGGCAAAGCTTTTGCACTCCCCGGGCCGCGGCGATGATTTCGTTGACCACCTCGCTGCCCAGCAGAGGGGCCAGGGTGGGGGCTCCGCTTCCCGTGACCGCCACCGCGGCAAAGTTCTCGCGGCCAAAGCGTTGCAACACACCTTGTAAAACCTGGGTGGCCACGGCCAGGGGGCGTCCCTTGGTGCGGGTGTAGCTGGCCAAAAGAATTTGGCCCTCGCCGTCCAAAACCACCGTGTCCAGGCTGACCGAGCCCACGTCCAGGCCCAGATAAAGTTTGCCTTTATCCGTCACTTGCGAGCTAACGGAGGATTCGCTCATGCCGCACCTTTCTTGCTGAATCTACAAACCGCGATAAAAAACCTCGCCCCCGAAATCTTCCGCCCGCACCTTGCCCTGGCGGGCCAACTCGTGCAAAAGGCGCTCGGCCCGCTGGGGCTGCACCCCAGCCATGGCCGCAACGTCGGAAATGGTGCAGGGCCTGCGCCGGGTCATTTCACACACCTGGCGCTCCAGGTCACCCCGATCGCCGGTGGACAGCGCCCGGGGCGGGGCGGTGACCGTGCAGGGCAGGCCGAAGCCCGCTGCTATCTCTTCCAGGCGCTCCAGGGACAGGGCCCCCACTCCGGGCACTGCCGGAGGGCGGATCACCGTGTTGAGCTGTACCAACTCGGGCCCGATATCCCGGGCCGTAGCCGCCAGTGCGGCCAGATGCTCCGGGGAGTCGTTGATACCCGAGGCCAACAGGACCTCCAGCCACAGGCGCCCGCCGAACTCGCGGGCAAAGGCCTTAAGGCCCTCTATGATCTCGTCTATTATAAGCCCAGAAGCGGGCCGGTTGATGCGTTCAAATATTTCTTGGTCCACCGCGTCCAGGCTGGGGATCACCACATCGGCCAGAGCCAAATCGCGGCGCACCTGGGGATCGGGCATGAGCACCCCGTTGGTGAGCACCGCCACCCGGCAGGGGCTCATGGCCTTGAGCTCGCTGATGACCCGGCCCAGCTCCAAATGCAGAGTGGGTTCGCCGCTGCCGGCCAGGGTCACGAAATCGGGCGGGGTGTCCATCTCGGCCAGGCGCTGCTGCACTTGGGCCAGCACCTGGTCGGCGTCGCGGAAAAGACCCCGCTGGGCGGTGTGCACGGTGGTGCGTCCCAGCTCGCAGTAGATGCAATCCAGGGGGCAGGTTTTGGGATAGACCAAGTCCACCCCTAGGCTCAGGCCCAGCCTGCGGCTGGGCACCGGCCCAAATACGGCCTGTTGGCCGCCGGAACCACTCACTTTTATCTCCTCCAACCTTCCAAGTTTGGGGCCGTTTAAATGTTCGTCCTTGGCCGCCCACATGTCAAGGGATCAGGTTTACAGTTCATTGGCCCTAAGGTAGACTCAACCCCATGCAACTACTGGGGCTTACACTGCAATCACCATTCCTGGCCGCGCCGATGGCCGGGGTGTCCAATCCCGCTTTTAGGCTCATGGCCCGCCGGGCGGGCGCGGCCATGGTTTACAGCGAAATGGTCAGCGCCCCCGGACTATTGCGAGGTCAGCCCCAAACCCTGCGCCTAACCCGGTCCCTGCCCGGGGAAAAGCCCCTGGTGCTACAGCTCTTCGGAGCCGACCCCGAGCAGATGGGCCAGGCCGCGGCCATCGTCTGCACCCTGGGGGCCGACGCCTTGGACGTGAATATGGGCTGCCCGGCCAAAAAGGTGCGCCGTCCCGGCGCGGGCAGCGCCCTTTTGGAAGACCCGCAGCGCGCCGCCGAGATCATGGCCGCGGTGGCCCAAAACTCCAGACTTCCGGTGAGCGCCAAGATCCGCTTGGGGCCAAACAGCGATATCACCGAAGACTTGGTCCCCCGCCTGGTCAAGGCCGGAGCCCAGGCCATCACCCTGCATGCCCGCACCACCCGCCAGGGATTCGGGGGCCGGGCCGACTGGGACGCCATCAAGCGCCTGGTTTCCTGGTGCCCGGTGCCGGTGATCGGCAACGGTGATGTGACCAGCGGCAGGGCGGCGGTAAAGATGCTCCAAGAAACCGGCTGCGCGGCGGTCATGATCGGCCGCGGGGCCATGGGCGACCCCTGGATCTTCGCCCGGGCCCTGGCCCGCCTGGCCGGTGAGGAGCCCCAGCCGGTTACCCCGGCCATGAAGCGTAAGGCCCTGGCCGAGCATCTGGAGCTGGCCAAGGGCCTGGGCGGCGAGGGGCATGCCATCCATTTCGTGCGCCAATTCATGATGTGGTATTCCCGGGGCCTGCCCGGGGCCTCTCAGTTCCGCCGCCAGGCCGGGCCCTGCCGCGATTTGGACCAGCTATGGGAGCTGTGCGACCGCTTCTTCCTGGAGCCCGAGGAGTTGCTGCCCCGCCAACCGGAGCAAGCGGCATGAAGGTGCGCCTGGCCCGCCACGCCGGTTTTTGCATGGGAGTGCGCCGGGCCATGGAGTTGGCTCTGGAACAGGCCCACCACGCCGAGGGGCCGGTGTATACTTACGGCCCCCTGATCCACAATCCCCAGGTGTTGGAGCTCTTAAAGAGCAAGGGCATCCGGGCCCTAAAGGAGATACCTCCGGCGGGCAGCGTGCAGGGTGGCACGGTGATCATCAGGGCCCATGGAGTGCCCCCCCAGGACAAGGCCCGCTTAAAGCAGGCGGGGTTCAGCCAGATCGTGGAGGGCACCTGCCCCCGGGTGATCAGGGTGCAGGCCATCATCGCCCGGGCGGCCAAGCGCGGGGCCGACGTGGTCATCGTGGGAGACGCCAGCCACCCGGAGGTGGTGGGTCTGTTGGGCCACGCCCGGGGACGGGGACGGGTGGTGTCGCGGCCCTCGGAAGTGGCTGAGCTGCCCGAGCTGGCCGACGTGGTGGTGGTGGCCCAGACCACCCAGACCGGGGAAAACTTCGCGGCCATTGTGCAGGAGTTGACCCACCGCTTCGGCCCGGTGGAGGTGCACGAGACCATTTGCGAGGCCACTCACCGCCGCCAGGACGAGGTCAAGAGCCTGGCCCGTGAGGTGGACGGGGTGGTGGTGGTGGGCGGGCGCAACAGCGGCAACACCCAACGCCTGGCCCAGGTGGCCGCCGAATCGGGCAAACCGGTGTTCGCGGTGGAGACCGAGGAAGAGCTGCCCCGCGCGGAGTTGGCCCATCTGGATACAGTGGGGGTCACCGCCGGTGCCTCCGCCCCCAACTGGCTCATCAAGCGGGTGCTTAGGGAGCTGGGCAGCATCCGTAGCGAACGCGAGGGGGATGGCTCCTATCTGCTGCGCCGGGTGTTCCGCTTTTTCGTGCGCAGCCAGCTTTTGGTGGCCTTGGGCGCGGCGGGCATGACCTGCGCGGCCAGCATCCTGCAAGGGCTGGTGCCCCACCCCGCCCTGGTGGCCACCGCGTTCTTTTACATCTACGCCATGCACATCCTCAACCATTTCCTGGACAAGGAAGCAGGCCAATACAACGACCCGGACCGGGCCCAGTTCTTGACCAAGCACCGGCGCTTCCTCATCGGCTCAGGCATCTTCAGCGCTGCCGCTTCCTTGTTCCTATGCATGTTGATAGGTCCGTGGCCCTTGGCCATTGTCAGCTTCATCAGCCTGTTGGGCATCCTCTACTCGGTGCCCGTGGTGCCCCTGTCCATGCGGGGTCGCCTGAAGTTAGCCAGCCTCAAGGACATCCCCGGCTCCAAGACGGTGAGCGCCGCCGGAGCCTGGGCAGTGGTGGTGGCGGTGCTGCCCGCGGTGGGTTTTGGCATCTGGAATTTCCCGGCCTTGATCCTGGCCTTTGTCTACACCGCGGTGCTGGTGTTTTGCCGTTGTGCGGTGTTCGACGTGCTGGACGTGCAAGGCGACTTGGTGGTGGGCAAGGAAACCATACCCATCATGCTGGGCGAGGCGGTCACCCTGCGCCTGGTCTATTGGCTTTTGGCCGCCCTGGCCCTGCTGATGATCCTGGCGCCCTTGGCCGGGCCGCCGGTGCTGCTGTGTTTGCTGCTGCTGCTGCCCATCGCCGGCCTGGCTTTCATGCAGCGGGTGCTCAGCCGGGGAGACATGCTTCCCGGCGCCACCAGCGAGGCTCTGGTGGATTTCATATTTTGGCTGGCCGGAGCGCTTGCTCTAGCCTGGTGGATTTTATAAGTACCGGCACAGCCAGGGGGCCGGGTGCTTCGTTGCCGGCATCGCTTA